>NZ_JAYFSJ010000017.1:0-106517 GCF_039708975.1 Chromobacterium indicum
TCAGCGGCCGAGCAAACCAGGATCGCGCCGTCCATCTGAGCCGCGCCGGTGATCATGTTCTTCACATAGTCGGCGTGGCCCGGGCAGTCTACGTGAGCGTAGTGGCGGGCTTCGGTTTCGTATTCAACGTGCGCGGTATTGATGGTGATACCACGAGCCTTCTCTTCCGGCGCGCTATCGATCTGGGAGTAGTCCTTGGCTTCGCCACCGAACTTCTTGGACAGAATGGTGGTGATAGCAGCGGTCAGAGTGGTTTTACCATGGTCCACGTGACCGATGGTGCCGACGTTTACGTGCGGTTTGGTCCGCTCGAACTTTTCCTTAGCCATGGCAAATTTCCTGAATACGAAACAAGCAAATAAAATTAGTGGTGCCCATGGGCAGAATTGAACTGCCGACCTCTCCCTTACCAAGGGAGTGCTCTACCCCTGAGCTACATGGGCCCTTAAACAGGCTACAATCAGACGCTTGGAGCGGGTGAAGGGAATCGAACCCTCGTCGTAAGCTTGGAAGGCTTCTGCTCTACCATTGAGCTACACCCGCCTGGCTTTACAACAAGACAGCTTAACTTCACTGCCAAGCGCTTCATCTAATTCTGGTGGAGGGAGAAGGATTCGAACCTTCGAAGGCAGAGCCGTCAGATTTACAGTCTGATCCCTTTGACCGCTCGGGAATCCCTCCTGAAAGAGACCCGAATATTATAGATGGCCCGCCTGATCGTCAACACCTTTTGCGAAAAAAACTGCACTTTTTCGCCGAAAAATAAAAAACGCCCCGCAGGCCGCGGGGCATTCCATTTCGCATCAATAACTTAGCTCAATCAGGCCTTGCCCGAAATCTTCAGATATTTCTGGTGGAGCTCATCCTGGGTCTCCTCGCGGGACGGATCCAGGGGGATGCAATCGACCGGACAGACTTGCTGGCACTGCGGCTCGTCGTAGTGGCCTACGCACTGGGTGCACAATTCCGGGTCGATCTGGTAGATCTCCTCGCCTTGGGAGATCGCGTTGTTCGGACACTCCGGCTCACAGACGTCGCAGTTGATGCATTCGTCGGTAATCATCAAAGACATAGTAATTTCCTCAGGTATTCCACAACATGAATTCTGTCACCCGCCGCCCGGGGGAGCAAGTTCGCGCTGGTTATATCCATAGGCGCAAACTCCCCGCCGCGACGCTCCTATCCAGGCTGGCGGATCAATAGGCCGTAATGGACCATGCCCGCCTTGTCGCGCCGCAGCACCGTCAGACCTTCCGGCAACTCATCCGGCCATTGCCGCGCCTCGACATACAGCACGCCCTCTTCCGACAAGCGCTCCAGCGCCAGCGGCAGCGCCCGCGGCAGCAGGTCGGCGTCGTAAGGGGGATCCAGGAAGATCACATCGAAGGTTTCGCGGCTGTTCTTCAAATACAGCAGCGCGTCGCCGGCGACCACGTCGAGCGCGCCGGCCTGCAGCGACTGGCGGTTGGCCTGCAACGACTCATAGACTTTGCGCGACTTCTCCACCATCACCACCCGCCGCGCAGAACGCGATGCCGCTTCGAAGCCGAGAGCGCCGCTGCCGGCGAACAGATCCAGGCAGCTCTTGCCGTACAGATCCTGGCCCAGCCAGTTGAACAGCGTCTCGCGCACGCGGTCCGGCGTCGGCCGCAAGCCTTCGGCTTCAGGGAAGGGCAACAGGCGGCGACGGTAGTCGCCGCCTATGATTCTGACCTTATTACGTGTCTGACTCATGAAAGCTAAACTCTAGGGACAAGCGCGAGAGTTTAACCTGATCAGGACTTTAGCGCCTCATTCCCGCGCGCCGGGCGGCGAATCTGTCGCGCCGGCGGCGAAATTCGGCAACTATTCCTTATATATGTTTGCAGCGACGTCGCAGCTTTCCGCCCTCGCATCGCCAGCCGATTCGGTGCTCGGCGGCGTTTGAGGATACAATCTTAGCCATTTACCGCTTTTCTGGCCCATTCACGCATGTTTAGCTTCTTCAAGAAAAAGACCAAGCCGGCGGAAACGCCGCAAATCGAAATCCCGGCGCAGGCCGCGCCGGAACAAGCGCCCGCCTCGCCCGAGCACCATGCCCCAGCCGCGGAGCCTCAGCTCGACGCGATCCCGGCGATGGCAATAGACACGCCGGCCTCTCCCGAACCGGCCCCGGCGGCGCCGATTGCGGCCGCGCCCGACGCGCCGGTCGAAGAAGCGCCGACGCCGCTGAAGAAAATGAGCTGGACCGAGCGGCTGAAAGCCGGCCTGGCCAAGACCCGCGACCGACTGGGCAAGCAATTGGCCGGCCTGTTCGGCGGCGGCAAGATCGACGAAGACCTGTACGAAGAACTGGAAACGGTGCTGCTGACCGCCGACATGGGCATGGACGCCACCGTCCATCTGCTGCAGGACGTGCGCGAGCGCGTGTCGCTGAAGGGCCTGAAGGATTCGTCCGAGTTGAAGGGCGCGCTGAAGGATTCGCTGCAGGATCTGATCGGCCCGCTGGAAGTGCCGCTGAACGTGGAAGGCAAGAAGCCGTTCGTGATCATGATGACCGGCGTCAACGGCGCCGGCAAGACCACCTCCATCGGCAAGCTGGCCAAGTACTACCAGAGCCAGGGCAAGAGCGTGCTCCTGGCCGCCGGCGACACCTTCCGCGCCGCCGCGCGCGAGCAGCTGATCGCCTGGGGCGAGCGCAACAACGTCACCGTGATCGCGCAGCAGGGCGGTGATTCCGCAGCCGTCTGCTATGACGCGATCCAAGCCGCCGTCGCCCGCGGCATCGACATCGTGCTGGCCGACACCGCCGGCCGCCTGCCGACCCAGCTGCACCTGATGGAAGAGATCAAGAAGGTGAAACGCGTGATCCAGAAAGCGCTGCCGGACGCCCCGCACGAAGTGGTGCTGGTGCTGGACGCCAATATCGGCCAGAACACCGTCAGCCAGGTGAAGGCCTTCGACGACGCGCTGGGCCTGACCGGCCTGATCCTGACCAAGCTGGACGGCACCGCCAAGGGCGGCGTGATCGCCGCCATCGCCAAACAGCGGCCGATTCCGTTGCGTTTCGTCGGCGTCGGCGAGAGCATCGACGATCTGCGGCCGTTCGACAGCCGCGACTACATCGACGCGCTGTTCGAATAAGACCATGATTCGCGGCCGCAGGCGCGGCCGCCTTTTCTCAGCCAACAAGCGGGAAACTTCTCAATGATACAGTTCGACCAGGTCACCAAGCGCTATCCAGGCGGCAATGAAGCCCTGAAGAACCTGTCGTTCACCATAGAAACCGGCGAAATGGTGTTCCTCGCCGGCCACTCCGGCGCCGGCAAGTCCACCTTGCTGAAGCTAATCGCCGGCATCGAGCGCGCCACCAGCGGCGGCGTCATCGTCAATGGCCAGAATCTGTCCAAGCTGCGCGCAAGCCAGGTGCCCTACGTGCGCCAGCACCTGGGCATGGTGTTCCAGGACCACAAGATCCTGTTCGACCGCAGCGTGTTCGACAACGTGATGCTGCCGCTGGACATCATCGGCTTCGACCGCCGCGACGCCGCCAAGCGCGTGCGCGCGGCGCTGGACAAGGTGGGCCTGCTGCCCAAGGAAAAAATGATGCCGATCCGGCTGTCAGGCGGCGAGCAGCAACGGCTGTGCATCGCCCGCGCCGTGGTCCACCGCCCCAGCATCCTGCTGGCCGACGAGCCATCGGCCAACCTTGACCGCGCCTACGCGCTGGACATCATGGAGCTGTTCAAGTCCTTCCACCAGGTGGGCGTCACCGTGCTGATCTCCGCCCACGACGAAACGCTGATGGAAGATTACGGCCGCCGCATCATCCGCCTGAGGGAAGGACAGTTCGCCGCATGAAACACTTTCTCTATCTGAACTGGCAGAGCGCCAAGCAGGCGCTGGCCAAGATCGTCCGCCAGCCCTTCGGCAGCCTGCTGACCTTGTTGATGCTGGCGCTGGCCCTGGCCCTGCCGCTGTCGCTGTACCTCGCGGTCAACAGCGTGCAGGAATGGGTGGGCCGCCTGACCGCCACGCCGCAGATCACGCTGTTCATGGAGCAGACGGCCGAGCAGGCCGATATCGCCGCCGTCAACAGCACGCTGTCGCATCACCCCAAGGTGAAGAGCTTCTCCTTCGTCAGCAAAGGCCAGGCGTTGCAGGATCTTGAAAAACGCAACGGCCTGTCCGGCCTGTCCGACGGGCTGGAAGGCAACCCGCTGCCCGACGCCTTCGTGGTGACGCCGAAATCTCTCGAGCCGCGCGAACTGGACATGCTGCAGAAGGAGCTATCCGGCCTGCCGATGGTGGAGCTGGCGCAATTCGACGCCAGCTGGGCCAAGCGCCTGTACGGCATGGTGGAGATGGGCAAGAAGCTGACCTGGTTCCTGGCCGCCGCGCTGGGCCTGGCGCTGGTGCTGGTCACCCACAACGCGATCCGGATGCAGATACTGGCGCGCCAGGACGAGATCGCGGTGTCCAAACTGATCGGCGCCACCGACAGCTTCATTCGCCGCCCCTTCCTGTATCACGCGCTGTGGCAGGGCGTGCTGGCGGCGCTGCTGGCCTGGGGCCTGTCCTGCTGGCTGGCAGCGATGGCCAACCCTGCCATCAGCGAGTTCGCTATGCTGTACGGCGAACGGGTGGAGCTGCGCGCGCTGAACCTGCCCGAGCTGGCGGCGCTGATCGGCATCTCCGCCGCGCTGGCAATGCTGGGCGCGCGGCTGGCGGCCGATCACCACCTGCGCAAGGTAGAGCCGAAGTAAAAATGACAAGCGGAAGGTTTCAACTATCGGGCCGATTGTTAAATATCATTGACTCGGGAACCTTTCGCTGCTAGCACTCTCAATACTCGAGTGCTAACATAGCACTACCCAAGGAGGTAGCCATCGCAATGAACACAACATTTGCCCTTCCCGTCCCGTCGACCAGCGGCAGCCTGGAACAGTACATCCAGGCCGTCAACAGCGTGCCCATGCTGACGCCGGAGCAGGAAACCGAACTCGCGACCCGTTTCCAACAGGAAAACGACCTGGAAGCGGCGCGGCAGATGGTGCTGTCGCACCTGCGCGTGGTGGTGTCCGTGTCGCGCGGTTACGCCGGCTACGGCTTGCAGCAAGCCGACCTGATCCAGGAAGGCAATATCGGCCTGATGAAGGCGGTGAAGCGCTTCGAGCCGGGCCGCGGCGTGCGCCTGTTCTCGTTCGCCATCCACTGGATCAAGGCCGAGATCCACGAATTCATCCTGCGCAACTGGCGCCTGGTGCGCATCGCCACCACCAAGCCGCAGCGCAAGCTGTTCTTCAACCTTCGCAGCATGAAGAGCGGTTTCTCCGCGCTGTCCGAGCAGGAAGCCAAATCCATCGCCAATGACCTGGGCGTCAAGCCCGAGGAAGTGCGCGAAATGGAAATCCGCATGAACGGCCAGGACATCTCCCTGCTGGCCGACAGCGACGACGAGGACAGCTACGCGCCGATCGACTGGCTGGCCGACAGCCATAGCGAGCCGACCCGCGCTCTGGAGCGCCGCGCCTTCGACCATCTGCAGTCGGAAGGCCTGGAATACGCGCTGTCCACGCTGGACGCCCGCAGCCGCCGCATCGTCGAGGCGCGCTGGCTGGCCGACGACAGCGGCTCCACGCTGCATGAGCTGGCCGCCGAGTTCGGCGTGTCGGCCGAACGCATCCGCCAGATCGAGGCCAAGGCGCTGACCAAGATGAAGACCGCGCTCAGCGAAGGCGTGGTGCTGGATAACTGATCCCGCCGCCGGACGCGAAAAAACCGCTCGATGATTCGAGCGGTTTTTTTATTGTCCACCGCCGCCATCCGGCGGCGGGACAATTCACTCCTGCAACGTGCGGAACTTAGCCGGCAGCTTGTCGTAAGCCTCGCGGCTGATCTTGCGCAGCGGTTCCCATTCCTGGTTCTGATCGCCCAGCGTCTCCAGAAATTGGCCGGCATAGGTCGGGAACGAGGCCAGCGTGGTGCGCAGCGTCTGCTCAGCCTTGGCCCGCTCGCCAGCCAGGATCTCCAGCTGGGCCCGCTTCAGCATCACATCGGGATAAGGACGGAATTCCGTCAGCCGGTCTTCCAGCGCCAGCTTTTGCTTCAGATTGTCCCGGTTCACCGGCAGATAATCATCCAGCGTGTACAGCGCGTGGTAGGCGAACAAGGGCTTGGTTTCGACGATCTCGACCAGGCGCTCGGCGCGGACCTTGTCCTTGGACGCGTTGCCGGTCGGCACGTACAGGTTCACCAGCTCCCAGAACATGGAAGAGGTGCTGATCGACAGCCAGCCCACCCACACCAGCGCCGCCAACAGCGGCAAACGCAGCGGCCAGGCCAGCGGGCGCTCGCCGCGCGGCGCCATCGCCATGAACATCACCAGCATCGCCAGGAAATAGTAGTACCACAGCGGATACTCCAACATGCTGTGGGTCAGCGTCACTGCGATGCAACCCAGCGCCAGCACGCCTTCCGGCTCGGCCTTGCGGCGGAAGAAGGGCAGCACCGTCCAGATGAAGCCGACGACAATCAGCGCGGTGACCGCGCCGCCCATCTCGGCCAGCAGCTGCATCAGCAGATTGTGCGCGTTGGTGAACAAGCCGCTGTTGTAGCCCGCCGCGGCGAACTGCGGCAACGGCTGCAGACGCACGCTTTCCGCCGCGTACTGCGACCAGCCCACGCCCCACAGCGGATGCGCCTGGAAGGTCATCCAGGCCTTGTGCATCTCGGCGAAGCGGCGCGCGCCCATATCGTCGCCATTGGCCGCCAGCCGCGCGATGCCGGACGCGTTCTCGACATCGGAGTGGGTCAACAGCGAGATCAGGTGGTTGAACAGCGGCAGCGCGAACTGGGCGGCCAGAATCGTGCCGGAAGCGGCCCACATCGCCAGCATCATCCGGCGCGACGCCTCGTCGCGGCTGCGCCAGTGCCACAAGCCGGCCAGCGCCGACAGCGCAACCAGATAGAGCAGAATGGTGCGCGAGCCCGCCCAGCCCAGCATCAGCGCCATCCACAGCACCAGGGCGACCAGCCAGCCGCGCCCCAGGCGGCCTACGGCGAACAGGTAGACACCGGACACCACCGACCACATCAGGTAATGGGCGTACTGGTTGCGCTGGCCGATGTGGCCGAAGATATTGCTGGTGGGATGGGAGCCGTCATAGAACAGCCCCAGCGCCGGCGCCAGGCCGGTCAGCTGGGCGGTGCCAATCAGCGACTGCACCAAGCCGCCCACGATGATAGCCCGCGCCAGCCACACCGCGAACTCCCGGTCGCCTAGGGCGCCGCGCAACGACGCGGTGACCGAGGCCAGCAATGCCGTCGCCAGCCAGGCCAGCGCGGTGACGTAGCTCATGCCGGGGAACAGCAGATGGACGAACTGCGGCTGCAGCGCCCAGGCGCCGGCCAAGGCCAGGCACAGCCAGCCGGCGCGCGGCATCGAATCGAACAGCCGCGCGCCGGGCAGCAGAAACACGCCGGCGGCCAACAGCAGCCAGATCACATTGATCTCGCCGAACCACTGCGGCAGCGGCACGAAGTGGACGCGGGAAGCGAAGGGCACGATGGCGATCAGGCACAGGGCCAGCAGCGCCAGGCGCTCGGAAATCTTCTGAAAAGTCATGGCAGATCAGATGTCGAGAAGCAGGAAGCGGGCAGCATACCGCATGCGCCGCCCCGGCAAAACCCATCAAGTGTGTCCGCGCGTTACAAAGCTCAGAACAGCGTCTTGCGCGTGACCGGCGACGCGACGGTCATCACCGCGGCTACCCGGCCGGCCTCCGTACCTGAGCCATGGCGGTCATATTCCATTGCCGCTTTTTGGGCCATGTGGATCAAAGGCTGCAATGCCGGCTCCCCTCTTCCCCGCAAAAAAAGAGCGACCTTCGGCGTTTCGTCAGGAAAGTTAGCGATCAGCAAAGCCATTGCCTGCTTCGCCTCTTGATCCTTGCCCATGATCAGCCTTTGCATCGCAAGCTTAAGCAGCACCTCGGGGAAAGGCTGGCTCCTGGCCAACTCGTCCAGAAAACTGATACGAGCTTCTGCCATATCGTTTGAAGCATCAATATAATTCGACAGAATAAATTTCGCGCTGTCGTTCCACCAAGGAATGAGCATCACTTTTTGTAGATATGCGACTCTGCGCTGATTTTCTTCGAAACTAATACTGGGATGGTTGTAACGCACCAGATTCTGAAAAATCCAAACCCCGGAAACCATATAAACCAGCACCCCCCCCCCCGCAGCCACCCCAACCCATCTCAACAAACTTGTTTCCAATCGTGCATGAATCAAAGGGCAAGGCGCCCTAGCGCAAACAATGACCAACATCGCCAAAAATGGCAGATACCACAAGGGGAATTCAAATAAGCTGTGCCCCAATATCATGAATACAATAGCAATTAAAAACAAGTGCTCTGGCGCTTGCTGCTCTTTAAAAAAATAAGGCAATAAGCAAAAAAACAAACCGGTCATCACGATGAGCGTGCCTATCAGCCCGGTCTCCGCCAGCAATTGGAATATTAAGTTGTGACAGTGAGTGAACAACCAATTTTCCGGCGCCTTCGGCAAGCCGCCAGTCAACTCCAACCATTGCGCTTGATAAGCATATCCGCCAACACCATAACCCGTCCAAGGATGATCCTGGAACATGCTCCAAGCCTTGCTCCACTCGATTCGCCGCCGCAAGCCGAAACCATCGCCCAGCATCCTTTCCGCACCGCTTGACGTGCCGAAATACCAGCCCAATGCATGCATCTCCCTGACCAGCAGCCCATTGAACAGCTGCCACATAGCCAATGCCAGCAAGGCGAACGCCAACATCACCACCATCTTCGCCACCCGTTCATCCGAACGAGCGCGCCGGTACCAAAACCAACCAAGCACAGCCATGATCAATCCATAAGCCAAAACCAGCCGAGAGCCGGACCAGGTCATCAACATGGTCAACAGCAGCATGCTTACGGCACTAAGTACTCTGGACAGGCGCCCCATACCGTACAGATAGCAACAAGCCATGATGCTCCAACCCAAATATTCCCCGTAATGATTGCGCTGCGCTAAATTACCGATAGGGACTGATGGATTGAGTGGATCATAAATGATGAAACCATGCAGATAAGGCGCCCCTCCCCCAAGCTGTATCAAACCAATTACACACTGTAATAAGCCACCGCCTAACAATGCCCAGGCAAGCGTGCTCAATGCCGAATCTTGTCTAAGCCAGTGCCCTACACACAAGCTGAGAAGAAACATCATCGCCAATACACTCCCCCATTGGATCACCGCGGTGTAATTTCCTCTCCACGCGCCAGAGACGACAACCCATAACAGGAAAATCAGCAGAAAAATGCTTGAGCGGGGAATCGCCAGACTCTCCATACGCAGGCGAAAAAACCAACACGCCGCCATGCCAATGCCCAATACCACCAGCGCATGGGTCCACCAATCCTGCAATGGGCTATAACGGGCATAATTAAGAAAGGGAGCGACAAACAGCAAGATCCAAAACAGGGAGATCGGGAGTTTTTTCATTATGGGCATAGAATCAAAAAGAGGCGCCTATGCGCCTCTTGTCATGACAATGCAATCGCGGTTATACGCGGCAATTGGAGGGTACCCAATTAGCCGATAGCTGATTAGCGGATGCAATAGCAATCGCATTCGAAGCGACCGTGGAACTCCCGGTATAAGTGCAAGCCCAAGTCACAGAGCCGGTACCCGCGCTAGGGACGAGCTCAAGCAAAGCGCCATTTGAGACCGCAGCGGTAAATGTAACCTGGATAACACCATTCGCCAATACCGATACCTGACTGACTGACGGCCCTGCAATCGAAGTCGGAGCGGCAAGCCCATAAGTGGTATTAAAAGGCGCCGTACCACTGGCATATGAGCCCTGCGATGCATAGTACTCCGCGACTGCCGTTTGCGCCGAGGCGGCCAACGACAAACCCTCCGACACCCGCGCGCGCTTGGTGTAATCCTGATAAGCCGGAATCGCGATCGCGGCCAAAATGCCGACGATGGCCACCACTATCATCAGTTCGATCAGGGTAAAGCCCCGCTGCCGATGCTGTTTCTTCATGTTGAACTCCCAGTTTGAGCCAAGCTTAGCCAAAGTGGAGGGCGGCGCGTTGCCTCATCCCTCCTTCCCATCTTCAAAGGTCGCGGGTTTGCCCCGTCATGTTGTACCGAAACCGACCAGCACGAAACATGCCAGCCCTGCGGAAGGCCGGCCATCGACGCCGATCCGGGCACAGCCTTGTCAGCATAGGTCAGAAACTGCCGTTTTTCGTCACACGGACTGCCCGTTCGGACTGTGCTAGCATCGCTTTCCCACCCGGATACACAGGAACCGCCTCATGAGCAACCAAGCCTGGCTGGAGCGCAGTTTCGCCGCCGTCTGGCATCCCTGCACCCAGATGAAGCGCCATGAGCGGCTGCCCATCGTTCCCATCGCCAGCGCGGACGGCGTCTGGCTGACCGATTTCGACGGCAAGCGCTACCTGGACGGCGTCAGCTCCTGGTGGGTGAATTTGTTCGGCCACGGCCACCCGCAGATCAAGCAGGCGGTGCGTGAGCAGTTGGACCGGCTGGAACATGTGATGCTGGCCGGCTTCACCCACCGCCCGGTGGTCGAGCTGTCCGAGCGCCTGGCCAAACTATCCGGCCTCGGCCATGCCTTCTACGGCTCCGATGGCGCCAGCGCCACCGAAATCGCGCTGAAGATGAGCTTTCATTACTGGAAAAATCTCGACCGGCCGCAGAAGAGCCGTTTCGTCAGCCTGGAAAACAGCTACCACGGCGAAACCGTCGGCGCGCTGGCGGTCACCGACGTGCCGCTGTTCTCGTCCACCTACGCCGAGCTGCTGAAGCCCGGCCTGCGCGCGCCCAGCCCGGACGCCCGGCAAGCGGGGCCTGGCGAAAGCGCGGCCGATGTCGCGCTGCGCGCTGTCCGCTCGATGGAAAACCTGCTGGCCAAGCATGGCGGCGAGATCGCGGCGGTGATCGTCGAGCCGCTGATCCAGGGAGCGGCAGGCATGGCGATGTACCATCCCGTCTACCTGACTGAGCTGCGCCGGCTGTGCGACCGCTACCAGGTGCATCTGATCGCGGACGAAATCGCCGTCGGCTTCGGCCGCAGCGGCAGTTTCTTCGCCTATCAGCAAGCCGGCGTCACGCCGGACTTCCTATGCCTGTCCAAGGGCATCACCGGCGGCTTCCTGCCCTTGTCCTGCGTGCTGACCCGGGACGAAATCTACCAGGCCTTCTACCACGACGACGTGACGCGCGGCTTCCTGCACTCGCACAGCTACACCGGCAACGCGCTGGCTTGCGCGGCGGCGCTGGCGGTGCTGGACATCTTCGAAGACGAAAACGTGCTGGAGGCCAACCGGCTCAAGGCAGCCGATTTCACTGAACGGATGCGCCCGTTGATCGACCGCCCCGAAATCCGCCACTTCCGCCATCAGGGGATGATCTGGGCCTTCGATGTCGAAACGTCGCGCGCGGACTTTGCATTGGCTTATTTTTCGGCCATGCTGAAACGCGGATGCCTGTTGCGGCCGATAGGAAAGTCGGTCTACTTCATGCCCCCGTACACGCTGAAACCCGAGGAGATGGACTGGCTGGTAGCGGCCGGCGTCGATGCGCTGGACGAGGTGCTGGCAGGAGAAAGCGCCGGCGGCGACGCAACCCCGCTGCCCTGAGCGCTTCCGGCCCTCCCCCTCCCTTCCGCAGCGCCCGCCTCGGAGCCTCGCCCGAATGCCGCCACTCGTCTTGCCGAAGAAGGATATGGACCCGCAACTCGTCGACACCCAGCCTGCCAGCGTCGCCGCCTGGCTGGAGCGCTTGCCTTACACCGACCTGGCCGAATGCGGCAAGCTGCTGGGCCAGGGCCTCCACCAGCTGGGCCGCGTCCCGATGGACCCCATGCAGCGCTACAAGCTGCTCAAGCTCTATCTGAAAGCGCTGGATCGTTACTACCCGTTGCTGGAGAACGATGCCCAGCACGGCGACGCGGTCGCCTCCCCCAAGATGCGGCTGCTGGCTGCGATCAGCGTCAAGCTGTTCGCCAACCTGTTCCTGGCCTTCAAGCAGACGCTCAACGAGAAGCTGGCCCGCCAAGCGCTGCTGGAGCGCGAGCAGCCCAAACAGGAACTGTTGCTGTACACGATGATGGCCGCGCGCCAATACCTGAACATCAGCCAGCAAAACTATTACCCTCTCCCCGGCGGCTTCTGGCTGGACTGCCATCAGTTGTACGGTCTGGCGCTGCAGCGCGGCTGGCAGGACAAATCACTAGCCGGCGACGACACGCTGGCCGTCATCTATCGCCAGTTGCTGCTGCTGGGGCTCACCGCCACCAACCGGCTGTCGGCCAGCGACATGCAGCTGGCCCGCCAACTGGCCTACGATCTGGCCAAGCAGGTGGAGCTGCTGCCGCTGGCGCGTTTGCCGGAAGGCCGCCAAGGCTATGTGCTGGATCTGCGGGAAGACGCCCCGCCTCGCTATCTCCCCGCCCGGCCGTCTCCATCCCAGCCCGATTGCTTTCTCCTCGAGCTGTCCGGCGCGCTGGCCTCGATGCGGAAAAGCCTGGCCCAGCTGCGCAAGACCGCCAGCGGCAGCGCCTCTCCCATGCTGAACGACGAAGTGCGGCTGCTCAGCGGCCTGGCGGAGGAATGGCAGCGTCCGCGGCGCCGGCGGCACAACCGGGAAGGCGCGCACGCGCAAGCCGAGGTCACCGCAGGCGTCGCCGCCATCTGGCACCGCGTAAACGGCGGCAGTTGGCAGCCGGCCGGCGCGGATCCCGACGAGGACGGCTCCCATCTGCGCCCGCCTCCCGCTTCCAGCCTGTTGACCATCGCCAACCGCAGCGAATCCGGCTACCTGCTGCGCGGCCAGCCGCTGGAGCAGCCGCTGCGCGCCGGGGAAGTCCTGCTGCTGAGCCTGGCCGGCGAAGCCCGGCTGTGCGCGGTGCGTTGGGTGCTGATGCAGCCGGCAGGCGCGGAAGTGGAATGCGGCGTGGAGATCCTGGGAGCGCAGCCGCAACCGGTTCGGGCCATGCCCAGCATCACCCACAGCGGCGACAGCTTCCAGCGCGGCCTGAGGCTGCCCGCCAGCGCGGATGCCCCGGCTCTGCTGCTGTTGCCGGGCCATCCCTTCAGCCAGTTGCGCGAGTTCAGGCTGCGCGATGAAAACGGCGAGCAACTGGTCCGCGTCGCCAAGCTGCACCAGCAATCGCCGCATTTTCAGCTGATGGAATACCGCCCCAGCGAGCAATTTTGACCTGGCGCAAGCCCCGGGCTTTTTCGGGTACACTGCCCTCTCTATAATTATTGGCTTTCATAGAGAGGTCCGTTGATGCACTCGGTGATTCACGCTTCCGACCGTATCGTGGTCAAAGTAGGCTCCAGCCTGGTAACCAACGATGGCAGGGGGCTGGACCTGAACGCCCTGGCGCGCTGGGCGGAAGAAGTGGCCGAACTCAAACGCCGCGGCAAGCAAGTGGTGCTGGTTTCCAGCGGCGCCATCGCCGAAGGCTGCCAGCGCTTGGGCTGGACAGTGCGCCCCAAAGGCGTGCACGAGCTGCAGGCCGCCGCCGCCGTCGGCCAGATGGGCCTGTGCCAGGCCTATGAGAGCGCCTTCCGCTCCTTCGGCCTGCGCACCGCGCAGATCCTGCTCACTCACGAAGACCTGGCCGACCGCACCCGCTACCTGAACGCCCGCTCGACGCTGACCAGCCTGCTCAATCTGAACGTGGTGCCGATCATCAACGAGAACGACACTGTGGTCACCAGCGAGATCCGCTTCGGCGACAACGACACCCTGGGCGCGCTGGTCACCAACCTGATCGAAGCCGACGCGCTGGTGATCCTGACCGACCAGAAAGGCCTGTACAGCGCCGATCCGCGCAAGCACCCCGACGCCGAATTCATCCACCAGGCCGAAGCCGGCGATGAACGCCTGGAAGAGATGGCCGGCGGCGCCGGCTCCAGCGTCGGCACCGGCGGCATGATCACCAAGATCCTGGCCGCCAAGCGCGCCGCCCGCAGCGGCGCCGCCACCGTGATCGCCAGCGGCCGCGAGCCCCATGTGCTGTCGCGCCTGGCCGACGGCGAGTCCATCGGCACCCAGCTGGTCGCCGCCACCAACCGCATGGCCGCGCGCAAGCAATGGCTGGCCGACCACCTGAAGCTGGCCGGCCGCCTGCTGCTGGACGATGGCGCGGCGCTGGCGATCCGCGAGCGCGGCACCAGCCTGCTGCCGGTGGGCGTCAGCGCGGTGGAAGGCGACTTCCTGCGCGGCGAGGCAGTGGCCTGCGTCGACGCATCCGGCAATGAGGTGGCGCGCGGCCTGGTCAACTACAGCTCGGACGAGGCGCGCCAGATCATGCGCAAGAGCACGCGCGAGATCGAAACCGCGCTCGGCTACATCGTGGAGCCGGAATTGATCCACCGCGACAATATGGTGGCGCTCTGACATCGCCCGGCATGTAGCAAACGGTTTTCCCGACCCCTGCCCGGCAGGGGTTAGTTTTTGCAATACCAAAATAATTGGCAAGGATTTTCCGTATATGAACAAGATCGCCCTGGCCGCCTTGTTGGCGGTGGCCTGCGGTTCGGCCACAGCCGCAGACGTGCTGCACATCTACAACTGGAACAACGCGCTGTCGCCGGACACCGCCAAGCGCTTCGAGCAGTCGTGCAAGTGCAGGCTGGTGCAGGACTATTATGGCGACAACGAAGAGATGCTGGCCAAACTGGCCGCCGGGGCCAAGGGCTACGACATGGTGTTTCCCACCGCCTTCGCGGTGAACACGCTGCTGAAGCAGGGCAAGCTGCAGCCGCTGGACAAGAGCAAGCTGCCCAACTGGAAGAACCTGAACAGCGGCTACCTGGCGCTGAACCAGCCCTTCGACCCGGGCAACCGTCACGCCGCGCCCACCGTGGTGTCGCTGACGCTGATCGGCTACAACGCCACCCAGTTGAAGAAGGCCGGCGTCGAAGGCAAGGCCAACAGCTGGGCTCTGGTATTCGATCCGACCGTGCTGGCCAAGATCAAGGGCAAGGTCACCGTGCTGGACAGCCAGCGCGAACTGATGGCCGCCGCGCTGATATATCTGGGCAAGGATGCCAATTCCGCCAATCCGGCCGACTGGAAGGCCGCCGCGGACACCATCCGCAAGGCCAAGCCGTACTGGGCCGCCTTCAATAACCAGAGCTATATCAAGGAGCTGACCGTCGGCAACATCTGGGTGGCGCTGGGCTATTCCAACGACCTGTTCCAGGCGCAGCAGGACGCGAAGAGCGCCAAACGGCCGTTCGAGCTCGCCTACCGCCCGCAGCGGGAAGGCAATGTGCTGGCCATCGACAATATGACCATCCTGAAGGACGCGCCGCGCCCGGACCTGGCGCACAAGTTCATCAACTTCATGCTGGACGGCAAGAACGCGTCGGAGATCTCCAACCAGATCGGCGCCACCAACCCGGTCAAGGCGGCCGAGGCCTTCTTCAAGCCGCAGATCAAGGCCAACCCGGTGATCATGCTGGACCCGTCCAAGGGCAAATACGTGGCGCTGAAAGATCTGGACGTGAAATCCCGCCGCGAGCTGAACCGCCTGTGGTCGCAGGTGAAGATCGGCAGCTGAGCGCCCGCTCCATCAAAAACGCCGGCTTTCCGCCGGCGTTTTTCATTCATGCGCCACCGACACCCGCGGCCAGCGCTCGCGGTAGCGCTTGTCGGCCACCCGGCGGCGATAAATCTCCGCGCTGGCCCTGGCCGGATTTCGGCGCACCGCCATGCCGAACAGGTCGTCCAGCCGAGCGGCGCGATGATGCGCAGGCTGTCGTCTTCGTCACTCGTCGCCATGCTGGCGCGGACCCGACTCCTCGCGGCGGTACTCCACCGCGCGCATGATCGCGTAAGCCAGCATCGCGCACAGGAAAAACAGCAGCACCACCCAGGCGATGGATTGCAAGGTGCTGATGAAGGCCTGGAACAGTTCCAGCAGCCAGCGCTCGCCGCTCAGCTGCAGTTGGGAAGTGCCCTTGCCCGGCGCGGGCGGCAGGTATTGCTGCAGCGACCATTGGCGCACGCCGCCGGAAATGCCGCTGACCACGATGGCGAAGAACACGTACTTGCGCCAGGCGTCGGCCAGGTCCTGGCCCAGCGTGCGGCTGAGTATCTTGCCGACGGCGGGGTCGAAGAAACGGGCGGCGGCGGCGGCGGTAACCACCACCACGATCAGGATGGTGGTGAACAACACGTAGAACATGATGGCTTGCTCGATCAAGGAATACTGTCATTGTACGCGCTTTGCATGCTCGCCACCCGGCCAGCCTTTGCGCGCCGACAAACGCGGCCCCCTTCTGCCGCATCCGGGATGCGAAAACGGCCCCGAAGGGCCGCTCAACGAATCATGGGCAGGGCGTCAGACATCCTTCGCCGGCAGGCCGAAATGCAGATAGGCCTGGGCGGTGGCCATCCGCCCGCGCGGCGTGCGCTGCAGATAACCCTGCTGGATCAGGAAGGGTTCGATCACGTCCTCGATGGTGTCGGTGGATTCGCCTATCGCGGCGGCGACGTTGTCCAGCCCAACCGGGCCGCCGGAAAACTTCTCCAGAATGGCCTGCAGCAGCTTGCGGTCCATCACGTCCAGGCCGGCCGGATCGACGTCCAGCATCGCCAGCGCGGCGTCGGCCACCGCTACCGTCACCACGCCGTCGGACTTCACCTCGGCGTAGTCGCGCACTCGGCGCAGCAGGCGGTTGGCGATCCGCGGCGTGCCGCGCGAGCGCTTGGCCACCTCGAAGGCGCCGTCGTCGGACAGCTGCACATTGAGCAGGCCGGCCGAGCGGCTGACGATGCGGGTCAGCTCCTCGGCGTTGTAGAACTCCAGCCTAGCGACGATGCCGAAGCGGTCGCGCAGCGGATTGGTCAGCATGCCGGCGCGGGTGGTGGCGCCCACCAGCGTGAACGGCGGCAGGTCGATCTTGACCGACCGCGCCGCCGGCCCCTCGCCTATCATGATATCGATCTGGTAGTCCTCCAGCGCCGGGTAGAGGATTTCCTCCACCACCGGGGACAGGCGGTGGATTTCGTCGATGAACAGCACGTCGTGCGGTTCCAGATTGGTCAACAGCGCCGCCAGATCGCCGGCGCGCTCCAGCACCGGGCCGGAGGTCTGGCGCAGATTGACACCCATCTCGCGCGCGACGATGTGGGCCAGCGTGGTCTTGCCCAGGCCCGGCGGGCCGAACAGCAGCACGTGGTCCAGCGCCTCGCCGCGCTTCTTCGCCGCCTCGATGAAGATCTCCAGTTGCTCGCGCGCTTTCTTCTGGCCGACGTACTCGTCCAAGAGCTTGGGCCGCAGCGCGCGCTCCAGCGCCTCTTCCTGATCGGACGCGCGTTGCGGGGTGACGATGCGGCGCTCCGGCGCGGCGCCGAAAAGCTTGTCGGTTTCTATCATCGGGGACTCTTGAAAGATGAATCTTGCTGCCGACATTCTAACACCGCGCTATACTCGCCGCTGGCCGCGCTGTGCGGCCAACGTCTTCGGGGCGGGGTGAAATTCCCCACCGGCGGTATGGCGCGCAAGCGCCGAGCCCGCGAGCGCCTTCGCCGCACGGCGAAGGGTCAGCAGATCTGGTGAAATGCCAGAGCCGACGGTCATAGTCCGGATGAAAGAAGACGACGCCAGTAGTCCGTCCGCGCCCGCGGTTGGAAAACTGTGTCGTATCCGCGCGTTTATTGCGCCGGATAGCCGCACGCTATCCGCTTCACGCCCACGGGACGTGTTTCTCAATCCATTATTTGAGGACCGTTTCCATGAACGCCCACACCGATATCCTTTCCCTGCGCGTCCACGCCGCGCTTGACGCCTTGCGCCGCGGCCTGCCCGTCATCGTCGCCGACGACGCCGACCGCGAAAACGAGGCCGATCTGATCCTTGCCGCCGACACGCTCACCGTGCCGGAAATGGCGCGGATGATCCGCGACGGCAGCGGCATCGTCTGCCTGTGCGTCACGCCCGAGCGGGCCGAGCGGCTGCAGTTGCCGCCGATGGCCGCCGAAAACGGCAGCCGCTACGGCACCGCCTTCACCGTCGCCATCGAGGCGGCCGAGGGCGTCACCACCGGCGTGTCCGCCGCCGACCGCGTCACCACCATGCGCGCCGCCATCCATCCCGACGCCAAACCCAGCGATCTGGTGCGACCCGGCCACGTCTATCCCATCGTCGCCCGCGCTGGCGGCGTGCGCGAGCGCCGCGGCCACACCGAAGCCTCGGTGGAGCTGGCGCGGCTGGCCGGCTTCAGCCCGGCCGGCGTGCTGTGCGAGCTGATGAATCCGGACGGCACCATGATGCGCGGCCAGCAGGTGCAGGATTACGCCGAGCGCCATGGCCTGCCGCAATTGTCGGTCGCCGAGCTGGCCGACTGGCTGCAGCGCGAACAGGCTTGAGGAGGCGCGACATGTTCACCGGCATCACCCAGGCCATCGGCCGCATCGCCGCCATCGAAGAAGGCGAGGCCAGCCGCCGCGTCGCCATCGACTTCCCGGACGGCTTCTGCGCCGGCCTCGTCCAGGGCTGCAGCGTGTCCGTCAACGGCGCCTGCCTGACGGTGGCCGCGCCGCCGCGGGGCGACCGCGCCGAGTTCGACCTGATCCTGCCGACGCTGGTCACCAGCACGCTGGCCTCATGCCGCGTCGGCGATGAGGTCAACGCCGAGCGCGCGCTGCGCGACGGCGCCGAAATCGGCGGCCACGCGCTGTCCGGCCACGTCGACTATCAAGCCACCGTCGAGCAGCGCAAGGAATACGGCGACAATCTGTGCCTGCGCCTGTCGGTGCCCGCCGGCGCGCTGCGCTACCTGTTCGCCAAAGGCTACGCGGCGCTGGACGGCGTCAGCCTGACCATCGCCGACATCGACAAGCAGGCCGGCTGGATCGAGGTATGGCTGATCCCGGAAACCCGCCGCGCCACCTCGCTCGGCGCCAAGCGGCCCGGCAGCCGGCTGAACCTGGAGATCGAGCGCGACACCCAGGTGCTGGTCGACACCATGCGCGAGGCGCTGGAAGACAAGCTGGCCGCGCTGATGCCGCTGCTAGCGCCCAGACTGGAGGAGCTGGCGCCCGCGCTGTTGCCGGCCGCCCGCCACCGCCACGCGCTGGCCGCGCGCTGAGCGCGGACCGGCGGCCGCGAACCAATCGGCCGCCGGCCTGTCTGCTGAACAGGGGCGCATCCGAGCCCCTGTTTTCTTTATCGCCGACTCCATGCTCCGCTTCATCTCCTTCCGCGGCCTGCTGCTGGCCGGCTTTCTCGGCGTCGCGCTGATCCCCGCCGCGGCGCTGGTGCAGCTGCGCCACGAGCTGGGCCTGGCCGCCGACAGCGCCCAGCTTCACCAGCGCCAAGCCCAGCGCTGGCAGGACATCACGCGCCTGTCGCAGGAGCAGGCGGTGCAATTCGAGCGCGCCAGCCGCCAGGCGGCCATCCTGCGCGACCGCAAGCTCAACGAGACCGCCAGCCAGGCGAGCGGCGAGCTGCAGCGCGCCCAGCGGACGCTGCGGCAAGACGCGCCCGCCGAGGCGGTGCCCGGCATCGACAACGTTTTTTCCCTAGCCGCGCAACTGCAAAAGCTTCCCGCCAATCGCCGCCAGCAGCGCGACGCGCTGTTCCGCCAACTGAACCGCGTGCTGGATCAGCAGCAGCAGACGCTCGCCCTGGCCGGCGAAAAGCGGCAGGCCAGCTGGCGGGACGACATCGAACGGATGCGGCTGCAGGCCAACCGCCTGGCCTGGCTGGCGCTGGCCGCCGCCGTGCTGCTGGCCTTGATCGTCACCCTGCTGATCCACGCTCCGCTGCGCGGCCTGCAGCGCCGCATCGCCCGGCTGGCCGGCGGCGCCCGGCAGCTGAACTGGCGCCAGGCCGGACCCGCCGACCTGCAGCGCCTGGGCCGGGAGCTGGAACAGCTGGACCTGCGGCTGGTTGAGCTGGAACAGCAGAAAACCCGTTTCTTCCGCCAGGTGTCGCATGAGCTGAAGACGCCGCTGGCGTCGATACACGAGGCCGCCGCGCTATTGAAGGAGCAGGTGGCCGGCCCGCTCAATCCGCAGCAACGCCACATCGTCGACATCCTGGGCAACAACGCGCTGACGCTGCGCCAGCGGGTGGAGGCGCTGCTGAAGCAGGACGCCGGCCTCTGGCTGTCCACCACGCTGAACGTTTCCGCCTTTCCGCTGCGCCAGTTGCTGGAGGCCAGGCTGGCCAGCTGCCAGCCGCTGTGGCAGGCCAAACGGCTGGAGGTGGCGCTGGACGGCGCGCCCGGCGCAGTGCGCGGCGACCCGTCCAAGGTGGAGACCATCGTCGACAATCTCTTGCTCAACGCCATCCGCCACAGCCCTCCCGGCGGGCGGCTGACGCTGCGCTGCGGCCGCGAACGCGGCCAGGCCTGGCTGGAAGTGGCCGACCAGGGACCCGGCGTGCCCGTCGCGCTGCGCGACAAGATATTCGAACCTTTCTGGAGCGGACCCGCGCCCGACGGCGAACGCCCCGGCAGCGGCCTCGGCCTGACCATGGCGCGCGGCTACGCGCAGCTGATGGGCGGCGAGCTGCGGCTGCTGGACGACGGCCCCGGCGCGCGCTTCCGCCTCCACTGGCCTGAACCGGAGCCGATATGAGTCCATCCGTTTTCCCGCGGCGCTGGCTGCCGCTAATGCTGCTGCCGCTGCTCGCGGCCTGCGCCGGCGTCCCCCCGCCCAACCCGCCGATACGCTACTGCCCGGGCAGCGACGCGCTGCTGATCGCGCTGGACTGGCCGGACGAAGCCGTGCGCCAGCGCTGGCAAGCCTATGAAGCCTGCGACAGCTACCGCCTGCTGCGCGCCCTGCGCGCCAACCGCGGCGATCCTGGCCGCCTGGCCACCGAGCTGGACAAGTTGCTGGCCGACAAGAGCCTGTCGCCGGCCAGCGCCGCGTTGGCCCGGCTGCAGCTGCGCCAGGCCCAGGCCCAGTTCCGGCTGCAGGACCAAAGCGACCGCCAGCAGCAGCAATTGCGCGACCAGCAAAAACGCATCGACGACCAGGCCGCCAAGCTGGACGCGCTGCGCCGCCTGGAGCTGGATCTGCCCAAACCCAACGGCCTCAGCGGAGGAAGCAAGCGATGAACGCCCCCGCCCGCATCGTCCTGGTGGACGACGATCCCGATCTGCTGTGCCTGGTCAAGCTGCGGCTGGAGGCCGCCGGCCACGAAGTGGAGGCGCTGGCCAGCGCCGAAGCCGCGCTGGCGGCGATGGCCGCCCGCCGCGCCGACCTGCTGCTGACCGACTGGCGGCTGCCGGGCATGGACGGCCTGCAGCTGTTCGAAACCGCGCGCCGCCGCTATCCGACGCTGCCGGTCATCCTGTTCACCGCCCACGGCACCGTGCCGGACGCGGTGGAAGCGGTCAGCCGCGGCGTGTTCTGCTATCTGGAAAAACCGTTCGACGGCCAATTGCTGCTGGACAAGGTGGCGCAGGGCCTGACGCTGTCGGCGGGCGACGGCGCCGCCGGCGACGGCTGGCGCGCCGGCATCGTCAGCCGCGGCCCGGCGATGGAGGAGCTGCTGAGCGAGGCCCGGATGGTGGCCGCCACTGACGCCAGCGTGCTGCTGCAGGGCGAGAGCGGCAGCGGCAAGGAAGTGCTGGCGCGGGCCATCCACCAGGCCAGCCGCCGCGCCGGCCGGCCCTTCGTCGCCGTCAATTGCGGCGCGATTCCGGAAAACCTGCTGGAGAGCGAGCTGTTCGGCCATGAAAAAGGCGCTTTCACCGGTGCCTCCGCCCGCCACGAGGGCCTGATCCGCCAGGCCGACGGCGGCACGCTGTTTCTGGACGAGATCGGCGACATGCCGCTGCCGCTGCAGGTCAAGCTGCTGCGGGTGCTGCAAGACCGGGAAGTGCGGCCGGTGGGCGCCAGCCGGCCGCTGCCGGTGGATATCCGGCTGCTGTCGGCCACCCACCGCGACCTGCCGGCCCGCATCGCCGATGGCCAATTCCGCGAAGACCTGTATTACCGACTGAACGTGGTGGCGCTGACGCTGCCGCCGCTGGCCGAGAGGCGCGAAGACATCCCGCTGTTGGCCCAGCATTTCCTGCAACAGGTGGCGGCCCGCTACGGCAAGACAGTGACAGGCTTCGCGCCGGACGCCCTCGCCTTCCTCGCCGCCGCGCGCTGGCCGGGCAATATCCGCCAGTTGGCCAATGTGGTGGAGCAGTGCTGCGTGCTGGCCACCGGCCCGCTGCTGACCCTGGCCCAGGTGGAAAAGGCGGTGGCCGGCGAGTCCCGCGCCATCCCCACGCTGGCAGAAGCCCGCCGCGAGTTCGAGCGCGACTACCTGGAACGGCTGCTGCGCCTGACCGGCGGCAACGTCAGCGACGCCGCCCGGCTGGCCGACCGCAACCGCACCGAATTCTACCGGCTGTTGCAGAAACACGAGCTGCACGCCGCCGCGTTCAAGGACGACTGAATGCCTGTCGCCAAACAGCGACAGCAGCAAGCCATTGATTGGCATGGATTTTCCAACACGCGGCTGGATCGCTGTCGCCGAACGGCGACAAATCAGGCCCCCTGGACCGGCGCCTTCCCCGCCGCAAACCATCAAACAACTGATAAATAAGGAAAAACAAGCGCTGGCACGGCGCTTGCTGTATCGGGAGCCAAGCGCGATTGGCCGCAAGGCGCTGCGGAACAGACGGCTCGGCGGAAATGCTTCCCCGCCGACACCATCCCGGAACGCCGGCCAAACGCAACGACCTCACCCAGTCCTAGGAGACTCATCATGCGCAAGACCCTGATCATCGCCAGCCTGATTCCCGCCCTGTACGCCGGCGCCGGCATCGCAGCGGAAACCAAGCAGACCGCCAGCTCGCCGGCGCAGGAACAAGCGGTTCAACAACACGCCGCCGCCACTCCCGCAGACGCGGAACTGGGCCGCCAGATCAACGAAATCGTCGCCAAGTCCGCCGCGCAGCTGGGCGCCAAGGTCGAGGCTCAAGTCAACAACGGCGACGTGGTGCTGAACGGCACCGCGCCGAACCAGGACGTGGTCTCCCGCATCGCCGAGGAAGTGGCTCGCGTGCCGGGCGTGAAGAGCGTGCGCAGCCAGGTCAACCTGCTGCCCGCCGGCTAAGTCAGATTTCGCCGTTCGTCTTGGACGGCAACCGTCCCGCATCCGTTTGCCCGCCGAAAGGCGGGCTTTTTTTCGCCCGCTCAACGCCACAACGCCGTTTCGGTCTCCGCCGGCGTCATGTAGCGGCCGATCAGCCTGCGCATGGTGCCGTCCCGGTTCATCTTGTCCACCAGCGCCTGCCACTGGCCGATGTCCTGCTCGGAGAATGTCCGCTTGGTGAACACGATGCCGCGCGGGCTGGGCGCGGAAACCTTGTCCCAATCGGCCACCCGCACGCTGTCTTCCAGATTGAATTCGCGCAGTTTCTGGCGATAGACCATGGGCGTGGAGAAAATGCCGGCCACGCGGTTCTGTCCCAGCAAACGATACAGGCTGTCCTCTTCCGGCACTTCCACCACCCGGCCCTTCGCCGCCAGCTGCGCCACCAGCGGATCGTAATAAGCGCTGGTGCTGTAGCTGCGGACAACGGCCCAACGCCACGGGGCCCCGGCCTGGATGAAATCGTCCATCGAATCGATGGCCGCCGGCAGCTTGGGCGACAGCAACACGTACTGTTTGAGCTGGATGTAGTTGAGAAACCAATAGACGCGATCACGCTCGGGGGTGGCGATGGCCGACAGCGTGATGTCCAGCCTGCCGGCCTCCAGCTCGCGCCAGATGCGGGCACGCGGCATCACCTCGTATTCGAAGCGGCAGCCGCTGCGGCGGCGCAGCTCTTCGGCGACATCCCAGTCCAGCCCGTTGCGGTCGGTGTAGAACAGGCCGATGCGGTAGAAGGCCAACCGTATCGGATGCGGCGGGCAATGCAAGGGAGAGGCGAAGGCCGGCATGCCGCCCAGGCCGATTCCCAGCGCAACCGCAGCCACGCACCGCCTCCTCATGCCCTCGCCCTCCCGTCGACGCGGCCTTGGGCGGCCGCATCGGCAGTATAGGCGTCAGACCTTCATCAAGCTCTTCAGGGCCAGGCGCACGCCTTCGCTGACCGTAACGTCGGACGGCAGGCTCTTGGTGGCCGCCGCCGCTTCTTTCTCGTTGTAGCCGAGCGCCAGCAGCGCGTTGACGATGTCGCTCTTCTCGTCCGGCGTGGCGGCGAAAGCCAGGCCGCCCGGCACCGTCAGGTTGCCGCCGGTGGCGAGCTTGCCGCGCAGCTCCAGCACCAGCCGTTCGGCGGTCTTCTTACCGATGCCCGGCACCGCCGACAAGCGCTTGATGTCCTCGCTGGCCACCGCGATCGCCAGTTCGTCGGCGGTCATGCCGGACAGGATCGCCAACGCGATCTTGGCGCCGATGCCGGTCACCTTGATCAGCTGGCGGAAGGTCTGCCGCTCCTCCTTGCTGGCGAAGCCGTACAGCAAATGGGCGTCCTCGCGCACCGCCAGGTGGGTGAACAAGGTGCAGGGCTGGCCCAGCGCCGGCAACTGGTAGAAGGTGGTCATCGGCACGTCCACTTCATAGCCGACGCCGTTCACGTCCACCACCACTTGCGGCGGCAATTTTTCGATCAGTTTTCCGGAAAGACGTCCGATCATCTTGGCATTCTCGCAATCAGGCCCGCGCCGGACTGGCGCGGCTGCCGGCATTATCCCACAAGCCGCGCCCGCGCCCACCTGGCTCGCCAGAGGATCCACCCAACGGTGAAACCCCATCGCTGCCTGTCTTCGATATATCCAGACAAGCTATTCAAATATTTAAAAGTAACTACGCTTAAAATAAATAAAACCCGGACTATTTTCTGGAGCGCGCCGGTGAATATTAACAAGATGGCTATTTCATTTTATGCCATATCGCCCAGCGCCTGATATTCAGCCGATTTCGCGGCCACCTGCTCAATATTCAAACAAAAACAAAATCAAACGTCATTCCAAAAGCAAGCACCCATGCAAACCCTGCCATTCCACAATCGCCTCAGCTGGGCATAATGAATCGGCAAGGCCACATTAATGAGAGTCAAGAATATCAACACTGGAAATATCAGCCCAAACTTGCTGGGATCAGTTTTGACAGCGTCCATAAAGCCGCCTTGACTCCCCATCGACAAGGAATGCATCCGTGAAGAAACTGCTTGCCGTTTCATGCCTGTCGGCATTGTCCCATTTTGCCGTCGCCGCGCCGTTTTCGCCGCAGGAAACCAATTACATCAAGCTGGATTTTCAAAACCAGAATGGCAGCCGCAATATCTGCGGCGGCTCTCTGGTGGGCAAGGATCTGGTGCTGACCGCCTCGCACTGCATCCTGGACAATTGGGCCGGCGTCACCGCCTATTACGGCCGTAATTTCGAGAACCAGGCCAGCGCCCGGCGCGACAACGCCCAGCCCAACTGGATCAAGTTCGACCATCACGGCGTGGCCGTCGATCTGGCCTTGCTCAAGCTGTCCCAGCCCATCGCCGGCCGCAACGGCGCCAAGATCGTCCCGGTAGTGGCCCAGGAAGACTGCGCCAGCGGCATCGGCGCGATGCAGGCGCAGCGCCGCATGGACGATCAGGGCTATCAACTGGGGCAAAGCCTGATGCAGGTCAGCGTCGCCAACATCGTCCGCCAGGGCCCGTCGCCGCTGGCCAACGGCGTCTCCCTGCTGGCCAACGGCAATGTCGGCCGCGGCGGCGACTCCGGCAGCCCGCTGCTGTCGCCGCAAGGCGTGCAAGTGGGGGTGTACAACGGCAACGCCGGCAATGTTTCCGCCTTCGCCGCGCTGTGCAAGTACGCCAGCAATATCCAGGCATGGTCGGAAACGCTCAGCCCGGGCGGCAGCCAGACGCCGCCTCCCGGCGACTGGGTGTGGCCGACGGAACGGCGGCGCTGAGGATTCCAGAAACGGCAAAAGCGGCCTGCGGGCCGCTTTTTCTCGAAGGGAATCAGACCGCGCTACACCAGCCGGCCGCCTTTCACCTTCAAGCCGCTCAAGGCCAGCTTGCCAATGGCGCCGCCGCTATGATTCGCGTGGGTCAAGGCCACGGCCAGCGCGTCGGCGGCATCGGCCTGCGGCGTGCCGGACAAGTTGAGCATGCGCACCACCATGTACTGCACCTGCTCCTTCGGCGCCTTGCCCTGGCCGACCACCGACTGCTTGACCTGCAGCGCGGTGTACTCCGCCACCGGCAGGTCCTTCAGCACCAGCGCCGTCATGCAGGCGCCGCGCGCCTGGCCCAGCATCAGCGTGGCGGCCGGGTTGACGTTGACGAACACTTGCTCCAGCGCCGCCTCGGTCGGCTGGTAGGTATCGATGACTTGATGTATCCCGTTCACGATCACCTTGACCCGCTCGGCCAGGCTGGCGCCCTGCGGCGTGCGGATGGCGCCTGAGGCGACGTAATGGCGCTGGTTGCCCAGCACGTCGATGACGCCGAAGCCGCAGATGCGGCTGCCGGGATCGATGCCGAGAATGCGCCGGCTCATGCCGTCCAGCCGGAGGCGATGCGGTCGGCCTCGGCCAGCCGTTCCGGCGTGCCGACATCCAGCCACACCCCCTGTTGCACCTCGCCGCGGATCCGGCCCTGCTCCATCGCCGCCAGCAGCCACGGCAGCAGGGGGCTGGCCGCGCCGGGCTTCACGTCGCGGAAGAAAGCCGGATGGTAGGCGGCCAGGCCGCAGAAGGTATACGGCGTGTCGCCATCGCCGCAGGCGGCCACGCGGCCGTCGGCGCGCAGCGTCAGGTCGCGGCCGGTTGGATAGCCGGCCTTGGGCGTCAGCGCCAGGTGGGCCTGCGCGGCGTCGCCGTCCAGCCGGCCCGCCGCCTCGATCAGCCGTTCGACCGGAAAATCCGCCAGCACGTCGCCGTTCAGCACCAGGAAAGGCTCATCGCCGAGCAGAGGCAAGGCGGTGGCGATGCCGCCGGCGGTTTCCAGCGCCTGACCCTCCGGCGAATAGGCGATGGACGCGCCGAAGCGGCTGCCGTCGCCCAGCGCCTCCTCTATCCGTTCGCCCAGCCAGGCGTGGTTGATCACCAGCTCGGTGACGCCGGCGCGAACCAGGCGTTCGATGTGCCACTGGATCAGCGGCTTGCCGCCGGCGACCAGCAAGGGCTTGGGCGTGTGGTCGGTCAACGGCCGCATCCGCTCGCCGCGGCCGGCCGCCAGTATCATTGCCTTCATATTCTTCTCGTTCATTTCGGGAACAGCCGCTCGGCCGGGAAATCGCCTTCGTTTTCCCAGAAACCGCGCTCGCTGCGCTCGGTCAGCCGCCATTGGCCATCCTGCAGCTTCAAGCGGCGATAGCTGACGCGGAAGGTTTCGCCGTCCCACTCGCCCTTGGCCGGGAAGTCCGGCGCGCACGACGCCAGCAGGAAGCCGTCCCGCACCTCTTTCCAGCCGCTCTTCAGCGCGTTCGCCATCGCGAACGGCTTGGCCGAATCGCGCCCCTCGGGCTGGGCGAAGCGGATGCCGCGCGCGCCGACAGTGAATGGCCGCGCCTCGACGCCGGAATAGGAGCCGAAACCGGCGGAATGGTCTTCCAGCAGCAAAAACACCGGCTTGCCGCCGTCGCTGAGCCGGGTGCGCTCCAGCTTCGACAAGCGCCCCACTCGCAAACGAGACAACTGGCCGCTCTGACTGTCGTAGATTCGCAACTCGGCCGGGACCAGGGCCGGCTTCCAGGCATCGCCCTCGCTGCCACCGCCGTCCTGCCGCGCGGCCAGCCTGGCATCCTGCCACAGGCACACGCGCAGATCTTGCGCCGGGAAGCACTGCCGCTGCTTGAGATCGGCGGCGCCTGCCGCCAACGGCAGCAACAGCAAAAGGAGAGGCCAGCGCATCACTGGCCCTTGACGCCCAGCACCGGGTAGCTGGACTGCAGTTCCTCGTCGGTGGCGTCGCGGCCCACTAGGTCCACCAGCAGGTGGTAGAACGGCGCCAGCTCGACATAGCGGCGGGTGGTGCGCTTCAGGTACTTGATGAAGCGCGGAATCTCGGCGCGGTACTTGTCCTTGCCGTCGCGGTGGTGCAGGCGGGCGAAGATGCCGGCCACTTTCAGATGGCGCTGCACGCCCATCCACTCGAAGGCGCGGTAGAAGTCGTCGAAGGCCTCCGGCACCGGCAGGCCGGCGGCGCGCGCCTTCTCCCAGTAGCGGATCGCCAGGTCCAGCACGAACTCTTCTTCCCATTCGATGAAGGCGTCGCGCAGCAGCGATACCGCGTCGTAGCTGACCGGGCCGTACACCGCGTCCTGGAAGTCCAGCACGCCGGGCGCGCCTGGCGTCAACATCAGGTTGCGGACAATGAAGTCGCGATGGACGAAAACCTTGGGCTGCGCCAGCAGCGCCGGCAGCAAGGCCTTGACGCCGGCGTCCCACAGCTGGCGCTGCTTGAAATTCAAGGGCTTGCCCATTTCCTTGGCGCAGAACCATTCCGGGAACAGGTTCAGCTCGCGGGTCAGCAGCGCTTCGTCGTATTCCGGCAACAGATCCGGCTGGCTGCCCTTCTGGATCTCCACCAGCGTGTCCAGCGCCTCCAGCAACAGATGGCGGTGCACCAGAGCGCGCTCGTCGTGCTGCAACGCGGCCAGGTAGGTGACCTTGCCCAAATCCTCCATCACGATGAAGCCCTGCTCGCGGTCGCGCAGGTAAATCTCGGGCACTTTCACCATGGAGAAGATGTCTCGCACCTTGATGTAGGCGTCGGTGCCGATGTGCTCCGGCGGCGCGTCCATCACGATGCGGCTTGCGCCATCGGGCCAGATTGCACGGAAATAGCGGCGGAAGTCGGCGTCGGCCGCGGCGAATTCAAGCTGGATTTCGTCGCCGGGATACTGTTGCGCCAGCCATTTCTTGAGCTGTTCCTGTCTTTGCATGTCGCTTTATCGTGGTGCTGATAGAATTGGACGATTTTATACCGCCCACTGCCCCCCACGATATGGCTTTGTGCATGCACAGACAAAAACTGACTCCGCTGGCGCTGGCCCTGGCCGCCGCCTTTGCCCTGAACGCCCCCGCCGCTTTCGCCGACGACGATGAGCCGCCGATAGCCGTCCCCGCCCCGCCCAAGGAGCCGGGCCAGACCGTGGTCCACGCCGACGATCTGGACGGCGAAATGAACGTGATCCTCCACGCCAAAGGCAATGTGGTGGTGACCCGGGATGACCAGAAGGTGGAGTCCGATTGGCTGGACTACTACCAGAACAAGAGCCGGGTGAAAGCCGGCGACCGCTTCCGCATGACCCGCGGCGGCGACGTGATCACCGGCACCACGCTGGACTACAACGTCGACACCTACAGCGGCACCGGCATGGACCCTGTGTTTTCCATGGCCAGGCAGAACCAGACCGCGGCCAAGCCGGCGCCCGGCGCGCAGCCCGCCAAGCCCGTCACCCTGCGCGGCGACGGCAGCCAGGTGGATTTCCAGGGACAGAACCAATATCGCGTCTACGGCAGCCGGATGACCACCTGCGATCCCGGCGACGAGGCCTGGTATCTGAAGTCGTCGCGCACAGACCTCGACTACAACGCCGGCGTCGGCGTCGCGCACAACGCCTGGATGCAGTTCTACGGCGTGCCCATCCTGTATTCGCCGTGGCTGGACTTCCCGCTCAACAGCAACCGCAAGTCCGGCTTCCTGATGCCGACCTTCAAGACCGGCAGTTCGGGCACGGAATTCTCGCTGCCCTACTACTGGAACATCGCGCCCAATTACGACGCCACCATCACGCCACACATCAACGTCAAGCACGGCAACATGCTGGCGGGCGAATTCCGTTACCTGCAGCCCGACTACAGCGGCCGCATCTACACCGAGCAGTTGCCCAAAGACAAGCTGACCGACCAGTCCCGCTACGCCTGGAGCGCCATCCATAGCCAGAACTTCGGCCATGGGCTGACCTTCGGCATGGATTTCAACCAAGTATCGGACAACAACTACTTCACCGATTTCGGCGACCAGGTGGCCATCGCCTCCAACGTCAACCTGAACCGTGAAGCCTGGCTGAACTACGCGCTAAACTGGCAGGGCGGCGGCGGCAACGTCACCCTGCGCGCCCAGCGCTACCAGAACCTGACCATCAACCCGGGCCCCGGCGACATCCCCTACGCCAAGATGCCGCAGCTGACGTTCAGCGCGAACCAGAGCTTGCCGTCCGGGTTCTCGGCCAATCTGATCTCGGACCTGACCCGCTTCGACCATCCTTCGCTGCAGAACGGCGAGCGCTTGGTGCTCTACCCCAGCGTCAGCTGGAACTTCGACCGCAGCTGGGGCTTCCTGCGGCCGAAGCTGGGCGTCAACTACACCCACTACAATCTGGACGCATTCCAGGGCAACCCAAGCAATGTCCAGACCCGCACGCTGCCGATCTTCAGCACCGACGCCGGCCTGTATTTCGACCGCGACACCCAGTTTCTGGGACGGGACCACCTGATGACGCTGGAACCCCGGCTGTTCTACGTCAACATCCCCAACAACAAGGATCAACTCTCGCTGCCGCAGTTCGATACCTCGCTCAACGACATCAACTTCGCGCAGCTGTTCACCGAGAACCGCTACTCCGGCTACGACCGCATCAACGGCGCCAACCAAATCACCACCGCGCTGACCAGCCGCTTCATCGACCAGACCAACGGTCTGGAGCGCTTGCGCCTGGCGGTGGGCAAGCGTTTTTATCTGAAAGACGACGTCACCCAGAGCGTCAACCAGCCCAGCTCCGACCTGCTGCTGTCCGCTGGCGGCGACCTGACCCGCGAATGGCGCTTCGACAGCAGCTATCAGTACAACCAGCAACTGGGCATGACCGAGCGCTACAACGCCCAGCTGCGCTACAACCCTGCCGCCGGCAAGGTCGCCAGCGTGCGCTACCGCTACGGCCGCTACGAGCAGCTGGACAACTCCAACAACTACGGTCCGATGCGCCAGGTGGACGTCGCCGCGCAGTGGCCGATAGCCCGTCGCTGGTACGCGATCGGCCGCTACAACTACTCCATCATCGAACGCAAGCCTATTGAGCGGCTGGCCGGCTTCGAGTACAACGATGGTTGCTGGTCGCTGCGGATGTACAGCCAACGCTATGTCACCGACCCGACCACCACCAAGAACGCGTGGTTCTTCCAGCTGGAACTCAAGGGCCTCGGCGCCTTGGGCAACAACGGCGTGCAGGACACGCTGCGTCTGGCCGTACCCGGCTACACCAAGATTAACGAGTAACAAAGCCTGACCATGAAAAAGACCCTGCTTGCCCTGTTGATCGCCAGCGTCATGCAAAGCGCGCTGGCGGCCCCCGCCACCCCGGTACGAGAAGTGGATCGCATCGTCGCCGTGGTCAACAAGAACGTGATCACCTGGCAAGAACTGCAGGCGCGCGTGGACGAAGCGATCAAGCAGCTGGAATCGCAAAAGGTGGCCCCGCCGCCGCGCGAGGTGCTGGAGCGCCAGGTGCTGGAACAGATGATCACCGAGGAAGTGCAGCTGCAATACGCGGCCAGCGGCGGCCTGCGCATCGAGGACGCCGCGGTCGATCAGGCCGTGGCCAACCTCGCCAAGCAGAACAAGCTGAACGAAGCCGGCCTGAAGGCCCAGCTGGCCAAGGACGGCATCACGATGGACCGCCTGCGCGGCGACATCCGCCGCGAACTGACCATCTCCCGCCTGCGCGACAGCGAAGTGGCCTCGCGCGTCAACGTCAGCGACAACGAAGTGGATCAGGCGCTGAAGAGCGCGCAGAGCGCCAACCGCACCGAATACCACCTGGCCAGCATCCTGGTCGCCGTGCCTGAGCGTGCCGACGCCAAGCAGATCGACCTGCTGTCGCAAAAGGTGCACAAGGCCCAGGCCGACCTAGCCGCCGGCCAGCCGTTCGCCAAGGTGTCCGCCGCCTACTCCGACGCGCCCAACGCGCTGAAGGGCGGCGACATGGGCTGGCGCAGCGCCACCTCGCTGCCGCAAGAGTTCGTCCAATTGCTGGAACAGCTGAAAGTCGGCGCCGACACCGACGTGATCCGCACCCAGCAAGGCTTCTTCATCTTCAAGCTGGTGGACAAACGCAGCGGCGGCGCGCCGATGATGGTCGAGCAGTATCACCCGCGCCACATCCTGATCCGCACCAACGAGGCGGTGTCCGAAGCCGACGCCAAGGCCCGCATCGACCAGGTGCGCGACCGCATCATGCGCGGCGCCAAGTTCGCCGACATGGCCAAGCTGTACTCGGAAGACGGCAGCAACTCCAAGGGCGGCGACCTGGGCTGGGTGAACCTGGGCGATCTGGTGCCGGAATTCGAGAAGGTGATGGTGTCGCAACCGATCGGCCAGGTGTCGCAGCCGGTGCGCACGCCGTTCGGCTGGCACTTGATTCTGGTGGAAGGCAAGCGCAACCAGGACGTCTCCAGCGACCACGAGAAGATGGCGGTCAAGCAGCAGATCCGCTCGCGCAAGATGGAACAGGCCTACACCGACTGGGTGCGCCAGCTGCGCGACTCCGCCTTCGTCGAAGAACATCTGGACGAGAAGTGATGGCTAACCGGCCCGTTCTGGCCGTCACCGCCGGGGAGCCGGCCGGCATCGGTCCCGATCTGGTTTTGCGGCTGCCCGAGCTGGCGCCTGATACCCGCTGCGTGGCGATCGCCGACCGCGGCCTGCTGGCTGGCCGCGCCGCGGCGCTGGGCCTGGATGTGGAACTGGCCGACTACCGCCCCGGCCAACCGGCGCCCGCCGGCGCGCTGGAGGTGCTGCACGTGCCGTTGGCCGAACAGGCGGAAGCCGGCCGGCTGAATCCGGCCAATGGCCGCTACGTGCTGGCCACGCTGGACGCGGCGATAGACGGCTGCGTGTCCGGCGAATTCGCCGCGATGGTGACCGCGCCGGTGCACAAAGGCGTGATCAACGACGCCGGGGTGCCGTTCACCGGCCATACCGAATACCTGGCCGAGCGCACCGGCACGCAGAAAGTGGTGATGATGCTGGCCGGCGGCGGCATGCGCGTCGCGCTGGCCACCACCCACCTGCCGCTGCGCGACGTCGCCGACGCGATCACCGCGCCGCTGCTGTTCGAGGTGGTCCGCATCCTGCACGCCGACCTGGCCGGCAAGTTCGGCATCGCCGCGCCGCGCATCCTGGTGGCCGGCCTCAACCCGCACGCCGGCGAGAGCGGCCACATGGGCCGCGAGGAAATCGACGTCATCGAGCCGGCGCTGGACGCGCTGCGCGCCGAAGGCATCCTGCTGATCGGCCCGCTGCCGGCCGACACGCTGTTCAATCCCGACAAGCTGGCCGCCGCCGACGCGGTGCTGGCGATGTACCACGACCAGGGCCTGCCGGTGCTCAAGCACGCCAGCTTCGGCGCCGGCGTCAACATCACGCTGGGCCTGCCCATCATCCGCACCTCGGTCGACCACGGCACGGCGCTGGACCTGGCCGCCACCGGCCGCGCCGATCCGGGCAGCCTGGTCGAGGCGGTGCGGCTGGCGGCGCAGCTGGCGCGACGCTCGTCGCGCCGCTGACGTCCGCCGCGACGCTCAGCGCACCACCACCTGATCCGGCAGCTCGTTGACGAAGGACTCGCCGTCCCGCGGCGCGTGCTTCAGCAACACCTCGTGGATTCGGCTTAGCCCCTGTTCCAAACCCGCCACGTGGTCGCGGGCGGCGAAGGCCCGCTGCATCTCGGCGCAGATGCCGGCCCACTCGCCGGCCGCCACCCGGCGGTTGATGCCGCGGTCGGCGACGATTTCTATCCGCCGCTCGGCCAGCAACAGGTACACCAGCACGCCGGTGTTCTCTTCGGTATCCCACACTCTCAGCTCGCCGAACCATTGCAGCGCCCGCTGGCGCGCGCTCATGCCGCGCCAGGCGGCGCGCCAGTCCAGCGCCGACTCCACCACGAAACGCAATTGCCCGCGGTGCGCCCGCTCCGACTCGGCGATCCGCCGCTCCAGCCGCTTCAGCTGAGCCGCCGGGAATTGCCGCCGCGCCTGCCAGCCGGTGCTGCACAGGTGGCGCCATGCGCGTTGCCATCGATTCATTTCACCAGTCTCCCGAAGCACCGCCGCCGCCGAAATCTCCGCCGCCGCCCGACCATCCGCTGCCGCCGGAGCCGGAGCTTCCCCCGCCTCCGCCGCCCCAATTGCCCCAGCTGGCCAGCGACAGGCCATGCTCGCCCAACGCCAGGCACAGACCCGCGGCCACCGCGCCGATCAGCAAGGCCATCATCACGCCGGCGCCCAGCACCACCGACAGGCCGATGCTGAGGCAGCCGATGATGAAGCTGCCCACCAACCGGCCGAACAGCTTGCCGGCCACGCCCGAGCCTATCAGCAGGAAAAAGGCCAGCAGCGGCCAGCTTTCGCCCCAGCCGCCGCCCTGCGCGGCTTGCCTGGCCGGCTCAGGCAGCTTCTCGCCGTCTATCAGGCCCTCGATCTGCGCCGTCGCCGCCTGGATGCCTTGGAAACGCAGACCCTGCTTGAACAGCGGCCGCAAAGTGTCCTGCAGGATGCGCTTGGCATAGATGTCCGGGATCGCGCCCTCCAGCCCGCGCCCGACCAGCAGCTGGGTCTTGTGCGAATCGGCGACGATCAGCAGCAGCGCGCCGTCGTCCACGCCCTTGCGCCCCAGCTTCCAGCTGTCCATCACCCGGGTGCCGTAATCGAACGGCGTTTCCGGGTCGACAGCCGGCACGATCAGCACCGCCAGCTGGCTGCCCTTGCGCTGGTGGAAATCCAGCAGCTGCTTCTCCAGCTCGCCGCGCTCGGCGTCGGTCAGGAAGGACGCCTGGTCGATCACCGGCGAGGTCGGCGGCGGCACCGCCAGCTCGGCCCGCGCGACGCTGGCCAGCAGGCACAGCGCGAGCCACAGCCAGGCCCATGCGCGGCTCATCTCACTTGCCTTGCTGGTCGAAGTTCACCTGCGGCGGCGCCGAGATCGCCTTCTCGTTCTCCACGGTGAAATTGGGGCGGGTCTTCAGGCTGAACATCATCGCGGTCAGGTTGTTGGGAAAGCTGCGCACGGTGACGTTATAGGCCTGCACCGAATCGATATAGCGCTTGCGCGCCAGCGCGATGCGGTTCTCGGTGCCCTCCAGCTGCGCCTGCAGGTCGCGGAACGACTGGTCGGCCTTCAGCTGCGGGTAGTTTTCCGACACCACCAGCAGGCGGGACAAGGCCGAGCCCAGCTGATTTTGCGCGGCGGAGAACTGCTTGAGCTTGTTCTCGTCGCTGGCCGCCGCCGCGTCCATCTGGATGCTGCCGACGCGGGCGCGGGCCTCGGTCACCTGGGTCAGCACGTCTTTCTCATGCTTGGCATAGCCCTGCACCGTCTTCACCAGGTTGGGAATCAGGTCGGCGCGGCGCTGGTACTGGTTCAGCACCTCGGACCAAGCGGCGTTGGCCGCTTCGTCCTGGGACTGCATCGCGTTGTAGCCGCAGCCGCTCAGCGTGGCCGCCAGCGTGAAGGCCAGCAACAGTTTCTTCCACATGATCGTCATCCTCTCGATAGTGCGAAACGCCCCGCAAGGAAGCGTTCAAAACCCATAGCTTAACCGAAAAACGGCGGCGCGCCGGCAATCGAAAAACTCATGAACATGGCGTTTGGCGGCATAAAATGACAAGCCGCGCCACCAAGGCCAGCCATCCCCATTAAATAAAAAATCCCATTCGACTCTCATGAATATGGCTCATGCAAACCGGCAATATCTTGATCTAAAGAGGAAAAAGCCCTATTCAACTCGTATTTTTCGCAGCGCAGCAATTGGGATACACTGACAGGCATTCCTCTAATAAAACCCAGCTTGCGGACAAATGACAGCCATCACCAGCGAACAACGCCTGCGGGAGATCCCGTACAACTACACCTCGTATTCCGACCGCGAGATCGTCATCCGCCTGTTGGGCGAGTCGATGTGGCAATTGCTGGACGAATTGCGCGGCGCGCGCAAAACCGGCCGCTCGGCGCGGATGCTGTTCGAGGTGCTGGGCGACATCTGGGTGGTGGACCGCAATCCGTACCTGGTGGACGACCTGCTGGACAATCCCAAGCGACTGGCCGCGCTGGTGGAGGCGATGCGCCACCGGCTGACCGAGATCGAAAAACGCCGCGACGGCAACGACAAGGTGCAACGGATGATCGCCGCCGCCCGCGAGGCAGTGGACGAGTTCGCCCGCCAGTTCGATGAAACCCGCGAGCTGCGCGCCCGGGTGTTGAAGAAGCTGACCCGGCTGACCCGCCGCGACAATATCCAGTTCGACGGCCTGTCCCGCGTCGCCCACGTCACCGACGCCACCGACTGGCGCGTCGAATATCCGTTCGTGGTGCTGAGCCCGGACAGCGAGGCCGAGATGGCGCCGCTGGTGCGCGCCTGCATCGAGCTGGGCCTGACCATCATCCCGCGCGGCGGCGGCACCGGCTATACCGGCGGCGCGGTGCCGCTGGACCGGATGAGCGCGGTGATCAACACCGAGAAGCTGGACCGCCACCTCGGCGTGGAGCACATCGAGCTGCCGGGGCTGGACGGCAAGCGCGCCACCATCCATTGCGGCGCCGGCGTGGTCACCGCCCGCGTCTCCGAAGCCGCCTACGCCGCCGGACTGGTATTCGCGGTGGACCCGACCTCGGCCGAGGCCTCCTGTATCGGCGGCAACATCGCGATGAACGCCGGCGGCAAGAAAGCCGTGCTGTGGGGCACCACGCTGGACAACCTGGCCAGCTGGAAGATGGTGGACCCGGATGGCCGCTGGCAGCTGGTGGAACGCATCGGCCACAACTACGGCAAGATCCACGACGTGGCCGAGGCGCGCTTCCGCGTGTCGCGGCTGGCCGACGACGGCAAGACCGTGGAGGAAAGCCGCGAACTGATCATTCCCGGCAGCGCCTTCCGCAAAGTGGGCCTGGGCAAGGACGTCACCGACAAATTCCTGGCCGGCCTGCCCGGCGTGCAGAAGGAAGGCTGCGACGGCATCATCACCAGCGCCCGCTTCGTGCTGCACCGGATGCCGGGCCATACCCGCACCGTCTGCCTGGAGTTCTTCGGCACCGTGGCCGAGGCCACGCCGGCCATCGTCGAGATCACCGACCTGTTCAAGCCGGGCGGCGCCTGTCTGGCCGCCGGCGTGCAGCTGGCCGGCCTGGAGCACCTGGACTGGCGCTACGTGCGCGCTGTCGGCTACGCCACCAAGGCCAAGAGCAAGGGCCGGCCGAAGATGGTGCTGATCGCCGACATCGTCTCCGACGACGAGAACGCCGCCGCCGAAGCCGCCAGCCAGGTGGTGCGCATCGCCAACGCCCGCCACGGCGAGGGTTTCATCGCGGTGACGCCGGAGGCGCGCAAGACCTTCTGGCTGGACCGCAGCCGCACCGCGGCCATCGCCAAGCACACCAACGCGTTCAAGGTCAACGAGGACGTGGTGATCCCGCTGCCGCGCCTGGGCGACTACAGCGACGGCATCGAGCGCATCAACATCGAGCTGTCGATCGCCAACAAGATCGAACTGCTGGATACGCTGACCGAGTACTTCCACGGCCGGCTGCCGGTGGACAAGATGGACACCAACCTGCCGTCGGAAGAGCTGATCGGCGACCGCCGCGCCGCCGCGCTGTCGCTGTTGGCGGTGCACCGCGACCGCTGGCAGTGGCTGCTGGACCACATGGACGCGCACTTCCACGAGTACGCGGCCCGCTGGCCCGACGCACCGCTGGAAGACGCGGCCGCGCGGCCGGACACCGTGTTCCACGCGCTGCGCGACTTCGCGCTGCGCGTCAGCTGGAAACGCGAAGTGCTGGCCGAGCTGGAGCAGATCTTCTCCGGCAACGCCGCCGCCGGCATCCGCGCCGCCATCCTCGAGCTGCAAAAGCACGTGCTGCGCGGCCGGGTGTTCGTCGCGCTGCACATGCACGCCGGCGACGGCAACGTGCACACCAACCTGCCGGTCAACTCCGACAACTACCGGATGCTGCAGACCGCCCACCACGCGGTGGAACGCATCATGGCGCTGGCGCGCCGGCTGGGCGGCGTGATCTCCGGCGAGCACGGCATCGGCATCACCAAGCTGGAATTCCTCAGCGATGACGAGATCGGCCCGTTCCGCGTCTACAAGGAGCTGGTGGACCCCAACGGCCACTTCAACCGCGGCAAGCTGCTGCCCGGCGCCGACCTGCGCCTGGCCTACACGCCGTCGTTCTCGCTCTTGGGCGCGGAGTCGCTGATCCTGGAGCAGTCCGACATCGGCGCGATCAACGACTCGATCAAGGACTGCCTGCGCTGCGGCAAGTGCAAACCGGTGTGCTCCACCCACGTGCCGCGCGCCAACCTGCTGTACAGCCCGCGCAACAAGATTCTCGGCGTCGGCCTGCTGACCGAAGCCTTCCTGTACGAGGAGCAGACCCGCCGCGGCGTCAGCCTCAAGCACTTCGAAGAGCTGTCCGACGTGGCCGATCACTGCACGGTCTGCCATCGCTGCGTCAAGCCCTGCCCGGTGAAGATCGATTTCGGCGACGTATCGGTGGCGATGCGCAATTTCCTGCGCAAGGCCGGCCAGAAGAAATTCAACCCCGGCACCGCGCTGGGCATGGCCTTCCTCACCGCCAAGGACCCGGCCACCATCAAAACCATACGCGCCGGCCTGGTCGGCGTCGGCTACAAGGCGCAGCGCCTCGGCAACAGCGTCGGCAAGCGGCTGGGCCTGCTGACCGGGCAGAAGAAACAGCCGCCGGCCACCGTCGGCCCGGCGCCGGTGAAGCAGCAGGTGATCCACTTCATCAACCGGCCGATGCCGGGCGGGCTGCCGAAGAAAACCGCGCGCGCGCTGCTGGACGTGGAAGATCCGCACATCGTGCCGGTGATCCGCAACCCCAAGGCGGCGGAAGACGCCGAGGCGGTGTTCTACTTCCCCGGCTGCGGCTCGGAGCGGCTGTTCAGCCAGGTCGGCCTCGCCACCCAGGCGATGCTGTGGCACGTCGGCGCGCAGACGGTGCTGCCGCCGGGCTACCTGTGCTGCGGCTACCCGCAGACCAGCGCCGGCTACCAGGACAAGGGCGACGCCATCACCACCGAGAACCGCGTGCTGTTCCACCGCGTCGCCAACACGCTGAACTACCTGGACATCAAGACCGTGGTGGTCAGCTGCGGCACCTGCTTCGACCAGCTGGCGCACTATCGCTTCGAGGACATCTTCCCCGGCTGCCGCGTGATCGACATCCACGAATACCTGATGGAAAAGGGCGTCAAGCTGGACGGCATCCAGGGCCAGCAGTATCTCTATCACGACCCCTGCCACACGCCGATGAAGACCCACCAGCCGCTGAAGGTGGTCAACGAGCTGATGGGCGGCGGCGTGCCGCTGTCCGACCGCTGCTGCGGCGAGGCCGGCACCTTCGCCGCCAGCCGGCCGGACATCGCCACCCAGGTGCGCGCGCGCAAGGAGGAGGAAATCCGCGGCAATCTGCAGGCGCTGACCGGCGGCCAGCCGACGGCCAAGCCGGTGAAGATCCTCACTTCCTGCCCGTCCTGCCTGCAGGGCTTGTCGCGCTACAACGACGACACCGGCACCGAGGCCGACTACATCGTGGTGGAAATCGCCCGCCACCTGCTGGGCGAGAACTGGCTGCCGGAATACGTGGCCCGCGCCCGCGACGGCGGCATCGAAAGGGTGCTGTTGTAACTCCGTCCCCGGCCCTTCCCCTCAGGAAAGGCCGGGGCTTGACCTTGCCCTTGCGGCAAGGTCCAGACTGGCTCCATCCGCCACCACCCGTTTCGACTCATGCTCACCATCGGACAACTGGCCCGCTGCTACGGCCTCAGCACCAAGACGCTGCGCCACTACGACGGCATCGGCCTGTTCCGCCCGGCGCTGACCGGCCGCGGCAACGGCTACCGCTATTACCTGCCGGCGCAGGTGGCGGAGCTGGGCCGCATCGTCATGCTGCGCGAGCTGGGCCTGCCGCTGGACGAGATCGCCAGGCTGCTGCCCGCCGATGACGCGGCCCTGCGCCGCGCGCTGCGCGAGCATGCGGCGCGGCTGCGGGATGAGATCGAAACGCGGCGCGAGCGGATCGCGCGCATCGAGCGCCGACTCGACCAACCCGAATGGAGCCAGACCGCCATGCAAACGCCCGACATCGTCAATCTGCCCGCCTTCCGCGTCATCGGCCTCGCCTGGAGTCCCCAGGACGAGGGCGACATCCCGGCCATGTGGCAACGCTTCCTCGAACGCGAAAACGAAATCGCCGACGCCCGTCCCGGCAGCAGCTACGGCCTGTGCCAACCGCTGCCCGACGGCGGCTGGCGCTATCTCGCCGCCTTGCAGGCGGCGGCGGACGCGCCGGTGCCCGACGGCATGGCGGCGGTCGACGTGCCCGCCCAACGCTACGCCCGCTTCCGCCACGTCGGCCCGGTGGACGGCCTGCCCGCCACCTTCCGCGCCATCCACGGCAGCTGGTTGCCGGCGGCCGGCCTGGAAGCGATGGACGGCATCGAATTCGAATACATGGACCAGCGCTTCATCGCGCCCGGCCATCCCGACTCGCTGACCGAGCTGTACATTCCGATCCGTTGACGAATAATCCATTCGCATAACGCGATGTGATAAATTGCCGGGTCCGCCACTCCGGAGAATCCGGCCATGCTGCTTCGCACCGACCGCGACACCCTGCTCGCGCCGCTTTCCATCGTCTGCGGCGTGGCGCCGCGCCGCCACGCGCTGCCCGTCCTGTCTCACGCGCTGCTGGAAGCCGACGGCGAACACCTGGCGCTGACCGCCAGCGATCTGGAAATCCAGCTGCGAAGCCGCCGGGCCGTCCCGACCGATACGCCGTTCCGCCTATGCCTGCCGGCGCGCAAGCTGCTGGACATCCTGCGCGCGCTGCCCGCCGGCTGCGAGCTGCAGTTGAAGCGCCATGGCAGCCAGCTGCTGTTGCTGGCCGCCGGCAGCCGCTTCCTGCTGCAGGCGCTGCCGGCCGACGACTTCCCGCTGCTGGAGGCCGATGCCGACACCGCCGCCCCGCTGCGGCTGGAGCAGGGCGAACTGAAGCGCAAGCTCGGCCAGATCCTGTACGCGCTGGCCGACAACGACATCCGCCCCTACCTCAACGCCCTGCTGCTGCAACTGGACGGCGGCGAGCTGCGGCTGATCGCCTCCGACGGCGTGCGGCTGGCCTTCCAGCGCTATCCGCTGCCAGCCCCGCAGCCGGGAAGAACGCTGCTGCTGCCGCGCAAGGCGGCGCTGGAACTGGCCAAGCTGCTGGGCGATCGGGACGCTCCCGTCCTGCTGGAGCCCGGCGCGCGGCAACTGGCCTGTGCGATCGGCGACACCCTGCTGCGCTGCAAGCTGCTGGACGCCCGCGCGCCGGACTATCTGCGCCTGCTGCCTGAGCGCCACGACTGCGAGCTGACGCTGCCGCGCCTGCCGCTGCTGGAAGCGGTGCAACGGGTGGCGGTGCTGGCGCATGCCAAGTTCCGCCAGCTGGAGCTGACGATCCGCCCCGGCCAGCTGGCGCTGCGCTGTCGCAACGCCGATCGCGAGGAGGCGGAGGAGACGCTGCCGACCGACTGGCAAGGCCCGCCGCTCGACGCCAGCTTCAATCTGCAATACCTGCAGGACGTGCTGACCCATGTGCCGGCCGAACATCTGCGCTTCGGCCTGGGCGGCGATCAGCGCGGCATGCTGGTCACCAACCCCGACGATCCGCACTTTCAGTACCTGGCCATGCCGCTTCGTGGCTGACGCGCGGCCTCGCAACGCCTATCTTCATATTACGATCTGCGATTTTGCCATTCGGAAGGGTAGCCGTGTCCGGCCCATTGTCTCGTTATCGCCTGGCCATCATCGTCGCCCTGCTGTTGCTGGCTGGCATCATCGTCAATGCCGGCCTGTACTATCAGCAGGGCAGCCAGGACATCCGCCACGGCATCGTCGAACAAGGCCTGCCGCTGACCGGCGACACCATCTTTTCCGAGATAGACAAAAGCATCCTGCGACCGTTGTCGGTGGCGTCGCTGATGGCCAACGACACCTTTCTGCAGGACTGGCTCCGAGACGGCGAGCGCGGCCCCGATCGCGTCGCGCGCTACCTGGCGGCCATCAACGGCCGCTACGGCATCACCGGCAGCTTCCTGGTATCGGAAAGCAGCCGGCGCTACTACTACGCCGGCGGCGTGCTGAAAACCGTGTCGCCGGCCGATCCGGAAGACCACTGGTACTTCCGCAGCCTCAAGAACGCCCAGGGCGTCTACGACATCGCGCTGGACGAGGACATGACCAATGGCGGCAAGACCACGCTGTTCATCAACCACCGCATCGTCGACGGCCAGGGCAAGCTGCTGGGCGTGATAGGCGTCGGCCTGCCCCAGGCCGAGCTGAGCGCGCAGCTGGCCGCGCACGAGCGGCGTTTCCAGCGTCGCATCTACTTCATCGACCACGACGGCCGCATCGTGCTGGACAGCGCCGGCGCCGGGCAAAGCAAGCTGCGCGACATGCCTGGCCTGGCCCAACTTGCCGACGCCATCCTGGCCGGCGGCCCCGAGCCGCGCAAGCTGGAGTACAGCCGCGACGGCAATCGCTACCTGCTGACCAGCCGCCTGCTGCCCGAGCTGGGCTGGCATTTGCTGGTGGAGCAGAACGAAACCCGCGCGCTGCAGCCGCTGCACGCCGCGCTGCAGGTCAATCTGGCCATCAACAGCACCATCCTGCTGCTGGTGCTGATCGCGGTGCTGGCCACCTTGCAGCACCACCAGCGGCGGATGCGGCAGCTTGCCACCACCGACCCGCTGACTGGCTGCCTGAACCGGCTGGCCTTTCTGGACCTGCTGCCCGGCTGGCTGCGGGCCTGCGAACGCGCCAGCGCCGAGCCGCAGTTGCTGATGATAGACATCGACCACTTCAAGCAGGTCAACGACAAGCACGGCCACCAGATCGGCGACCAGGTGCTGCGCGAGATCGCCGACCTGCTGCGCTCGCAACTGCGCGGCGGCGATCTGCTGATACGCTGGGGCGGCGAGGAGTTCGTGGTGCTGGTCCATAGCCACGGCGACGACGACGCGCTGGCCGAACGCCTGCGCAGCATCGTCGCCAATCACATGATGAGCGCCTCCGGCAAGCGGCTGACGGTGACCATCAGCATCGGCCTGTGCCAATGGCTGCCGCCGGAAACGCTGGAAGCCGCCGTCGCCCGCGCCGACCTCGCGCTGTACGCCGCCAAGCAAGGCGGCCGCAACCGCGTCTGCCATGCCCAGCCTTACCACCCGCTGGACGAACCCATCGCATGATAAATGCTTATAATGTGGACTTTCATCGCGAAGTCCGCCCATGCCCTCGATCCAGCTGCTGATCCCCGACGACTACCAGAACATCGGCCCCGAACTGGCCGAACTGCGCCAGAACCCCGGCTACCGCTGCGCCAGCGTCGGCGACCTGTCCCGGCTGCCGGACGCGGACGCCGTCCTGGCCGAAACCGACGCCCTGCTGCTGATCCGCGAACGCACCATAGTGGATGCCGCGCTGCTGGCGCGGACACCGGCGTTGAAGCTGGTCAGCCAGACCGGCAAGCTCGCCCGCAACATCGACGTGGACGCCTGCACCCGCGCCGGCGTCGCGGTGGTGGAAGGCAGCGGCACGCCGCACGCGCCGGCGGAGCTGGCCTGGCTGCTGATCATGGCGGCGCGCCGCCGGCTGGAGGAGAACATGGCCAGCCTGCGCGCGGGCCGCTGGCAGGGTCCGGTGGGCCATGCGGTGCGCGGCCAGACGATGGGCATTCTCGGCTTCGGCAAGATAGGCAAGCTGGTGGCCGGTTACGGCCGCGCCTTCGGCATGGAGATCCTGGTGTGGGGCAGCGAGCGCGCCCGCGAGGAAGCGCTGGCGCTGGGCTACCGGGCCGCCGCCAGCCGCGAGGCCTTCTTCGCCGACGCCGACGTCGTCACTCTGCACCAGCGGCTGCTCCCCGCCACCGCCGGCAACGTGACCCGCGCCGACCTCTCGGCGATGAAGCCGGACGCGCTGCTGGTCAACACCAGCCGCGCCGAACTGATTGCGCCCGGCGCGCTGGAAGCGGCGCTGGACGCCGGCCGCCCCGGCTTCGCCGCGCTCGACGTGTTCGAGCAGGAACCGATCTACGACGCTGGCCACCCGCTGCTGCGCCGCCCCAACGTGCTGTGCACGCCGCACCTGGGCTACGCCGAGGCCGACAGCTACCGCCAGTACCTGGAAATCGCCTACCGCAACGCGCTGCGTTTCTTCGAAGGCGACGCGTCGCATGTGCTGAACCCGGAAGCCCTGGCCTGAGGCCGCCCCACCCTTTTCCCACACCTGCCGGAGAGCAAACATGTCCGATACCGCGCTGCTGATCATCGATGTACAAGCCGGCGTCGTCGAAGGCGAGCTTCGCGCCGCCCGCCTCGACGCCGTGCTCGACAACCTCAACCTCGCCATCGCCAAGGCCCGCCAGCGCGGCATGCCGGTGATCTTCGTCCAGCACGAGGAAGACGACCTGCCGCGCGGCTCCGACGCCTGGCAGCTGCATCCCCGGCTCTCGCGCCAGGACGGCGACGCCATCGTCTACAAACGCTACGGCGACAGCTTCTGCGACACCGATCTGGCGCAACTGCTGTCGGCGCGCGGCGCGAACAAGCTGTGGATAGGCGGCGCCGCCACCGATTTCTGCGTCGACAGCACGCTGCGCAACGCGGTGTCGCGCGGCTATCAAGTCACTGCCATCGCCGACGGCCATACCACGCTCAGCGCCTTTGCTTTGAGCGGCGAGCAAGTGATCGACCACTTCAACGCCGTCTGGCAAGCCTCCAGCGCCACGCCGCAGCCGTTGCGGGTGCTGCCGGCGGCCGAGCTGTGAATCCGGGCAGGCAATGAAAAACGGCGGGGCATGCCCCGCCGTTTTCCATCCTCGCCCGCTTACTTCTTCACCGCCTTGGCTTTCGCCGCCGCTGCCGCGCGGCGCTGGGCGGCGGTCGCCGCGTCCAGCCGTACTTCGGCGCTGGTCTTCAGCAGCGTCGACTGCGCGTCGTCGCCGTCCAGCGACCAGCTGAACACCCCGCCCAGCTGCTGCGAGCGCACGTAGTCGAGCTTGCCGCGGATGGTGGCCGGATCGTCGTAGCTCCAGAACTCGTTGCCGTCGTAGGTCCACAGCTGTTTGGCCACCGGGCTGTTGAACTGCTTGGCGCTGCGGGTCACCAGCACGCGGTAGTCCTCGATGCCCTGCTCGTAGGTGCCCTTGGCCGGACCGGTGGCCACCTGGTACAGGCCATCGCCCTTCGGACCGGCGGCGACGCCAGCCCAGCCGCGGCCGTAGAACGGCAGGCCGACGTTGATTTTGGCGCGCGGCACGCCAGCGCTCACCAGGGTCTTCACCGCGTCGTCGACGTTGTAATAGACCTGGTCGCCAGTTACCGGCGCGGCCGGATCGCGGTAGAGGTTGGACTGGAAGTTGGTCGGCCCCTTGGCGTCCCAGCCGCCGTGGAAGTCGTAGGTCATCACGTTGATCCAGTCGAGATAGCCGCTGTACTTGTCCGGCTCGGTGTTGCGGATCTTGTCGACGCCGGAGCCGATCGCCACGGTCAGGTAGTAGCGGCGCTTGTTGGCCGTGGATAGCGCGTTCAGCTGGTTGCGGAATTCGGCCATCAGCAGCGTGTAGTTCTGCTTGTCGTTGGGATCGACGGTATTGGTCGGCAGGCCGCCGCCGCCCGGGTATTCCCAGTCGATGTCGAAGCCGTCGAACACGCCGAGCGCCGCTGCCTGTCCTCCGGCGCTTTCGCCCACCGGCAGGTTGCCCTTGATGTAGAGATCGATGCACGAGCTGACCATCGCCTTGCGGCCGGCGTCGGAGGCGGCGAACTTGCCGAAGTTCTTCGACCAGGTCCAGCCGCCCAGCGAGATCAGCACTTTCAGCGAGGGATTGGCCAGCTTCAGCTTGCGCAGCTGGTTGAAGTTGCCGCGCAGCGGATCGTTCCAGCTGTCGGCCTTGCCGTCCACCGACTCGTTGGCGGCGAAGGAGCGCTGGTAATCGGCCCAGGCGTCGCCGCCGTCGCCGTTGCCGTTTTCGGCGCGGGTGACCATGCCGCACTTGCCGTCGGCGTAGACATTGCCGAACGCGTAGTTGAGGAAGGTCAGCTGCTTGTCGCCGCCGGACTTCACCAGGTTGGCGACCTTGTAGTTGCGGTCATAGATGCCCCATTGGGCGAAGTAGGAGCCGACATGGCGGCCGACGGTAGGCTTGGGCTCGGGCGGCACGCCGCTGCCCGGCGTGCCCGGGGTGCCGGGATCGCCGCCGTCAGGCACGCACTCGCTGGCCGGGCGCTCCTGCCAGGCGCCCCACTGGCTGCTGCCCGGCTGCTCGCCCTGGGTCCACCAGCTGGCGCGCCAGGTCTTGCCGTTGAAGGTGGCGTAATCGCCGGCGTTATAGACCTTGCCTGTCGCCCACGGCGAGCAAGACGGCGCGGCCCAGACCGCCTGGGACAACGCGAAGGCGGCGCCGACTGCCAGCAGCGCGCGCGACAACGGAAATGGCATCATGGTGGTTCTCCTCTTCTTGATTGAGTGAACGGCGGAGGGATTCGCTCTGCCTATGCATACACCGAACATGAGCGTCTCATGTGGTATTACATTGGTATCAGAATCGAATATCCAGACCCAAATTCAAGAACAGGCGCAAACGTCTGTCATTTCGTACAGGTTTTATTGATACTGAATGACAGATATACAACAGAATCTTCAAAAAGAACGCCAAAACAAAAAGGAGGCCTTAAGCCTCCTTTCTCTCACATCCGGAGATGACCCGGCCGATCAGGCCGCTTTCTTCGCGTGGTGGTGGTGTTTCTTGTGATGGTGGTGCTTGCCGTGCTTCTTGGCGGCTTGCGCTTTTTGCGCGGCCGGAGCCGAGCTGGCCTTCTTGGCGTGGTGCTTCTTGTGATGCTTGTGGTGCTTGGCCGGAGCGGCGGCTTTGGCGGCCGGAGCGGAAGCGTCGGCGGCGTAGGTGGCGGCGGAACCCAGGCCCAGAGCGGCGGCCAGCAGAAGGGCGGTCAGTTTTTTCATGGTCATGCTCCCGAATACGAGTGTAAGGATTCTGTTTCTGGGGCGTTGTTTCCTGCGCCCTTGAACCCATAGTAGGCAGGCCGCCCCACCCCGTCTGTGAGGCCTGTGTAAGCGGGTGTAACCAATCGTAATGTCAGCGGGCGGACTCGCCTTCGGCCGGCGCAGGAGGGATCAGCGTCACCAGCAACTGGTCGATCCGGTAGTTGTCGATGTCCACCACCTCGAACTTGTAGCCCTCGAATTCCACACTGTCGGTGCGCTTGGGAATCCGGCGCAGCATGTACATCATGAAGCCGGCGATGGTTTCGTAGTTTTCGTCGTCGGGGAAGGATTCGATATCCAGCGCGCGCAGCACGTCCTCCACCGGCGTCGCGCCGTCCACTAGCCAGGAGCGGTCGTCGCGGCGGACGATCTGCTCTTCCTGGAACTGGCTGACCAGGTCGCCCATTACCGTGCTCATCAGGTCGTTCAGCGTGATCACGCCCACCACCAGCGCGTACTCGTTCATCACCACCGCGAAGTCCTCGCGCGAGGCCTTGAAGCGCTCCAGCAGCTCGGACAAGGTCAGCGAGTCGGGAATGATCAGCACATTGCGTATCGTCAGCTCGCGCTTCATCGACAGGCTCTGCTGGTTGATCAGCCGCATCAGGATGTCCTTGGAGTCGACGTAGCCGATCACCGAGTCGATCACGCCGTCGCAGACCAGGAACTTGGTATGCGGATGCTCGGCGATCTTCTGCTTGATGCTGGCCTCGTCCTCGTGCAGCGTGAAGTAGACGATGCTTTCGCGCGCGGTCATCGACGACGGCACGGTGCGGCTTTCCAGCTCGAACACGTTCTCGATCAGATGGTGCTCGCGCTGCTGCAGCACGCCGGCCTCGGCGCCGGCGTCCATCATCGCCACGATGTCGGCGGAGGTCAGATCGTCCGGCCGCCCGGTCGGCACCCCCAGCATGCGGAAAAATACATTGGCCAGACCGTTGAACAGCCACACCAGCGGCCGGAACACCCGCACGCAGAACATCATCGGCCTCACCACCAGCAACGCGATGCGCTCCGGCGCCACCATGCCCAGCCGCTTCGGCATCAGGTCGGCGAACAGCACGAACAGCGAGGTCACGCTGAGAAAGGACAGGACGAAGCTCAAGCGCTCGACCCAATCCGCCGGCGTCACCAGGTGCAGCATCGAAGCGAAGTAGGGCGTGAACGCCGCCTCGCCCAGGATGCCGGCCAGAATGGCCACCGCGTTCAGGCCGATCTGCACCACGGTGAAGAAATGCCCCGGCTGCTGCTGCAATTCCAGCACCCGCTCGGCGTTGACGTTGCCCTCCTCCGCCAGCAGCCTGAGCTTGATCTTGCGCGCGGCGGCCAGCGAAATCTCCGACACCGAGAAAAAGGCGCTGGCGGCGATCAGCAGAAGGATGATGGAAAGATTGTTTGCAAGGCTCACGATTAGTCCCGAACAAGTGCTGGCGCTGCGCCGCGAATAAGACAACCCGATTCGCGAGACTGAACGCATGGATTTGATGTCCAGTATAACAGAGCCGTTTTCGCCCACCGCCCCGCCGGCTCCGGCCGCGCGTACAATCGGGCCATTTCATCGGGAGCGAAGACATGAGCTGCGAACTGTGCCGGCAACCCGCCGGCGATCTGCTGTACCAAAACGACGAGCTGTGGGTGGTGCTGGTGGATGAACCCGGTTACCCGGGATTCTGCCGCGTGGTCTGGAAAGCGCACGCCAAGGAGATGACCGACCTCGCAGCCGACGAGCGCCTGCGCCTGATGGACTGGGTATGGCGCGCCGAAGCGGCCATCCGCCAGACCATGCAACCGGCCAAGATCAATCTGGCCAGCCTGGGCAATGTGGTGCCCCACCTGCACTGGCATGTGATTCCCCGCTTCGAGGACGACGCCCACTTCCCCAGCCCGATCTGGGCCGCGCCGCGCCGCGAAGCGCCGGCGCGCGCCTGGCCGGACCTGGCCGACCGGCTGCGCCAGGCGCTGCAGGCCGGCTGACACCGCCTCAGGCGGTGCGGAAGCGGCTGATCGCCTCGTCCAGCCCGTGGGCCAGTCCCGACAGCTGATTGGCCATCGCCGACGACGATTCCACCGACTGGCCGTTTTCCGAACCCATATTGGCGATGCGCTCGACGTTCTTCGCCGCCTCGTTGCTGGCGGTGCTCTGCTCGCGCATCGCCGCGGCGATCTCGCTGGTCTTGTCCAGCAGCCCGGCCGACAGCGTACGGATCTGCTCCAGCCTTTCGCTCAAGCGTCCGCTCAGCTCCACGCCGCTGGACACCCGCTCCGCCGCCTCGCGCATGCTGGCCGCCGCGGTGGAGGTGTCGCCCTGCACCGCCTGGATCTTCTCGGAAATCTCGCCGGTGGCCTGGGCGGTGCGCTCGGCCAGTTTTCTCACCTCGTCCGCCACCACCGCGAAGCCGCGGCCCATCTCCCCGGCGCGCGCCGCCTCGATCGCCGCGTTCAAGGCCAGCAGATTGGTCTGCTCGGCGATGTCGTGGATCACGTCGACGATGTTGCCGATTTCGTCCGAGCGCTGGTTCAGGCCGCTGATGATGGTTTCCGAGCGGCCGATCACCCGCGCGATCTCCTGCATCTGGCCGGCGGTCTCGCCCGCCGTCTCGCTGCCGCTGACCGCCGCGCTCATGCTGCTCTTGGCCTCGCTGGCCATTTCCGTCGCGTGCTCGGCCACCAGGTTGATGCTGACCGTCATCTGCTCCACCGCGGCCGCGGTGGACGAAGAGGCGTCGGTCTGCACCCTGGACGCCTCGGCGATGCGGCGCGACACCTCGGACAGCGCGTGCGCGGTGTCGTTGACCTGCTTCGCGTCGTCGCGGGTCTGGCCGATGAAGGCGCGCAGATTGGCCAGCAGTTGGGCCAGCGCGCGGCCTGTCTCGCTGACCTCGTCGCGGCCGGTCTGGTCCACCGCGATGGTCAGATCGTTATGCTCGGCGGCGTGGCGCATGCTGTCCTGCATCGCCCGCAGCGGCGCGGTGATCGAACGCACGATCACCCAGGCTAGCGCGACGCCGACCAACAGCGCCAGCAACAGCACCGTCAGCATGCCCTGCTGTGTGCGCGACATGCTGGTCTCCAGGCTGTCCTCCGCCTGCTGCGCGCTGTCGTCCGCCAGCTTGCTCAGCTTGTCCAGCGCGTCGCGCGCCGCGTACAGCTTGGGTTTGAACGACGCGATGCCGGCGTCGCCGACATTGGCGGCCGCGATCTCGCCGGCCGATATCTTCTGGTACAGGCCGCTCATGCCCTGTTCGTAGCCGGCGATGCCGTCCAGCATGCCATCGAACTCGCCCTGATGGTCCGCCGCCATCGCCATACCCTTGGCCTTGGCCACGCCGGTCTTGAAATCGCCGATGTGCTTATCCAGCAGCTGCTTGTTGGTCTGGATGCTCTGATCGGAATTGGCCGGATTGCCGATGCTGATGAAGACGTTCTTCTCATCCTGGCGGATGTGCAGCATGGTCCGCTGCAGATCGTCCATCTGGTGCCGGAACGCGATCTTCTGGTCGAACAGCGCCGTCAGCTCGCGGTTGATCTTGTCCATCGACCACCAGCCTACGCCGCCCACCACGCCCACCGCCAACAGCAGGGCCCCCGCCAGCGCCGCGATGCGCTGGCCTATGGAAAATTGACTCAACATGACTTCCCCGTCTCCGCTTGGTTTATGAGTTTTTTAAAATTTTACGCTGATAAATTCAATGTCGATTTGATACTAATACTAATTTATTCGGACTGTGAAAATTCCCCGCGCCCCGATGCATTTCGCCGCCAGCCCCAGACCTACGGACAGGCCGGGCTTGCCAAAGCCGTTGTGATAACCATAGGCTGGACGCTTCTTCGATACCAAGGCCGAGAAATGTACACCACGCTGATTTCCTGCCAGCAGCTGATGGACGAACCTGGCGAATCGCTGATCGTGCTGGACTGCCGCTTCCAGCTGGACAACCCAGACTACGGCCATGCCGCCTACGAGCAGGGCCGCATTCCGGGCGCGCATTACCTGCACCTCGATTACCACCTGTCCGGCAGCAAGAACGGCCAGAACGGCCGCCACCCGCTGCCGGACGGCCAGCGCCTGGCGGTGGACCTGGGCGCGCTGGGCGTGGGGGAGAACACCCAGGTCGTGGCCTACGACGACGGGACGGGACAGTACGCGGCGCGCGCCTGGTGGCTGCTGCGCTGGCTGGGCCATGACAAGGTGGCAGTGCTGGATGGCGGCTTCGCCGCCTGGCAGGCCATCGGCGGCGCGGTGGACGCGGAGCCGCCGCAGCGCCGCCCCTGCCGCTTCGCCATCCGCCGCTCGCTGCAGGCGACGGTGGATGCCGGCGCGGTGCTGGCCAACCTGGACGAACCAGCGTTCACGGTAGTGGACGCCCGCAGCCCGGAACGCTTCCGCGGCGTGGGCGAGATGATAGACCCGGTCGGCGGCCACATACCCGGCGCCGCCAACCGCTTCTTCATGGACAATCTGGACGCCGGCCGCTATAAGCCGGCGGCGCGGCTGCGCGCCGAGTGGGAGGCGCTGCTGGGCGAGGGCTTCGATGCCGCCGCCATCGTCCACCAGTGCGGCTCCGGCGTCACCGCCTGCCACAACCTGCTGGCGATGGAGATAGCCGGCTTTCCCGGCAGCCGGCTCTATCCCGGCTCCTGGAGCGAATGGTGCAGCGATCCGGCGCGGCCGGTCGCGCGCTGAACGCTTCCGCATAAGAAAAAGCCCGGCCAAGCCGGGCTTCCCGCCGACGATCGCGTGGGAACGGACTGTCCGCTACCCCAGGATCAAGCGTTGCAGCAGGCTCTGCCCGGCGGGCCAGCTCCCGAGGCCGGCGTGGCTGCCCATATGGCCGGCCATGCCGCCGTCAACGAATTCCGCGCCCCACAACGCGGCCATCCGCCGCGCTTCGTCGAACTCGCAGAACGGATCGTCGCGGCTGGCCACCAGCAGCGTCGGCACCGGCAGCTTGCGCTCCGGCAGCGTCTCGAATCCGGCGAAGCTCGGCAACGGCGCGCCTTCGGGCAGCTCGCCGCTGGCGCGGGCGCGCTCGTCGGTCAGCGGAATCGCCGGCGGCGCCACCAGCAGCGCGCCCTTCAGCTTGCGCTGCTCCAGCAGGGACGCCTGCAGCAGCCAGGCGACCGTCGTATGGCAGCCCAGGCTGTGGGCAGCGATCACCAGTCGCCCCGGAATCTCCGCCACCGCCGCGGCCAAACCAGCCACCCATTCGTCGCGGGTCGGGTACAGCCAGTCGCGCTGCTCCGCGCGGCGCGCCAGCGGATAGGTTTTTTCCCAATAGCCGTGCCAGTGCGTGTCGCCGGAATTGCCCCAGCCCGGCACCGTCAGCAAGGTGACATCATCGTCGTCCCACATCACAGGCTCCGCCGGTAGTCGACGATCAGCGGCGCGTGGTCGGAGAACTTCTCGTCCTTGTACACGCTGGCGGATTCGGCCTGCTCCATCAGCGACGGCGTGACGATCTGGTAGTCGATGCGCCAGCCTACATCCTTGGCGTAAGCCTGGCCGCGGTTGCTCCACCAGGTGTAGCCGGGCGCTTCCGGGTACAGATTGCGCCACGCGTCGCGCCAGCCGACGCGGCCCAGCAGGTCGGTCATCCAGGCGCGCTCCTCCGGCAGGAAGCCGGAATTCTTCAGGTTGCCCTTCCAGTTCTTCAGGTCGATCTCGTTGTGGGCGATGTTCCAGTCGCCGCAGATCACGATGTCGCGGCCGTCGGCGCGCAGCTGTTCCAGGTGCGGCATGAACACGTCGAGGAAGTCGAACTTCACCTGCTGGCGCTCGTCGCTGCTGGAGCCGGACGGCAGGTACAGCGACACCACCGACAGCTTGCCGAAATCCAGTTGCAGGAAGCGGCCTTCGGAATCGATCCAGTCGACGCCCAGCCCCTCCACCACCGCGTCCGGCTTATGCCGGGTGTAGACGCCGACGCCGCTGTAGCCCTTCTTCTCGGCGTAGTGGAAATAGCCGGCCAAGCCGTCCGGATTGCGCATCCGCTCGGACAGGTCGCCCGCCTGCGCCTTCAGCTCCTGTACGCAGACGAAGTCGGCGTTGATGCCGGCCAGCCAGTCGAAAAAGCCCTTCTTGTCCGCCGAGCGGATGCCGTTTAGGTTGGCGGAAACGATTCGAAGCATTGTGTCTCCCGTGCTATGCTTGCGGCGGTTTTTTTCAGCCGTTCAAACAGTTAACGATTCGATAAGGAATGAGGATGAGCGACTTTCGTCAGGATTTTATTCGTTTTGCGCTCGACAAGCAGGTGCTGAAGTTTGGCGAGTTCATCACCAAGGCGGGCCGCAAGTCGCCGTACTTCTTCAACGCCGGCCTGTTCAACGACGGTCTGTCCACGCTGAACCTGTCGCGATTCTACGCCAAGTCCATCCAGCAAAGCGGCATCCAGTTCGACATGCTGTTCGGGCCGGCCTATAAAGGCATCATCCTGGCCGCCGCCGCCGGCATGGCGCTGGCCGAGCAGGGCCGCAACGTGCCCTTCGCCTACAACCGCAAGGAAGCCAAGGACCACGGCGAGGGCGGCACCTTGGTCGGCGCGCCGCTGCAAGGCAAGGTGCTGATCATCGACGACGTGATCTCGGCCGGCACCTCGGTGCGCGAATCGGTGGAGCTGATCCGCGCCGCCGGCGCCGAACCGGCCGGCGTCGCCATCGCGCTGGACCGGATGGAACGCGGCCAGGGCGAATTGTCGGCGGTGCAGGAAGTGGCCCAGCAGCATGGTCTGCCGGTGGTGGCCATCGCCACGCTGAAAGACTTGCTGGGATTCTTGGAAAACAGCCCGGAACTGGCGGCTCACCTGGACGCGGTGCGCGCCTACCGCGCCCAATACGGAGTCGACGACTGACATGAAAGCGCTTGCCGGACCGTTTCTGCTGCTGTGTTCGCTGGCCCAGGCCGGCGTCTACAAATGGGTGGACGAGGCCGGCAACACGCATTACAGCGACTCGCCGCCGCTGGAGAGCCAGAGCCGCGGCGTCGCCGAGCTGAGCAAGCAGGGCGCCGTCAACAAGCCGGCGGAAACCGCCGCCCAACGCCAAGCGCGCGAGGCGTCCGCCGCCGCCGCCCGCCAACAGCAGCAACAACGGATGGACGCCGCCCGCCACGACCAGGCGCTGGTGCAAAGCTATCCGACGCTGGCCGAACTGCAGGCCGACCGCGAGCGCCAGCTGGCGGTGCTGCAGTCCTCTTATCACGCGCTGGAGCTTCGCAGCCAGGGGCTGGCGCTGCAACGCGGCCACCTGGAGCAAGACCTGGAACACGCCAGGCAATTCAAGCAGACGCCGCCCGCCGCCGCCGTGCGCAATCTGCAGCTGCTGCGGCAATCGCAACAAGACCTGCAGCGGCAGATGGCGTCCAAGCGCGCCGAGCTGGACGCGTTCCGCCAGCGGATGCAGCAGGACATCGCCCGCTACCGCCAGCTCAATCCCTGATTACTGCCCGCCGTCCTTGCGCTGCCAGGCCTGGTTCAGCGTCTGGGTCGCCTGATCCAGCGCCTGCTTGCCGCGCGATTGCGCGTCGGTGGCCGCCGCCAGTTCGGCGTTCGCCTTGTCCAATGCGGCTTGCGCGCCGGCCAGCCGTTGCTCGGCGACCGCCTTTTCGTCCTGCGCCGTCTTCAGCCTGCCATCCAGCTGTCTTTGCTGGGTTTGCGCCTGCTGGAAAGCCATCTGCGCCGCCAGCAGCTGTTCGTCGGCGCTCTGCGCCCAGGCCCCGCCGGCAGCCAGCGCCGCCAGCAGCGGCGCGCTCAACATCAGCTTGTTCATTGTGTTCCCCTTGTCGGCTGTCAGCCGACATTATGCGGCAAGCCGGCTTCGGCGGGCATTACTGTTCGAGGAAGAATTCCACCGGCACCGCCAGTTCCAGCGTATCCGGCAACGCGTCAGGAATGCGCGGCAACGGCGCCGCGCGGTAGGCGGTGTCCAAGGCAGCCTGGTCCAGCGCCGGATGTCCGCTGCCGCGGCTCAGCCGCGCCGCCAGCACCCGCCCCTCGCGGTCGATGCGGATGGACAAGTAGGCCGTGCCTTCGTCGCCGCGCAGCCGCGACGTGACCGGATATTGCCGATAGCGCTCCAGCCTGGCCAGCACCTGGGCCTCCCAGCTGCTGCGGCCCTGGCTCACTCGCGGCCGGCTGTCGTCCTGCGACGCGGCCTTGGGCGCGGCGGCCTGGCTGGGCGCCTGGTCGGCGGCGGCGCGCGGCGCCGGCGGCTGATCCGCGCGCGGCGCGGGACCCGGCTTGCCGGCCGCTTGGGTCGCCTGGGGAGAATGGCTGTCAGGCTGGATGCCGGCCGGCTGCGGCGCGGCCGCGCGGCGGGATGCCGACGCCGCCTCGCTGGCGCGCTCGGCGATGCGCTTCTGTTCCGGCGCGGTCGAACCGCCGCCGGCCAGCCACTGCATCGCGGGCTGCTCCGCCGGCGCCGGCGCCGGCGGCTTGGCGCCGGGCCACCACCATCCCGCGGTCAGCGCCGCCAGATGCAGGCCGACACACAGTAGCAGCGCCAGACCTTTCCACTGCCCGGCGGACAGTCTGCGCCAGCCAGCCAGCTCTCCGGGACGGGACGGCCGGCTCAGCAGATACAGCAAGACCGAGAGCTCGATCGCGGCCACCAGCCACGGCACCCAGTGCGGCGGCCGCGCCAGCAGCAGCGCGACGAATCCCCCGCCCATCCCCAGCGCGGCGAAGCACTTGGCCTTGCGCGGCACGATGCGCTGCTCGCGCCAGCGCCGCAGGCCCGGGCCATAGCGCGGATGATCCAGCAACCGCTGCTCCAGCCGCGGCGAAGACTTGCTGAAACAGGCCAGCGCCAGGATCAGGAAGATGGTGGTGGGCATCACCGGCAGCAGCGCGCCGATCACCGCCAGCGCCACCATCAGGCAGCCGCCCAGCAGATAAAGCCAGCGCACCGCCGGGTGCCGCGCCGCGCTCAAGCGTACACCCGGTCCAGGTGGCCGTTCATGCAGGCGAAGGCGGCCACCGCGCCGGCGGTGACGCGGGCTTCGGCGTCGCCGTCCAGCTCCAGGCCGTCCAGCGCCGAGGTGAACGCGCGCCAGTGGCGGGCGCGGCCGTCCGGGTGGCCGGCCAGGTGGCGGGCGCCGAAGTTCTCGTCCAGATCCAGCTTGCCAGCCAGCTTGTACAGGATGGCCGCGCCCAGCTTGGAGCCTTCCACCACGTACAGCCAACCCATCGCGCTGGCCACGTCCAGCGCGCCGCTGATCGGCGGCTCGGCCAGCTGCGGCAGCGCGCGGCCGAGATCGCCCATGTCGGCGGCGATGCTGTGGTAGCGGCGGCGCTCGGCCAGATCGGGGAACAACTTGGCCAGCTCCGGGTTGTCGTACAGCGCGTCGGCGTCCCGCAGGAAGCGGTATTGCGCGTCGAGGAAGCGGGCGTAGTTGTCGCGGCTGGCGAACGGCTGGTTGGCCATGATGCGCTGGTCCAGCTGGTCGTGGGTGTCGTGGGTTCGGGCCTTCAGGTCCTGGGTGCGGGTGCGTTCGATGGTGGTCATGCCAATGCTTTCTTCTACTGAGCTGGGCTTTGCGGACAAAGCCCATTAAATGTTAATGATAACTATTTTTGTTTATTTAGGGAAACGCGCCGCTCAGAATTGCCAAGTCGCGTTCAGCCGCGCGGTGCGTCCCGGCCCCGGCATCAGGCTCAGCGCCAGCGGGTCCAAGTAGTAGCGGTCGGTCAGGTTGTCGATGGCCAAATCAACGCTGACGCCCTTGGAGATCCGATAGCTGGCGAACACGTCCACCAGCGTGTAGGCGCGGGTCAGCACCTGGTTGGCGGTGCCGTTCCAGCTCTCCCAGCGGCTGTCGTCCACGCTGGCGCCCTGCTTGGCTACCGGCTCGCTGTTGTAGGTGACGCGGCTGCCGAAGCTGAGCCTGCGGTCGAGCGCGCGGCCGCCCAGCGTCAGGTTCAGGTTGAAGCGCGGCGGGATGTGGTTGCGGACGTAGCTGCTGGAAAAGCCGCTGGGCGTGCATTCCGGCGTGTTAGCCATCGGATGCTCGCCGCCGAACCAGGTGATGCCGCGGAAATACTCGGCCGACGCGCGGTCGCAGATCCGGGTCTTGCGGTTGTAGGTGGCGGACAGCTCGCCGAACAGCGCGCCGCCATCGTACGACGATTGCAGCTCGACGCCGGACAGCTGGTAGCGATCCATATTCACCATGCTGAAGTTCTGCTCCCACGCTTCCTTGCCGGGAATCGGCCGCCGGGTGATGTAGTCGCGGGTGGTGTTGTCGAAATAGGCGAGCTTGAAGCGGAAGCGGTCGTCGCCGCGCAGCAGGCCGTCTTTCAGCACGCTGACGCCGATTTCCCAGTTCTGGCTGCGTTCCGGCTTCAGTTCGCCAAGGAAAGGCGAGGACGAGCCCAGCGTCGACTCCATCAGGCTGGGCATGCGCAGGCCTTCGACGTAGCGCAGATAGCCTGTGACCGAATCGCTCAGCTTCAGGTTGATGCCGAAGGACGGCGCGAAGCCGCTGTCGCGGCGGCGGTAGGGCTGGCTGCGGCGGTACTGGCGCGACGCCAATTCCTGGTTGTCGCGCCAGCTCGCCTCCGCCTCGCTGGATTTGGCGCCGGCCAGCGGCTGCGCCTGGCCGTTGGCGTCGACATAGGTGGCGCCCGGCTGCTTGAAGGGATTGGTGGCGTCGCTGAAATTGCCGGCGGCGTCCGGCTTCCACTCCACCTCACCCAGGTATTCGAAGGTATCGTCGCTGTAGAGCTGAGCGGTCTTGGACACCGTGCGGTAGGTATCCAGCTTCTTGACCTCGACGTTGTTGTCCTGGGTGGCGAAACGCAGATAGCGGCCGCCCAAGTCGAAGCTCAGCCAATCCACCGGCGCCCAGTTGACGCCGACGAAGGCGCTCTGCTCGTCGCGGCTGCCGTCCCGCAGATTGCGGTTGTTGAGGATGTCGTCCTCGTCGCGGATGAAGCCCTTGCCCGGCGCCAGCCGCTCATGCTGCAGCGACACCCCGTAATCGAACTTCAACGCGCCCAGCGGGGTGCGCAACAGCGAGGTGTTGCTCAGATCGGCCCCGGTGCGCTGCGCCTGCGCCGGCGCCAGGTAGGAAAAGTCGATGCAGTCTGCGCAATCGCCCCAGCCCGGACGCGGCTTGCCCTGGGTGGGATTGCGGAACACATCGCCGTTGTAGGCGCGGCTGTCCATGTCGGTATGCCACAGATTGGCCTGCAGCTTGATCAGCGGATTGTCGTCCGGCTGCCACTTGAAGCGGGCGGTGTAGGCGTCCACCCGCACCTGGCTGCGCGGCCACTGCGGAATGGAATCGCCGTCGTTGCGGACGATCTGCGAGGTCATGATCTCGCCGTAGTCGCTGTCGTAGCGGCGGAAACCCAGCTCCAGCGAGCGCTCGGCGTCCGGCTTCAACGTGCCCTTCAGCAGCAGCGAGCGGCTGCGGTTGGCGGTATTGAGCACCTCCTCGCCGGGCTTGAAGATGCGGGTGACGCCGACATCGTTCTGGGTGCCAGACGACATCCAGTCGTTCTTCACCACATAGCGCTGGTAGCCGTGCTTGCCGGAGAAGTAATTGCCGATGTCGCGGTAGGCGAAGGCGCCGACCAGCTCGTAGCGGTCTTCGCGCAAGGCGGCGGCGACGCTGCCGTGGCCGGCGCGGCCGTCCAGCGCCGGGCTATGCTGGCGCGGCGTCGCGTTCAGTTCGGCCGGAGGCGCGGCGCTGTTGCTCTGCAAGCCGCCGCGCAGGCGCACGCCGCGGCGCTCGCCCGGCAACAGGATGTCCTCCGCCTTCAGCGTGTCCATCTTCACCAGGCCGCCGATCGCCCCGGCGCCCTGCGCCGACAGGACCGGCCCCTTGTCGACGGTCACGCCGCCGATCAGGTCCGGGTCCAGATAGTTGCGGTCGGCGACGCCGCCGTAGCCGCGATAGGCGGTCACCGACTGCACGCTGCCGTCTATCACCACCGGCACCCGCCCCTGCCCCTGCAGACCGCGGACATTGACGTCCACCGAGCCGCTGTTGCGGCTCTCGCCCACTTGCACCCCGGCCACGCCCTTGAACATGTCGGCCGGCGAGGTGCCGCGAAAGCGCTCGATCTGCTCGCGCGTCACCGCCGCCGACGAGCCCGGCTTCAGATACGGCCGGTCGAACAGCGACATCTCGTCGTCGGACAGCGCGCCCGGCGCGCTGCTGGCGCCGCGCACCCGCAAGGCGCCGATATTGACCGCGCCCCCTCCCGTCGACGGCGCCGCCTGCACTACGATGCCTTCCGCCCGCAGGCTGGCGGCCAGGCCGCTGCCGGCCAGCAGCCGGCGCAGCGCGTCGCGCACCGTATAGCTGCCTTGCAGACCCGGCGTGGCGCGACCGCCGGCCAGAGCCGGATCGAACAGCAGATTCATGCCGGCCTGGCTGGCCAGCTGCTGCAACGCGCCGGCCAGCGGCTGCGGCGCGATCTGGAAGGCGACTACGCGGGACTGGGCCTGCGCGGGCTGGACGCAAGCCAGGCCCAGCAGCAGGGCCGCGGCGCCCGGGCGGGAAATCGACATGGCGGACTACCTCACGGATGAAATTAATAATTATTCGCATCCATGAAGACGTGGCAGCCCGCCGCATCCTGACGTCGGTCGGTAAATATTTTTTTCTCGGATTATTTTTTGGCGTCGATCAGCGTTTCGCCGCCGTTCCGGCGCACCTCCACCGGCAGCACGCGCGGCAGGATGCGGGCGAAAGCGGCGGCGTCGTGGCTGGCGAAGCTGCCGCTCAAGCGCAAACCGCCCAGCTCCGGCCGCGCCAGCTTGAGGCCGGTCGGGCCGTAACGCTCGAACTCCGCCAGCACCTCGGCCAGCGGCCGGTCGGAAAACGCCAGCCGCCCCGCGCGCCAGGCGGCCACGGTTTCCGGCGGCACCGCCGCCTCCGGCCGAAGCGAGCCATCGCGCCAGACCGCGCGCTGGCCATCGGTCAGCAGCAGCTTGCTCCGCGCCTCGCCTCCCGTGCCGGCGGCTGCTTCGGCGTCGCCGTGGTCAGCCACCGCCACCCGGCCGTGCTCCACCGCCACCTCGACCGCGCCGTACAGATGGCGCGCCGCGAAGCGGGTGCCCAGCACCGTCACCCGCACCGGGCCGGCCGCCACGCGGAACGGCCGCCCGGCATCCCGCGCCACCGAGAACATCGCCTGTCCGCGCAGCAGCTTCGCCTCGCGGCGATCGGAAAAATACGCGACCTCCACCACGGTATCGGCATCCAGGCTCAAGCGGCTGCCGTCGGCCATCACCCGCTCCAGCTGCTGGCCGCGCGCGCTGGCCAGCGTCTGCGTCCACTGCGGCTGGCCGGCCCGCCAATGCCAGCCCAGCGTACAGGCGAGCAGCAATGCCGCGCAGGCGGCAAGGCCATGGCGGCGCAAGCGCGACGGCGGGGGAACCGCCAATCTTCGCCTCTGCTCGCCGCCCATCTCCGACAGCAAGGCGTCGACTCGGGCGTGCGCGGCGTAAGCTCTGCGGCGCTCGCCGGACGCGTCCAGCCAGGCGGCCAGTCCCGCCCGCCCCGCCTCGTCCAGCCCCTCCCGCTGCCGCAAGCGCCAGCGCGCCGCTTCCGCGTCGGCCAGCTCTTCGTTCGCCGCTTCACGCTCCCGCCTCATCGGCCCTCCTCCTGTTCCAGCGCCCGCTTGCACGCCAGCATGCCGTTGATGATGTGCTTCTCCACCATGTTCCGGGAAATGCCCATTTCCCGCGCGATGTCAGCCTGGCTCAGCCCTTCCAGCTTGAACAGCACGAAGGCCTGGCGGCAGCGTGGCGGCAAGCCCGCTATCGTCCGCTCCAGCAAGGCCAATTGCTGCCGCGCGGCCAACCGCCGCTCCGGTTCGCAATGCGCGGGCGCGGCCAGTTCGATGTCGGCAATGTCCTGCTGCGGCCTTGCCTGCTCGCGGCGGTGGCGGTCTATCAGCAGATTGCGCGCGGCGGCGTACAGCAGCGCGCGGGGAGAGCGCACCGCCGCGCCGCCGGCTTCGCCTCCCGGCGCCTGCAGATTCAGCACTTTCAGATAAGCGTCCTGCGCCACATCCTCGGCGCGCTGGCGCGAACCGGTGGCCCGGGTGAGGAAATTGAGCAGTTCGCGATAATAGCCGTCCAACACCAGCTTCGCCCGTGACAAAAGGGCGCAGCATAGCGCAAGAAACAAATGATAACAATTATCGTTATCAGAAATATCGGGAATGGAAATGCGAAGGCCCGGACAATAGCCGGGCCCTTGCGGGAATTCTTGGTGGGTCGTGCGGGATTCGAACCTGCGACCAACGGATTAAAAGTCCGCTGCTCTACCAGCTGAGCTAACGACCCATTTGGGGGGTATTCGTGTCGGGAAGGGTGCAGGGATGGTGGTGGGTCGTGAGTGGCTCGAACACTCGACCTACGGATTAAGAGTCCGCTGCTCTACCAACTGAGCTAACGACCCATCCGGTCTGCACAAAGACAGAAATGAACTTGATTGGTGGGTCGTGCGGGATTCGAACCTGCGACCAACGGATTAAAAGTCCGCTGCTCTACCAGCTGAGCTAACGACCCGCACAACGTACGGCGGCATGTCTTTGGATGGTGGGTCGTGAGTGGCTCGAACACTCGACCTACGGATTAAGAGTCCGCTGCTCTACCAACTGAGCTAACGACCCGTCCGGGACATGCGACTACACTATATCAAGCTTTCTCTGGTGGGTCGTGCGGGATTCGAACCTGCGACCAACGGATTAAAAGTCCGCTGCTCTACCAGCTGAGCTAACGACCCATCGAGAGCTGGCAACTATAATGAAACGTTTCAGATGCGTCAAGCCGTATCGCGAAAAATTTCTCTCCGCCGCCGCCCCGCGCGGGGAACGAAAACGGGCGGAAAACAGTCGGAACAAACCGGGCCGGAATCATTCGGCACTTGAAACTACGCTGTTCGATACCCATGTGAGATAAGAGGGCAATCCCTGCGCCACAGGCAGCGCGACAATCTCCGGCACTTCGTACGGATGCAGCGCCGCCAGCCTGGCCTCCAGTTGCGGATACGCGTCAGCGCGGGTCTTGATCAGCAGCGGAATCTCCTCGGCCCGCTCCACCGCGCCCTGCCAGCGGTACACTGAGCGGCAGGGACTCAGAATATTGACGCAGGCGGCCAGCTGCTCGGCCACCAGCGTCGTCGCGATGCGCTCGGCGGTTTCCGCGTCCGGCGCGTTGCAGACAACCAATAAACAATCGTTAGATGGAATCGGATTCAAGATGCGCGTTCTCCCGCTGCTGTTATTGATTTACCCGTTCGCAGAAATCGCCGCCCTGGTGGCGCTGGCCGACCGCATCGGCGGCCTGGCGGTGTTCCTGCTGGTGGTGCTGTCCTCGATGCTTGGCCTGTGGATGCTGCGCAACCAGAAGCTGGGCGCGCTGCTGACGCTGGGCAGCGTGATGCGCCAGGGCGACAAGGTTTCGCTGTACTCGCTGCTGTGGCCGCTGCGTTACGCGCTGGCCGGCCTGCTGTTCCTGCTGCCCGGCCTGCTCAGCGATCTCGCCGCCATCCTGCTGCTGCTGCCGCTGAAAGGACCGGACATTTCGCTGCGGACCACCGGCGCGGGCCCGTCCGCCGGACCGGCCGGCAACGGCGACATCATAGAAGGCGAGTTCAAGCGCGTGGACGAAACCACGCCGCCGGGACGCCGCCTTCAGTGAAAACCCAGACGGTCCAGCGCCGCCGCGTCATCAAGGCCGCAGGCGATCCGCACCACCTTGTGCCGGCTCTTGTCGCCGGACAGCAGTTCCACGTCGCGCTTGGCGACGCCGAAACGATCGGCCAACCAGGCCAGCAACGCGGCATTGGCCTTGCCGTCCACCGGCGGCGCGGCCAGTCTGACCTTCAGGCAGTCGCCGTGCTCGCCGGCCGCCTCGGTCTTCTTGGCGCCCGGCTGCACGTGCAGCGTCAGCCGGACGCAGCCATCATGGCACGACAACCAAGGTTTCATCCCATTTCCCGCCCAAAACGGGGAGTGTAGTCCAAAACGCGGCCTGGAAGCAGCGCCGCCAAAAAGGAGCATCGTCATGGATATCGGCATCAATGAACAAGATCGCCAGGAAATCGCCCACGGTCTGTCCCGCTTGCTGGCGGACAGCTACACCCTGTACCTGAAGACGCACAACTTCCACTGGAACGTCACCGGGCCGATGTTCAACACACTGCACTTGATGTTCGAGACCCAGTACAACGAGCTGGCGCTGGCCGTTGACGCCGTGGCCGAGCGCATCCGCGCGCTGGGACACTACGCGCCGGGCAGCTACGCCGACTACGCCAAGCTGACCGCCATCCCCGAATCCGCCGGTGCGCCGCCCAAGGCAGAGGAGATGATCCGCCAGTTGGTGGAGGGCCACGAAACCGTGTGCCGCACCGCCCGCAGCGTGTTCGCAGTGGTGGAGCGCGCCTCCGACGAGCCAAGCGCCGACTTGCTGACCCAGCGCCTGCAGGTGCACGAGAAAACCGCCTGGATGCTGCGCAGCCTGCTGGAAAAATAAGCCGGCCGCGCGCCGCCGCCGAAACGCCGCCTCCGCGCGGCGTTTTTGCATGGCCGCCATGCTACACTCTGGCAAAATCCGGAAACCCGCGATGGCCGATCACCTGTACCGCCCCCGCCCATCCGCGTCCAGCGGCCTGCTGCTGTGGCTGATGCTGGGCGTGTCGCTGCTGGCCCACCTGCTGCTGCTCAGCCTGGGCGGCCGCGTTTCCGCGCCCGATCGCGCCGGGGAAACACCCGCGTCGCAGATCAATATCCGCCTGGTCCGCCACCCGGCGCCATCTGCGCCGCCGACCGAACGGCTGGCCGAAATCGATCATGCAGGCTCGGGCAACAGCGCCGAGCCGCGCCAGCTGCTCAGTCGTCGCGAGCCGCCCAAGCCGCGCCCCGCCGCGGAAATGCCGCCACCGGCTCCGGCCAACCCGATCGCCCGCCCAACCCCGGCGCCGGCCAAGGTCCAGCCCACGCCGCCCAGCGGCCAGGTCAGCACCGGCTCGCTGCTGGCCCAGGTCGGCGCGCTGTCGCGCGGCGGCGACAGCGCCATCGTCGACAACGACAAGGAGAGCGGCCAGGCCGGCAACGCGCTCGGCGAAGCAGCCCGCGGCTATCCGTGGGCGCGCTACCAGGCCGACTGGCGGCTGAAGGTGGAGCGCATCGGCAACCTGAATTACCCGGATGAAGCGCGCCGCCAGGCCCTGCACGGCGCGGTGACGCTGGAAGTGACGATAGCCGCCGACGGCAGCCTGCAGGGACAACGGGTCACCCGCAGCTCCGGCAGCCGGGTGCTGGACGAAGCCGCCCAGCGCATCGTCGAGCTGTCCTCGCCGTTTCCGCCGTTTCCGCCCGCACTGGCCCGCGCCCCCGCGATGCGCATCAACCAGCGCTTCGTCTTCACCCGGGACAACCTCTTATCCAGCCATTGAACCAAGGAAACATCATGTTTGAAGTCAACCGCAGCATCGCGCTGCTGCGCCCGCAGGCCCCGTTTCTGGCCTGGCTGAAAAGCCTGCCCGGCGGCATCGATCCGCAACTGACGCTGGAAGCGCTGGCCGCTGACAGCAACGCGCTGCTGATCCCGCCGGCGGAAGACGCCGACGCCGCCCGCCGCTTCGTGCAGCAACGCCATCGCCAGCTGTTTGAGGCCGAGCTGGCCGACTGGTGCGAAGACGAGAGCCTGTGGCCGCAGAACATCAGTCCCAACCTGTTCCAGCAATGGTTCAAGGTGGAAATCCACTCGGTGCTGACCGATCTGGTCGAAGAGCCGCTGGAGCGAGAAGCCTTCGTGCCGCTGGATCTGGACGGCCGCGCCGATTAACCGCCACACACAATAGAGGGGAAACACATGGCGCACCACACCCGGATCAAGGTCCGCGGCTATCACCTGGACCTGTTCGGCCACGTCAACAACGCGCGCTACCTGGAATTTCTGGAAGAAGCGCGCTGGAGCCAGTTCGAAGAGCAAGGCGGACTGGACTGGTTCCTGAAATCCGGCCTGGCGCTGGCAGTGGTCAACATCAACATCGACTATCGCCGTCCCGCGCTGATGGGCGAGCAGCTGCTGATCGAGACCGGTCTGAAGTCCATCGGCAACCGCAGCGCGGTGATCCACCAACGCGTGCTGCTTGAGGGCACGGACACCGTGGTGGCCGAGGCCGACGTCACCTTCGTGGTGTTCGATGCCAAGCAGAACAAGGCGGTGGTGCTGGAAGGACAATTGAAGGACATGCTGGAACAGATGACCGCCTCTCCGGTCTGAACCAGCGGCAGACACGACAGGAAATCGAAATGAAGAAGGGTTTGATCATTGCGCTGGCACTGCTGGTCGCGGCCGGCGCCGCCTACAAGCTGATGTTCTCCGGCAACCCGGCCCCCGAGGTGCAGCTGACCTCGCTGACCGGCGCCGCCACCAGCACCTCGGCGCTGAAAGGCAAGGTGGTGCTGGTCAACTTCTGGGCCACCAGCTGTCCCGGCTGCGTCGAGGAGATGCCGGAAATCAAGAAGCTGCACCAGGACTACGGCGGCAAGGGCCTGAACGTGCTGGCGGTGGCGATGAGCTACGACCCGCCCAACTACGTGCAGAACTTCGTCGCCAAGAACCAGCTGCCCTTCTTCGTCGCGCTGGACCCGCAAGGAGCCACGGCCAAGGCCTTCGGCGACATTCAGCTGGCGCCGACCACCTTCCTGATCGACAAGCAGGGCAACATCATCAAACGCTACGTCGGCGTGATGAACTTCCCCGAGGTGCGCAAGCTGATCGAGCAACACCTCTAAGCCACAAACCGCCGCCCCGCCCGCCGGGGCGTTTTTCTACCCCACGCCCCCGCATACCGCGCAGCCCGGATCGCGCGGCACGCGGATCTGCTTGAAGCCGCCGCTCAGCGCGTCGTACAGCGTCAGTTTGCCCAGCGCCGGTGGGACGCCAGCCAGCAGCTTGACCGCCTCCACCGCCTGCAGGCTGCCGATCACGCCCACCAAGGGCGAGAGCACGCCAAAAGTGGCGCAGGGGCCGTCGCTGGCCTCGCCCTCGTCCGGAAACAGGCAGTGGTAACACGGAGACGCCGCGTCGCGGCTGTCGAACACCGCCAGCTGGCCGGAGAAGCGCACCGCCGCGCCGGATACCAGCGGCACCCTGGCGGCCACGCAGGCGCGGTTGACCGCATGGCGGGTGGCGAAATTGTCGGAGCAATCCAGTACCACATCGTGCGCGTCCACTTCTTCGATCAAGCGATCGCCGGACAGGCGCTCGGCCAGCGGCCTCACCTCGATCGAGGGATTCAAGGCCCGCATCCGCTCCGCCGCCGACTCGGCCTTGCCGCGCCCCAGGCTGGCGGTATCGTGGGCGATCTGGCGCTGCAGATTGGACAGTTCCACCACGTCGTCGTCGACGATGGTGATCCGGCCGACGCCGGCGCTGGCCAGATACAAGGCTACCGGCGAGCCCAGGCCGCCGGCGCCGACGATCAGCGCGCGCGCCGCCAGCAGCCGGCGCTGACCTTCGATGTCGATCTCGGGCAACAGGATGTGGCGGCTGTAGCGCAGCAGCGCCTCATCGTCCAGTTCGCGGTCTTGCTCCATACTCATGCTCCAGAATGCGAAACGCCAGCCGGGAAGGCTGGCGTCGATAAGCGATTTGTGTCGAGCAAAACGCCTGAAACAAGGCGCGCCTCGTAGATTGGGCCGAGCAAAGCGAAGCCCAACATTACCGCAACGCAGTATCAGGCGTTTTGCCTTACTCCTCCGCCACCTTGCGGGCGAACTTGATGCCCAGCTGCTTCAGCTTGCGGTACAAGTGCGTGCGCTCCAGGCCCACCTTCTGCGCCACCCGGCTCATATTGCCGTTCTCCAGCGAGATGTGGTACTCGAAATAGCGGCGCTCCAGCTGTTCGCGCAATTCGCGCAACGGGATGTTGAAGTCGAAGCCCGACTCCTCCACCGGCTTTTCGTGGCGGAACTGGGCCAACACCTTGTTGACCTCGGCGGCGTCGACTTCGTCGGACTCGGCGGTCAGCGCCAGGCTCTTGATGATGCTGCGCAGCTGCTCCAGATTGCCCGGCCAGTCATACTGGCGCATCGCGTTCAGCGCGGCGGTGGTCAGCTTGCGCGCCGGCACCTGCTTGGATTCCACCAGCTCCACCAGGATCTGCTCGGCGATGAAGGTGATGTCCTCAGCGTGCTCGCGCAACGGCGGGATCGGCACGATCACGCTGGACAGCGCGGTCAGCAGGCGGTTGTCGCACTCGGGGTCGACCAGCAGCTCCTGCAGCGGACGGCTGCAGGAACAGATCAGGCGCACGTTGAAGCGGTCGAGCTTGGACAGCAGGAACAGCAGGCCCTGCTGCACGCGGCGGCTGTACTGGCCGATTTCCGGCAGGTAGAGCACGCCGTTGTTGGCCTTCTGCAAGAGCTCCAGCGGCGCGTCGGCCAGCTGCTCCAGCTTGGCCGGCGTCACCCAGGGCGTGTTGCCCTGGTGGAAGAAGCGCGCCACCAGCTCGAAGCCGGAGCCGGACTCGCCGGTCAGCAGCACCGGCGACTTCACCTTGGCCACGCGCTCCAGCTGGCGCTTGAGCTCCTGGATCGGCTCGCTGCGGCCCAGCTTGTCCAGGTTCAGCGAGGTGTTGGCCTGCATGTCGCCGTACTTCAGCGCGCGCTGAACCGTGGTCAACAGCTTCTGCAGCGCGATCGGCTTTTCCAGGAAATCAAAGGCGCCGATGCGGGTGGCTTCCACCGCGGTGTCTATGCTGGCGTGGCCGGACATCATCACCACCGGCATGTTGAGCAAGCCGGACTTGGCCCATTCCTTCAGCAGGGTGACGCCGTCGCAATCGGGCATCCAGATATCCAGCAGCACCAGCGCCGGCCGGGTCTGATTGCGCAATTGGCGGGCCACTTCGGCGTTTTCCGCCAAAGCCACGGTATAACCTTCGTCCTGCAGGATCTCGGAGAGCAGCTCTCGGATGCCGATCTCGTCGTCCACAATCAAAATGTCGCTGCTACGCATTAGGCCTCCAGCAATGGCAGGGAGAGAAGGACGCGCGCGCCATGCTGCCCGGCGTTCCCCAAAATGACCTGTCCATGGTGTTCTTCCATAATCTTCTTGACCACGGCCAGTCCAAGACCGGTTCCCTTGGCTTTACTGGTCACATATGGCTCGAACGCGCGTCTGAGGATGTCCGGGCCGAAGCCCGCGCCATTGTCCTCGACGCTGACGAGCGCGTTTCCTTCTTCTTGTCGGCTGCTAATTTGAATCATCGGGATGCCAACGTCAAGGACTGCATCCTGGGCGTTTTGCATCAGGTTATGCAGCACCTGCCGCAGCAGAGCCGCATCCCCCATGATCATCAGCGGAACTTCGTCCAGCGCAATCTTAACAGCAGGATTGGATTCGTAAAGGGCCATCACCTCCCGGATCACCTGATTGAGATCAAGTTTCACCAGTTTGATCTTGGGCGCGCGGGCATAGTCGCGGAACGCCTCCACCATGCTTTTCAGCGCGCCCACCTGCTTGATGATGGTGTCGGTGGAGCGCTTGAGCATGTCGGCGTCCGACCCTTCCAGCTTGTCCGCCAGCTTCATCGCCAGCCGCTCGGCGGACAGCTGGATGGGCGTCAACGGATTGCGGATCTCGTGCGCCAGGCGCTTGGCCACCTCGCCCCAGGCCGCGTCGCGCTGGGCGCGGGCCAGCTCGGTGATGTCGTTGAACACCAGCACGTAGCCGTCGCTGGAATGCTCGGGCAGCCGCGCGCCGCGCACCAGCAGCGTGCGCTCGCCCTGGGCGGTGTCGTAACCGAGCTGGGTCTGCCAGTCGCTCTCGACATCGCTGTCTGCGTGCTGCATCACCGTTTCCACCAGGCTGGCCACCGCCGGTATCAGGCCGCCCCACTCGGGAAAACGGTGCTCGGCCAGCTGGCTGAAATCGAAGCCCAAAATGCGCGAGGCGCTGGTATTGGCGGCGCGGATCTGCCAGTCGCCGCCGAAAGCGATCACGCCGGCCGACAGGTTAGCCAGTATGCTTTCCAAATAAAGCTTGCCGCCCTCGAGCTCGCCGCGGCTCTTTTCCGCCAGCTGCCGCGCCTCGTCCAATTGCTGCGTCATACGGTTGAACAGCGTGGTCAGCATGCCCAGCTCGTCGCGGCGGTAGACCGGATGACGCTTGGAAAAGTCGCCCTGCGCCACCGCCCGGGTGCCGGCAGCCAGCTCGGACAAGGGCGCCGACAGCCGCTCCGACAGGAACAGCGCGAAAGCCAGCGCCGCCGTCAGCGCCAGCAGCACCGCCAGCGCCAGCGTCAGCATGTAGAAGGTGCGCAAGCCCTGCCGCGCCAGCAGCAATTGCCGATATTCGGAGCGAGCGCTTTCGATCTGTTCGGCGTCGCGGCTGATATCGGCCGGCGCCGCCTGCAGCAGCTGCAGCACCCGCGTCTGCTCGCCCGGGCCCCGGTAAGCCAGCAGCACTCTCAGCGCCAGGCCGTTGTTGCCGTCGTTCTCTATGCTCTGCTGCGGCGTGCGCAGCTTAACCCCGCGCAGCGCTTCATGGCCCGGGGATTGCGGCAGTCCGCGCGCGTCGCCGCCGGCGAAAGCCAGCAGCTGGCCGTTGCCGCGGTTGAAGATAGCGATTTCCTTCAGGCCCAGCTGCTCGCGCAGCCGTTCCAGCCTCACCGGCAGCACGCCGTCCGGCAACGCCTCCACCTCGTCCTGCACCATCCGCCCCTTGCGGCCGACGTCGTCCAGCACGTAGTTGAGCGCGCTGCGGCCCAACACCAGGCCGCGGTCCAGCGCCGCCTCGACGCGCACGTCGAACCAGCTTTCAATGCTGCGGGTCAGGAATTGCGCCGACACGGTGAAAACCAGCAGGCCCGGCACCAGCGCGACGCCGGCGAACATCAGCGCCAGCTTCTGCGTCAGCTTGGCGCCGAACACGCGGTTCTTCACCCGCTGGCGCAAGCGCCACAGCTGGCGGCCCACCACGCCAAGCAGGGCCAGCAGCAGCAGGCTGTTGAGGCCGAAAACCCACCAGTAGTAATCGTTGAGCTTGGAAGCGTTGCCGGTGGCCACCGCCAGCAGATAAAGCAGGATGGCCCCGACCGTCGCCATCGCGATGGTGGCGTAGCGCATCAGCCGGCGTCCTTGACGTCCAGCTTGATCCAGCCGGAATCCAGCGACCAGTCGTCAGAGCCCAGCGCGTTCATCTGGAAGGGTTTGGGCAGATCGCCGATGTCCAGCAGCAGCCGGACCTGGCCGGCCACCTGGCCGGGCCTCTTCGGATCCAGCGTGCCGGGATTGAGCACGCGCCAGCCCTGGATCGCGCCGAGGGCGGACAAGGCTTCGCGCAAGGTGGGGTAGTAATTGGACAGGCTGCCGATGGTGACGCGGTAGCGGCCGGTCAACGGCTGGTAGGACAGTTTGAAAGCCAGCTGCGCGTGCGGGTCGAACCACTCGCGCAGCGACAGGTAATATGACGTGGTGCGGGGCTTGGTCAGCTCGAACTCCAGCCGGAAGCCCAGCACTACCCCCTGCTCCAGCGCCTCGCTGAGGCTGGGGGTGAGCTTGGTGAGGAACCGGGTGCTGACCGCCAGCGTGCCGTCCGGCATCACTTCGGCCTCCGCGCGGCGCGAGCCTATGGTGTCGGCCAGCGCCGGCGGCAGCAGGCAACAGAGCAGAGCCAACAGCAGGCTAATGTTTCTCAAGCAGCGCGTAATAGAAGCCGTCATGTCGCTCACAAGGCAGCAGTTGTTCTTCTTTCAGGCACACCGCGTCCGCGTGGCGCTTGAGGAAGCCCTCCAATTGCTGGCGGTTTTCTTCGGGAAAAATCGAGCAGGTAGCGTATAGCATTTTTCCCCCGCTGGCGAGCAGCGGCCACAGCGCGTCGGCCATCGCCGCCTGCTGCTCTCCCAGCGCGGCGAAATCGCCGGGCCGGCGCAGCCATTTGATGTCCGGATGGCGCCTCACCACGCCGGAAGCCGAGCACGGCACGTCGGCCAGGATGCGGTCGAACGGACGGCCGCCCCACCAGTCGTCCGGCCGCGACGCGTCGGCCTCGATCAGCTGGGCGGACAGGCCCAGCCGCCGCAGATTGTCGCCGACGCGGGCCAGGCGCGTGGCGTCGATGTCCAGCGCGGTCACCTCCACGTCGGCGCGCTCCAGCATATGGCCGGTCTTGCCGCCCGGCGCGGCGCAGGCGTCCAGCACCCGCAGGCCCGGCTTCAGGTCCAGCCAGTGCGCGGCGCGCTGCGCGCCCTCGTCCTGCACCGAGGCCAGGCCATCGGCGAAGCCGGGCAGATCGCGCACCGCCACCGGCCGCGCCAGTTGCACCGCGTCGTCGCCCAGCGCCTTGGCCGCCAGGCCTGCCTCCTCCAACCGGCCCAGATAATCCTCCACCGAAATGCGGCGGCGATTGACGCGCAGCGTCAGCGGCGGGTGGACGTTGCTGGCCTCCAGGATGCCGCGCCACTCGGCGGGATAGGCCGCCTTCAACCGCGCCACCCACCAGTCCGGATGGTTGGCCTGCGCCACCTCATCGGCGGCGGCGTTGGCCAGCAGCTCGTCGCGGCGGCGCTGGAAGTTGCGCAGCACGCCGTTGACCAGGGCCTTGAACTTGCCGCGCGCCATCATGCCGGCCAGCGTCACCGCCTCGTGCACCACCGCGTACTGCGCGGCGCGGGTATATTGCAGCTGGTACAGCGCAATCAGCAGCAGGCGCTCCACTTGCGGCTCCGGCAGCGGATGCGGCACCAGCTGGCGCAGGCAGTGGCGCAGCACGCCCAGATGGCGCAGGCTGCCGTAGCTCAGGTCCTGCAGCGCGCCACGCTCGGCGGGCGTCAGCTTGCCGGCCTGGCGATGGGCGTCGGCCAGCGCGTCGGTGAGGGTGGTGCCGGCCTCGATGCGGGCCAGGATCTCGGCGGCCAGTTGCTGGATTTGATGCATGGTGTGTCTTTCGATGAAACAAGGCCAGTCCTGGGGACTGGCCGCGGGTCGGTTCAAGTGCTTGCGTCAACAGGCGCCGCGCGCCAGCGCGTGCAGCCGTTCAATGCGGTCGGCGGTATGCGGGTGGGTGCGGAACAAATCGCCGACGCCGCCGCCGGACAGCGGATTGATGATCATCATCTGCGCGGTCTCCGGGTGGGCCTCGGCGGCCGGCATCGCAATGCCCTGGGCATAATATTCGATTTTCTGCAAAGCGGAAGCCAAAGCCAGCGGATCGCCGGAAATTTCAGCCCCGCCTCGGTCGGCCTCGAACTCGCGCGCGCGCGAGATCGCCATCTGGATCAGGCTGGCCGCCACCGGCGCGAGGAAGGCCACCGCCAGCCGCGGCAGCAGGCCGACCGGCTGGCCGTTCTCGTCGCGGCCGCCGAAGAACATGGCGAAGTTGGCCAGCGCGGAGATCGCGCCCGCCATCGTCGCGGAGAGAGTGGAGATCAGCGTGTCGCGGTGCTTGACGTGGGCCAGCTCATGGGCCATCACGCCGCGCAGTTCGCGGTAGTCGAGCATGCGCATGATGCCGCTGGTGGCGGCCACCGCGGCGTTCTCCGGATTGCGGCCGGTGGCGAAGGCGTTGGGCTGGTCCTCGTGGATCACGTAAACGCGCGGCATCGGCAGGCCGGCGCGCTGCGCCAGCTCCGCCACCATGCTGTAGAATTCGGGCGCGCTGTTGGCGTCCACTTCCTGCGCGTTGTACATCGACAGCACCATGCGGTCGGAATTCCACCAGGCGAACAGATTCATGCCGCCGCCGAACAACAGCGCCAGCAACATGCCGCCCTTGCCGCCCAGCATGCCGCCGATCAGGACGAACAGGGCCATGATCGCAGCCATCAGCAGCGTGGTCTTCAGCCAGTTATCGTTCATGCTCTCCTCTCGCAACTGCGGGTTTGCCTATTTTTTAGAGACTGCGCGCCATCTTTTTTCCAGACTTGCGGCCGACGGAGAACCGCCGGCGCGGGAAAAAGACCGTAAGTAGACTCTTAGTGCGTCAAACGCCCAGGCGGGTTCCCACCGGCAGGCTCTTGCCGGCGACGAAATCGCGCGCGGCCAGCCGCTTGCCGCCGGCGGCCTGCAGCACGGTCAGCCGCACCAGGCCCTGCCCGGTCCCCACCAGCACGCCGTCGGCGTCGGCGGACACCACCGCGCCCGGCTCGGCGGCGCCGGCCTCGGCGCTGGCCAGCCACAGCTTCAGCGGCTCGCCGCCAAGCTGGGTGAAGGCGCCCGGCGCCGGGTTGTAGGCGCGGATCGCGCGGGCGACATCTTCGGCCGGCAGCGTCCAGTCGACCTCGGCTTCGGCCTTGGACAGCTTTTGCGCGTAGGTGACGCCGTCTTCCGGCTGCTTTTGCGGCGCAATCGCGTCCAGGCGGCCCAGCGTCTCGACGATGGCCTGCGCGCCGCAGGCGGCCAGCTTGTCGTGCAGCGTGGCGGCGGTTTCGTCGGCGGCGATCGCCAGCGGGTGGATGCTCAGCATGTCGCCGGTGTCGAGGCCGACATCCATCTGCATGATGGTGATGCCGGTTTCCGCGTCGCCGGCCAGGATGGCGCGCTGGATCGGCGCCGCTCCGCGCCAGCGCGGCAGCAAGGACGCGTGGATGTTCAGGCAGCCGCGCGCCGGAATCTCCAGCACGTCCTGCGGCAGGATCAGGCCGTAGGCGGCCACCACCATCACCTCGGCGCCGATGTCGCGCAGCATCTGCTGCGCTTCCAGGTTGCCGCGCAGCTTTTCCGGCTGCTCAACGCGCAGGCCATGCGCCAGCGCCACTTCCTTGACCGGACTCGGCTTCAGCTTCATGCCGCGGCCGGCCGGCCGGTCGGGCTGGGTCAGCACCAGCGCGATCTCGTGGCCGGCGTCTATCAGCGCGCGCAGCGCGGCGGCGGCGAATTCCGGCGTACCGGCAAAAATCAGTTTCATCTTGATCAGTTCCCCGACAACGACAGCGGCGCCGTCGCGCGGCGCCGCCTGCTCCTGGCCATCCGGCCGGAAATTACATGTTCTGCTTTTCGCGCTTTTTCAGCTTGGTCTTGATGCGGGTCTGCTTCATCTGCGACAGCCGCTCGACGAACACCACGCCGTTCAGGTGGTCGATCTCATGCTGGATGCAGATCGCCAGCAGGCCGTGGGCCTCCAGCTCGAACGGTTTGCCGTCGCGGTCCAGCGCCTTCACCTTGACGTGTTCGGCGCGGGTCACCTTGTCGTAGATGCCGGGCACCGACAGGCAGCCTTCCTCATAGACGGTCTCGCCGTCCTTGGCGACGATTTCCGGGTTGATGAACACCCGGCGCTCGTCGCGCTCCTCCGAGATGTCCATCACCACCAGGCGGCGATGGTAATCGACCTGCGTGGCCGCCAGGCCGATGCCCTTGGCTTCGTACATGGTCTCGAACATATCGTCTATCTGCTGCTGCAACGCGGCGTCGAAAACCTCCACCGGCTTGGCCACCGTGTGCAGTCTTTCGTCCGGGTAATGCAAAATGTTCAACAGCGCCATTGCTATCCACTCACTCCAAGTTGTCGTATTGCCGCGCCCGCGTCGATAATAGAGCGGTTCGGCGCAGCTTCGTTCCTCTCCGGCGCCGCGCCTTGGCGCGCCGGCATCAAAATTGGGATTCCTCGCATGCGTAAACGCATTATATCGCTTGCCCTGCTGATGGGGCTGGCCTTTCCCGCCTTTTCAGACGATCTGACCGTCAAGCCCGACGCCCCCTCGCGCTACACCGTCGCGCGCGGCGACACGCTGTGGAGCATCGCCGGCCATTACCTGCAAAGCCCTTGGCGCTGGCCGGAGCTGTGGCGGATGAACCGCGACCAGGTCCGCAACCCGCACTGGATCTACCCGGGCAATGTGCTGGTGCTCGATTACGTCAACGGCCGGCCCAGGCTCAGCCTGGCTTCCGACATCCAGCGCGAGGTCAAGTTGTCGCCCCAGGCCAGGCCCGAGGAGCAGGACCGCGCGATCGCCAGCATCCCGGCCGAGGCGATCGAGCCCTTCCTCGCGCGGCCGCTGGTCGTCGATCCCGCCCAGTTCGCCACCGGGCCGAGGCTGGTGGCCGGACCGGACGAGCGGCTCAGCATCACCCAGAGCGACCGCGTCTACGCCAGCGGCGTGACCGAGAACGGCACCTGGCAGGCCTACCGGCTGGGCAAGCAGCTGGTGGACCCCGACAGCAAGGAAGTGCTAGGGGTCGAAGCCGTATATGGTGGCGATCTGGCGGTAGACAAGCTGCGTCCCGACATCCAGACGCTGACCGTCCGCAGCGTGGCCGGAGAAGTGCTGGTCGGCGACCACCTGGTGCGCGCGCCCAAGGCCGCCTTCGTCAACTACATGCCGCGCCGGCCGGAAGAAAACCTGCGCGGCAAGATCATCGCCGTCTATCAGGGCATAGACGGCGCCGCCCAGTACTCTACGGTGGCGATCAATCTCGGCGAGCGCAACCACATCGAGCCGGGCCTGGTGTTCGGCATCTACAAGAAGGGCAACTCCATCACCATCGCCGACGCCGCCGGCAAGAAGCGCGAAACCCAGCTGCCGACCGAGCAGGCCGGCTCTCTGTTCGTCTACCGCGTGTTCGACAAGGTGTCCTACGCGCTGGTGCTCGATAGCCTGGGCGCCCTTTACGTCGGCGATAGCGTCGCCACGCCGGAAGACTGATGACCACTGAACTGCAAGCCTGGCTGACGCTGGCGCTGACGCCCGGCATCGGGCCGGTCGGCTTTCTCAAGCTGATCGACGCGTTCGGCTCCGCCGGACACGCCGCCGCCGCCCGCGCCGCCCAAACCGAGAAGCTGGTGGGCCGCGAGGCGGCCGAGGCGCTGCAAGCCGGCGCGGCCGCGGAAGACGTTCAAGCCGCGCAGGCCTGGGCCGCGGGCGACGGCTGCCACCTGATCACGCTGCAGGACGACGACTACCCGCCGCAACTGGCGGAAGCCGCGTCGCCGCCGCCGCTGCTGTTCGCCCGCGGCCGGCGCGAACTGCTGGCACGGCCGATGCTGGCCGTGGTCGGCAGCCGCGCCGCCACCCCGCAGGGCAAGCGCAACGCCGAAGACTTCTCGTCCGCGCTGGCCGCCCACGGCTACACCATCGTCAGCGGCTTGGCCAGCGGCATCGACGCCGCCGCCCACCACGGCGCGCTGGCGCACCCGGCGTCCACCATCGCGGTGATCGGCACCGGCATCGACCGCGTCTATCCGGCGTCCAACCGCCAGTTGGCGCACCGCGTCGCGGCGGAGGGCCTGATCCTGTCCGAGTTCCCGCTGGGCATGGGGCCGCTGGCCGGCCACTTCCCGCGCCGCAACCGCATCATCGCCGGCCTCGCCCTCGGCTGCCTGGTGGTGGAGGCCGGCACCGCGTCCGGCTCGCTGATCAGCGCGCGGCTGGCGATGGAGAGCAACCGCGACGTGATGGCGATACCGGGCAGCATCCACAACGCCCAGGCTCGCGGCTGCCACCGGCTGATCAAGGACGGCGCGCGGCTGGTGGAAACCGTGGACGACGTGCTGGACGAGATCGGCCGGCTGCCCGCCGCGCCCGCCGCCGCTGAGCGGGAAACGGAGCCGGAAGCGCCGCCGCTGCTGCTCAGCATGGGTTGGGAACCGGTGCTGGCGGACTCGCTGGCCGGGACGCTCGGGTTGACTCCCGGGGAGGTTTACGCGATGCTGCTCGAACTGGAACTGGCAGGCCGCGTGGCCAGCCTGCCGGGCGGCCGCTTCCAGCGGCTCGCACAACTCTGAGCGCCCAGCGTTCTTCATGAAAAATACCGATGTTTGACGTACTCACCTATCTATTCGAGCAATACAGCGATCCCGCCGCCTTCGGCGATCGCGGCGCCCTGACCCGCCAGCTGAACGCCGTCGGCTTCGACGACGACGACATCGGCGAAGCGCTGGACTGGCTGGACAGCGTCAGCGAAACCAGCGTCGAGCCTTATCTGGGCGCCGACGAGGGCAGCGGCCTGCGCGTCTACGCCGACAGCGAGCTGGAACACTTGCCGCCCGACGTCCGCGGCCTGATCCAGTTTCTGGAAGACAACGGCGCGCTCAGCCCCGCCCAGCGCGAAATGGTGATCGACCGCCTGCTGGAGCTGGACCCCGAGGACCTGGACGTCGATACCGCCAAGCTGCTGGTGCTGATGGTGTTGTGGGCGCAACAGGCGGAACTGCCCATCTTGCTGGGCGAGGCGCTGCTGGAAGCGGTGCATGGCGAACCAACCATGCAATAGCTTGTCAGCCTCGGTGTAGCGGGCTTAACATGCCGCCGACCGATCGTGACCCTATTTAGCATTCAAGAGCGCCCTTGCGCTCTTGTTTTGTTTGACGGATATAACAAGATGTGTCGGCCGGGCGCGTCCGGCCTCGAATTTTGCTGAAAAGATAATATGCCCTCCAGCCTCCTGATCGTTGAATCGCCATCGAAGGCGAAAACGCTGAAAAAATACCTGGGCCCGGACTTCGAGGTCCTGGCCTCCTACGGCCACGTGCGCGATCTGGTGCCGAAGAACGGCGCCGTCGATCCGGAAAAAGACTTCGCGATGAAGTACCAGCTGATCGCGCGCAACAGCAAGCACGTCGACGCCATCGTCAGCGCGGTGCGCGAAGCCGACCACGTCTATCTGGCGACTGACCCGGACCGCGAAGGCGAGGCCATTTCCTGGCACCTGGTGCAGATCCTCAACAGCAAGAAGCTGCTGAAGGACAAGACCGCCCAGCGCGTGGTGTTCCACGAGATCACCAAGAACGCGGTGCTGGACGCGATCCAGAACCCGCGCGACATCGCGCAGGACCTGGTGGACGCGCAGCAGGCGCGCCGCGCGCTCGACTACCTGGTGGGCTTCAACCTGTCGCCGCTGCTGTGGAAGAAGATCCGCCGCGGCCTGTCCGCCGGCCGCGTGCAGAGCCCGGCGCTGCGGCTGATCTGCGAGCGCGAGAACGAGATCAAGGCCTTCGAGCAGCAGGAATACTGGTCGGTCCACCTGGACAGCCACAAGAGCCGCACCAAGTTCTCGGCCAAGCTGACCCAGCTCGCCGGCAAGAAGCTCGACCAGTTCGACATCCCGAACGAAGCCGAGCAGGCCGCCGTGCTGGCCCGGCTGCAGAATCTGCCGGCCACCGTCGGCTCCATCGAGAAGAAAAAGAAATCGCGCAGCCCCGCCGCGCCGTTCACCACCTCGACGCTGCAGCAGGAGGCCGTGCGCAAACTGGGCATGACCACCGACCGCGCGATGCGCACCGCCCAGCAACTGTACGAGGGCATGGACATCGGCCAGGGCACCGTCGGCCTGATCACCTATATGCGTACCGATTCGGTGGCGCTGGCCAATGAGGCGGTGGAGGAAATCCGCGGCTACATCGGCCTGAAATGGGACGCCGACTTCCTGCCAAAGAACCCGGTCGCCTACAAGAGCAAGGCCAAGAACGCCCAGGAAGCGCACGAGGCGATCCGCCCGACCTCCATCCTGCGCACGCCGGAGATGGTCAAGCCCTTCCTGACCACCGACCAGTTCAAGCTCTACGACATGATCTGGAAGCGGACGCTGGCCTGCCAGATGGCGCCGGCCAAGTTCGACACCACCAGCGTCGACATCCTGGTGGGCGAAGGCGTGTTCCGCGCCAGCGGCCAGGTGCAGACCTTCGCCGGCTTCCTCGCCGTGTACGAGGAGGACGTCGACGACGCCGAGGACGAAGACAACGCCAAGCTGCCGCAGCTGGCCGAAGGCGAAGAGCTGCCGGTGGACAAGCTGTACGGCGAGCAGCACTTCACCCAGCCGCCGCCGCGCTTCTCCGAAGCCAGCCTGGTGAAGGCGCTGGAAGAATTCGGCATCGGCCGGCCGTCCACCTACGCCAGCATCATCTCGACGCTGAAGGACCGCGAATACGTGATCCTGGACAAGAAGCGCTTCCTGCCGACCGACACCGGCGACATCGTCAACAAATTCCTGACCGAGCACTTCGCCCAGTACGTCGACTACAACTTCACCGCCAAGCTGGAAGACCAGTTGGACGAGATCGCCAACGGTGGCCGCCAGTGGGTGCCGGTGATGGACACCTTCTGGAAGGGCTTCAAGAAGCAGATCGACGAGAAGGAAAGCATCTCGCGCGCCGAGGTCACCACCGAGAGCCTGGACGAGGATTGCCCGAAATGCGGCAAGCCGCTGTCGATCAAGTTCGGCAAACGCGGCCGCTTCATCGCCTGCACCGGCTACCCGGAATGCGATTACACCCGCAACATGGGCGAGACCGCGGAGCAAGCGGCCGAGGAAGCCGAAGCGCCGACGGTGATCGAAGGCCGCTCCTGCCCGGACTGCGGCGGCGAGCTGCACATCAAGAAGGGCCGTTACGGCAAGTTCATCGGCTGCGCCAACTACCCGAAGTGCAAGCACATCGAGCCGCTGGAAAAGCCGCGCGAGACCGGTGTCACCTGCCCGGAATGCAAGACCGGCCAGTTGATCGAGCGCAAGAGCCGCTACGGCAAGCTGTTCTACAGCTGCAACACCTACCCGAAGTGCAAGTACGCGACCTGGAACCCGCCGATCGCCGAGCCGTGCCCGAAGTGCAACTGGCCGATCCTGACGATCAAGACCACCAAGCGCCGCGGCACCGAGAAGGTGTGCCCGCAGAAGGAATGCGGACACGCCGAGCAGATCGCGCCGCCGGAAGGCAAGGACACCGCGCCCGCCGAAGAGGCGTGAGCCCGGCGCTCCCGAACCGATCAACAAACAGCCCTGCCGGCCTTGCCGACAGGGCTGTTTTTTTCGCCATATTCAAAGCCTAGGCAGAAATATCCCGCCTATTCGGTTTCTCCCAAAAAGGTGAAATAGCCCATAGGCACATGCACGCTGCGCAAGGTCGGCACCGCGCCGACCTCCCCAAGCAAGTCGACAGCCTGCAGATAATGGCTGTTCGAATGCGGCACGCACCAGAGCATTCCAATCTCCACCGAGGCGCTGCTCGGCAACCCTCTGCCGTTCGGCCCCTCCAGATGCAGCTTCAGCTGGCCAGCGTAGTGCGGCGGCGCGATGACGGAGACCCGCAATTCCTGGCTGTCTTTGACAACCGTTACCATGCCGCTATCGAATGCCGCATCAGGATCGTCGGAATACATCCGCAGCTTGGAGCCCTCCGGCACGCGACGGCACCTCATAACAAAACTGAACTGCTCCGGTGTACCGTCCTGATTGTGGAAAACCAGCGATGTTTCTCCCAGCTTCGGCACCGTATCCACGTTGCGCCACGCAGCAGCGCCGTTATTGATAAGCCAAGTCACGAAGTTCCAGTTTCCCTGCTCGATCGTCAGCGGATTATTTTTTGTAAAGAAATCAGCATCAGTTATCGTGGCGACAAGGCAGACATGCCCTAGAGGCAGATCGGCAACGAAAGCTTCCGACGCTCCGCGCTCACCGGTCGTCAACTTGGCTGGGTGACCATTTCTATCAAGAATGTTTCCTTCTTCCTGATCACCATCGCGCGTACGGCATTGAACCCAGGAGCTAGCCGTTTGAGTAAAACCAGCCGGCACGGCGAACATCCGCACCTTGATACCAGAAATTTCCCCTTCAAATCCTAGGTTTTGACAGCGGGCATAAGCATAATTGACACCTGCCTTGGGTGGATTAACTGTCGAGTCCCAATGGTCAATCAGATCTCTCGGAGTTAAGACCAAGACTTGAGAAGTGACAATATCCAAGGCATTAAAATAATTAGGAGATGGAATAACTCCCCCATCGCCTGGATATTTTCGGCATAATATGCCACGCCATTGCCTGAACGATACCCTGGCGTACTGCAGCGCCTCCACCTGGCCAATCCCCATCGCCGCAGCTAAACTCGTAGCCAATATATCAGCGCTCGCACCTTGACTCGTCCAATATGTGTCGATGTACACTGCTGCGAACACATTTGAAAAAAGTTGATTGGATGTCCTTGCAGGCATTTTTTTACGGACCGTAATCATTGCCTGAACATCACTATCCCCCTTCATCTGCCTTAGAATGACACTACCCCAAAGCTCCGACTCGGAATCAAGCATTCCGGGCGCACTCACTGCTTCTTTAACGATATCGTTCATGATATAAACTCCACGCCAAAAGTGACTAACGCTGAAACAGCCCCCGCAACGAGATGATCTAATTTCCGTGCGCAATGCACACAGTCAGGCCGCCATTTGGGCTGAACGCACATCAAGACTCTCACCATTTCCGATCATTAAATCAAAATGAAATATGAAAATAGCAATTGTTCTATTTATCGGCATCTTACCAAATTAAACTTAGCGCTATTTTAAATAGATCGCCTGTCAGAAAGCACAGGGCGCACAAATCCTGATTCCACACTTATTGCCAGAAAACCATTAATGCAACTCATAATCTTGAGCAATAAAAAGATTCGGCCACAATATGATGCTTCTGCTGGTGATTGCCGGAATTCTACGGATTGACAATGGTTGATGCGGAAAAACGACATCAGCCTTGCCGGTGCTGGCCGCTGCAGCCTGATGTTGTCGACGGCCGCCGGATGCGGCGCATCCAAGCGCCATTGCGTCCATGACAGAGGGAGCCCCGGCTCAGGAGAAGCCGGCCACAGCCGCCGCTGTTGCGGATCGGCATCACCCGGGCAAACCCGGCCGTTACAGGCGGCAAGCCGGCATCATGGATAAGCAATTGATTATATTTAAAAGCACTGTCCATCCAGCGCTATAATCGCGGTCTATGGCGCGCCACCCTCGACCCAATCTGTCCCGGCGCCGCGGATCGCCGCCGCGACACGCTCCCTGCGCAGGCCCTGGGAGCCGCCGAGTCAGCATCAATGAATAGAAACCATGAAAGTCAGCAGGCACCTCCTGCTCACCGGCGCCGCCATCCTCACCCTGCTTGGACTCGCGGGCCACGCCTACCTGATCCTGCCCGTTGCCTTCCCGATCGCCTTCGTAGGCCTGTCCGCCGCCGACCGCTAGCAGATCGCCGACATGACGCCGCACGCCGCAGCGATGCTGCTGCCGCTGGATGCCTTCCATGGCCACGATCTGATGTTCTACCGCGCCGGCAGCCCCGTGTACCGCACGCTGGTGGCGCGCGACTCGCGCTGGCAATTGCTGGGCGAACAGGGCGTGGTTCCAGAAGAACCGGGCTGCATCCGCGTCTATCCGGGCTATCTGTACAGCCGCCTGCCCTGAGGCGCCCATCTCAAACTCGTGCGCCTGCCTCCGCCTCGCGGATCTCGCGCGCCAGGAAGTAATTGAGCGCGGTGCGCAGCACGGCGATGGCGCCGAGCTTGCCGATCTGGTCCCAGCTGGGCGCCACCGCGGTGGACAGGATGTCGGCCGCCAGCTGCAGCTCCAGCGCCAGGGCGAGAAAACGCGCGAAGGTCAGCCGCAGCCGGTTGTAGTCGCTATGCTGCCCAGCCAGGGCCTGCCGCAGCCAGCGGCCCGCCACCAGCAGCACCCCGGCGGCGATCGCCAGCGCGCCGCAGGCCTCCACCGCCAGCTTCAGCCACAGCGCCAGGTTCTGCACCAGCTCTTCGACGCCGGCCTGTTGCGGGGAAATCCACATATCGCTCTCCTGTTTCCTGACAAGACAAAGGCCCCGCCGCGGCGGGGCCTTGTTGTCAGAACCGGACGACCAAGTTCGGTTCCCTCAGCCGAACAGCACGATGCCCCAGACCGTGGCCAGATTGATCAGCCCCAGCAGCTGGGCGGCGCTGCCCATGTCCTTGGCGCGCTTGGCCAGCGGATGGCGCTCCAGCGAAGTATGGTCGACCGCCGCCTCGATCGCGGAATTGAGCAATTCTATGATCAGCGTGGCCAGGCTGCTGGCCACCAGCAGCGCGCGGGCCAGCGGCGTGGTGTGGACGATGAAGGCGGCCGGAATCAGGATCACTGCCAGAATGGTCAACTGGCGGAACGCGTCCTCATGGCGGAACGCCGCCTTCAGGCCGTCCAGCGAATAGCCTAAGGCGTTGACCAGCCGGGTGATGCCGGTCTTGCCCTTGAACGGACTTTCCTGCGGTTTTCCCATCATCGCTCCACAATCCGGCGGCGCCGGCTTTCAAAAGACCGGCATGGTAGCGCGGATGCGCCGTGCGGCAAAGCGCTCAATGCTGGCAGTGCCGCTCCAGCGCGTCGAGGTACAGGCCGGCGACATTGATGCCGGTCTGGTCCATGATCTCGCGGAAGCAGGTCGGGCTGGTGACGTTGACCTCGGTCAGGTAGTTGCCGATCACGTCGAGGCCGGCAAGCAGGATGCCGCGCTTCTTCAGCTCCGGCCCCACTGCCTCGGCGATCTCGCGGTCGCGCGCGCTCAAGGGCCGGGCCTCGCCGCGGCCGCCGGCCGCCAGGTTGCCGCGGGTCTCGCCGGCCGCGGGAATCCGCGCCAGGCAGTGGTCGACCGGCACGCCGTCTATCACCAGGATGCGCTTGTCGCCGTCGCGGATCTCCGGGATGTAGCGCTGCGCCATCACCGTGCGCTTGCCGCGCCAGGTGATGGTTTCGATGATCACCGACAGGTTGGGATCGTCCGGCTTGACGCGGAAGATGCTGTCGCCGCCCATGCTGTCCAGCGGCTTCAGGATCACGTCCTGGTGCTGGTTGACGAAGGCGCGCAGGCGGTGGGCCTCGCCGGTGATCAGCGTCGGCGAGATCAGCTCCGGGAAGTGCAGGATGGCCAGCTTCTCGTTGAAGTCCCGCAGCGCCTGGCCGCTGGTGAACACCTTGACGCCCTGCTCCTCGGCCAGCGAGAACAGCTGGGACGCGTACAGGTATTCCATGTCGAACGGCGGGTCCTTGCGCATCACCACCGCGCTGAAGGCGGTCAGCGGCTGGCGCAGCTTCTGGCCCAGCTTGTACCAGTTCTGGCGATCCTCGGTGATGGCCAGGTCGCAGGCGTCCACCTGCAGGCGGCCGCCCTCCACCGACAGCTGGCGCGCCTCGGCGAAGCTGAGCGCGTGGCCGCGGCGGTGCGCCTCCTCCATCATCGCGAAGGTGGTGTCCTTGTAAATCTTGAAATGTTCCAGCGGGTCGGCAATGAACAGGATGCGCATGTCTGTGCTCCAGCGGGGTTATTCGGCGTCCGGATCGGTGGCTTCCAGCTCCAGCGAGGCCGCCAGCAGCGCCAGCCGCGAGATCACGCCGTAGGCGTAAAAGCGGTTGGGCGCGCAATCGGGCAGGCCCTTGCGGTCCGGCAGGCACGGCGTCTCGAACGACAGCGGCACGAAGTGCATGCCCGGCGCGTTCAGGTTCTCGTCGATGCCGCGGCCGGTGTGCACGCGGTAGAAGCCGCCGATCACGTAGCGGTCCATCATGTAGACCACCGGCTCGGCCACCGCCTCGTTGACGGTCTCGAAGGTGTAGACGCCCTCCTGGACGATCACCTCGGACACTTCCAGGCCTTCCTTGACCACCGACATCTTGTTGCGCGCCTTGCGGTTGAGGCCGATCACCTCGTCCGGGCTCTTCACGCTCATCACGCCCATGCCGTAGGTGCCGGCGTCAGCCTTGACGATGACGAAGGGATCGTTGTCGATGCCGTATTCGCGGTATTTGCGGCGGATCTTGTCCAGCATCTGCGACACGGTCTCGGCCAGCTGCTCCTCCCCGGTGCGGGCGTGGAAATCCAGGCCGCCACAGCTGGCGAAATAGGGATTGATGGTCCACGGGTCGATGGAGATCAGCCGGGCGAAGTCGTCGCACACCTTGTTGTACGCTTCGAAATGATGGGTCTTGCGGCGCACCGCCCAGCCGGCGTGCAGCGGCGGCAGCAGCGTCTGCTCCAGATTCTTCAACTGGTCTGGGATGCCGCTGGACAGGTCGTTGTTGAGCAGCACCACGCAGGGGTTGAAGCCGTCGGCCAGCACCAGGCGGTTGCCGCGGCGCTCCAAAGGCTCCAGCGTCAGCTTGTCGCCGTTGGCGGCGACCAGCTCGGTCGGCTCGATGATCTCCGGGCTCAGCGAGCCCAGGCGCACCTTCAGGCCGGCCTGCTCGAAGATGTGCACCAGGGTGGCGACGTTCTGCAGGTAGAAAGTATTGCGGGTGTGGTTTTCCGGAATCAGCAGGATGCTGCGCGCTTCCGGACATACCTTGTCCACCGCGCTCTGCGCCGCTTGCACCGCCAGCGGCAGGAATTCCGGGTTCAGATTGTTGTGGCCGCCGGGAAACAGGTTCATGTCCACCGGCGCCAGCTTGAAGCCGCTGTTGCGCAGGTCCACCGAGCCGTAGAACGGCGTGGCGTGGGCATGCCACTGGCTGCGGAACCAGTGCTCGATCTGCGGCTGGGCGGCCAGGATGCGGCTTTCCAGCTCGTAAAGCGGACCGGTGAGAGCGGTGGCCAGGTGCGGAACAGGTGGCATGATATCCCCTTGGAACGGACGTTGAATTCGCTAATGGTGGGGGTGGCGACAGTCATATTCAAGTGCCGGCGCGCAATGCGGCCCGCCAGGCAGGCGAAAATCCGGCCCCAGCCGCAGAGCGGCGGCCCGCAGCGCAGGCATTCCCGCGGCGGCGATTTCCTCGCCTTTCGCCAGGACTCTCATCATAGCCCGCCGGACAAACAAAAAGGCGCCGCGAAACGCGGCGCCCTCCAAGGCATGACGGCCAGCCTGATTACAGCGGCCATTCCTCGCCATAGGCTTCGAAGTAGATGTCCTTCAAAGAGTCCCAGTCGAAGAAGTGGTTCTGGCAACCCGGCGTGGTGACCTTGATCGCGCCGATCACATTGGCCAGGCGGCCGGTGATCTTCCAGTCCACGCCGCGGCTGATGCCCCACAGCAGGCCGGCGCGGAACGCGTCGCCGCACCCCATCGGATCCACCGGCTTGATGGGCATCTGCACGCGCGGAATCAGGTGCACGGTGTCGTCGACGTAGATCTCCGCGCCCTTGGAGCCGCGGGTGACGATCAGGGCCTTCACCTTCTTGCGCAGGTCGTCGACGGTCAGGCCGGCGCGCTCGCGCATCAGCTCGCTCTCGTAGTCGTTGATCGCCACGTAGCTGGCCAGCTCGACGATCTCGTGGATCTCGTCGCTGGACAGCAACGGCAGCTCCTGGCCCGGATCGAAGATGAACGGAATGCCCGCCGCCGCCAGCTCCCGCGAGTGCTGGATGAAGGCGGTGTAGCCCCCGGGCGACAGAATGGCCAGCTCGATCGGGTCCTTGATGTCGGACACGTGGTTCTCGGTGGCGAAATCCATCGCGCCCGGATGGAAGGCCATCAGCTGGTTGCCGTCCTTGTCGGCAATGCCGAAGCATTGCGGGGTATACTGCTTGCGGATCAGGCGGATGAAGCGGTCGTCCACGCCCACCCGCTTCAGGTGCTGGCGATATGGCTCGAAGTCCTCGCCCACCACGCCCATCACGATCGGCGTCTCGCCCAGCAGGCACAGGCTGTAGGCGATGTTGCCGGCCATGCCGCCGAATTCGCGGCGCATCGTCGGAGCGAGGAAGGTGGTCGAAATCTTGTGCAGCTGATCCGGCAGGATCTGGCTGTCGAATCGGCCATGGAACGAGAACAGGGTATCGTATGCGAGCGCCCCGCAGACGAGGATAGACATGCCCACTCCGCAAAGTAATCAATCGAACATTTTAACATAAAGTTTATTTTTCGATCATCCCCGGATCGCCGCAAGTTGCGGAAATCCAAGACAATTCCAATGACATCACAGGAAAAGCCGATGAACACCAAACGCCTGTTCGCCTCCCTGCTGCTGGCCGCGCTGCCGCTGGCCGCCCAGGCGGCGCCCTCGCTGGAGCAAAGCCGCTTCGCCGACCTCAACGCCAAGCCGGTGGCCGTGTCCGCCTATAAGGGCAAGGTGACGGTGCTGAACTTCTGGGCCACCTGGTGCGGCCCGTGCCGCGAAGAGATGCCGATGCTGAACGGCCTGCGCAAGAAACTGTCGCCGAAAGGCGTGGAAGTGGTGGGCGTGGCATTGGACAGCAAGGAACAGGTGGAGCCCTTCGTCAAGCAGCTGAAGATCGGCTACCCGATCCTGCTGGGCAACGACGACACGCTGGACCTGATGCGCAGCCTGGGCAACAAGACCGGCGGCCTGCCGTACACGCTGGTGCTGGATCGCCAGGGCAAGGTGGCGGCGACGCTGACCGGCAAGTTGGACGAAAAGAAGCTGGAAGCGGCGGTGAAACCCTACCTGTAAGTCCAGCCCCCTCTCCCCTTGCGGGAGAGGGGATCTCCATCCCGGCTCAAGCCGCGCCGGCGCGCCTCAAGCAAACCTGCTCGACCAACGGAGCCATCTCCTCCGGCACCGTCCGTTCAATTCGCCAATAACGGCGGCAGTCGTCCGTCCGGCCTATCCAGTCGCCCTCCACCAGCTCGCGCCGGATCAGCACGTGATCGCCGAAAGCTTCCAGCGCGCGGATCGCGGCGTTTGCCCCCGGCTCATCCCACTCCCCGCCGCGCGGCAAGCCGGACCACAGCGCCCACAGGCAGGCGCGCTGCTCGCTGAATTTCTTCGGCCAACGGATCAACCGGCCCTCGCCATCGAAATGGCGCAGCAAGCGCCGGGACTCGGCCGACACGGTTGCCGGTTCGGCGGGAGTAGGCCTGTCGTGCTCGGCGCGCAGATGCTGAAAGTTCTGGAAACCTGCGGAACGCGCCAACATATTGAGGATTTGCAGATGGCCGGGCGCTTCGGCCTCCGCCATCCACTGCCGCTTCAGGGAGCGGGCAAGGGACGAGATATCGCTGCTGTAGAACGGATAAACGGTGCGAGACATGGTTCGAATCCTGTCTGCGTGCCAAGGTCGGGAAGGACTGCCGCGGTCGCCGTTGCGGCCTGGCACGAGGTTCGAGCCAAGCGAGATGATGAGTGCTGCAAGCCAAGACAGGTTTAGCGTGGCGAAATCGCCGGCGACGCCTGGGTGAACTGTTGACCCGCCGCCATGCTAACACCATGGCATGGCCTTGCAAAGCGCGGCGGCGGGCCGACGCAAAAAAGCCGACGCGGTCGCGTCGGCTTTTGCTTGGCTGCCGGATCAGGCGATCAGGCCAGGCGGCCGTGGCACTGCTTGTACTTCTTGCCGCTGCCGCAAGGGCAGGCGTCGTTGCGGTTGATGCGCAGGCCTTGCGAGGCCAGCGCTTCCGGCGACAGCGGATTGTCCTCGTCGTCGCCCAGCGCCGAACCCGGCTCGGCGTGCTGCATCTCGAAGTCAGGCAGCGAATGCGGCTCCACCGCATCCACGTCTTCCTGGCCGCGGATCTGCACCGTCATCAGCACTTGCACCACGCTGCGCTTGATGCGCTCCAGCATGTCGGCGAACAGCTCGAAGGCCTCGCGCTTGTACTCCTGCTTCGGGTTCTTCTGCGCGTAGCCGCGCAGGTGGATGCCCTGGCGCAGGTGATCCATCGCCGCCAGGTGCTCGCGCCAGTGGTTGTCCAGCATCTGCAGCACCAGGCTGCGCTCGAACTGGCGCATCACGCCGTCGCCGGCCTGGTCCACCTTGGCCTGATAGGCGGCGGCGGCCATGTCGACGATGCGCAGGCGGATCTGCTCGATGTCCAGATTCGGCTCGGCCTTGATCCACTCGGCCACCGGGGCTTCCAGCAGGAAGTCCGACGCCAGCGTCTTCTCCAGGCCAGCCAGGTCCCACTGTTCTTCCAGCGACTCCGGCGGCAGGTGCAGGTCGACCAGGTCGGAGATCACGCCTTCGCGCATGTTCACCACCACGTCGGACACATCCTCTTCCACCAGGATCTCGTTGCGCTGCTGGTAGATCACCTTGCGCTGGTCGTTGGCGACGTCGTCGTATTCCAGCAATTGCTTGCGGATGTCGAAGTTGCGGCCTTCCACCTTGCGCTGCGCGTTCTCGATCGAACGGCTGACCCACGGATGCTCGATCGCCTCGCCTTCCGGCATCTTCAGGCGATCCATGATCGCGGCGACGCGGTCGGAGGCGAAGATGCGCAGCAGCGGATCTTCCAGGCACAGGTAGAAACGGGACGAGCCCGGATCGCCCTGGCGGCCGGAACGGCCGCGCAGCTGGTTGTCGATGCGGCGGGATTCGTGGCGCTCGGTGCCGACGATGTGCAGGCCGCCGGCTTCCAGCACCGCGGCGTGGCGTTGTTTCCACTCGGCGCGGATGGCTTCGATCCTGGCTTGCTTGTCGGCGTCGGACAGGCTTTCATCCGCCTCCACCGCCTTGATTTCCGGCGCAGGGTTGCCGCCCAGCACGATGTCGGTGCCGCGGCCGGCCATATTGGTGGCGACGGTGATCACGCCCGGACGGCCGGCCTGGACCACGATGTCCGCTTCGCGGGCGTGCTCCTTGGCGTTCAGCACATTGTGCGGCAGCTTGGCCTGGGACAGCAGATTGGCCACCAGCTCGGAGTTTTCGATGCTGGTGGTGCCCACCAGCACCGGCTGGCCGCGCTCGTGGCAGTCCTTGATGTCGGCCAGAATCGCTTCGTACTTTTCCTTGGCCGAGCGGTAGACCTTGTCCTGCGAATCCTTGCGGATCATCGGCTTGTTGGTCGGGATCACCACGGTTTCCAGGTTGTAGATGCTCTGGAATTCGTAGGCCTCGGTGTCGGCGGTGCCGGTCATGCCGGACAGCTTGCCGTACAGGCGGAAGTAGTTCTGGAAGGTGATCGAGGCCAGCGTCTGGTTCTCGCGGTTGATCTCCACGCCTTCCTTGGCCTCCACGGCCTGGTGCAGGCCGTCGGACCAGCGGCGGCCCGCCATCAGGCGGCCGGTGAATTCGTCGACGATCACCACCTCGCCGTCCTGCACCACGTAGTGCTGGTCGATATGGAACAGCGAATAGGCGCGCAGGGCAGCCATCAGGTGGTGCATCAGCGTGATGTTGGTGGCCGAGTACAGGCTGTCGCCTTCCTTCAGCAGGCCGAGGCGGGTCAGGATTTCCTCGCTGTGCTCGTGGCCGGCTTCGGACATCAGCACCGAGTGGGCCTTCTCGTCCACCCAGTAGTCGCCTTCGCCTTCTTCGGTTTCCTGGCGGACGAGCAGCGGCGGCACCGCGTTCATGCGCTGGTACATGTCGATGTTGTCGTCGGCCGGGCCGGAGATGATCAGCGGCGTGCGCGCCTCGTCGATCAGGATGGAGTCCACTTCGTCGACCACGGCGAAGGCCAGCTTGCGCTGCACCTTCTCTTCTACGCTGAACACCATGTTGTCGCGCAGGTAGTCGAAGCCGAACTCGTTGTTGGTGCCGTAGGTGATGTCGCAGGCGTAGGCGGCCTGCTTGTCGTCATGGGCCATCTGCGACAAATTCATGCCGACCGACAGGCCGAGGAAGTTGTACAGCGGCGCCATGATGCCGGCGTCGCGGCTGACCAGGTAGTCGTTGACGGTCACCACGTGGACGCCGTCGCCGGACAGCGCGTTCAGGTAGACCGCGAGCGTGGCGACCAGGGTCTTGCCCTCGCCCGTCTTCATTTCGGGGATCTTGCCCTGGTGCAGCGCCATGCCGCCGATCAGCTGCACGTCGAAGTGGCGCATGCCCATCACGCGGCGCGAGGCCTCGCGGCAGACGGCGAAAGCCTCGGGCAGCAGGTCGTCCAGCGTGCCGCCCTTGGACAGGCGATCGCGGAATTCTTGGGTCTTGGCGGCCAGCGCCTCGTCGGACAGCGCCTGCATCGCCGGCTCCAGCGCGTTGATGCGCGCCACCTCTTGGCGATATTGCTTGAGCAGACGATCGTTGCGGCTGCCGAAAACCTTCTTGAGTAGCGAAGAAATCATGTAGTCGAATCCAGAAACCAGCGGGCCGTTGGGAGTGTCCGCAAAAAATGCTGAAAAGTGTAGCACATTCGCAGACAAGGTTATGGGGGCATCCATGCGCCACATCAAGATGTGAGTCGAGAAATCGCTGTTGGTTTTACGCGACGCTCTCTTAGAGCAAACGCTCGATTCAATTGACCGCCCCATTCATGCAACTTAAATATTGACCCGCGATAATCCGCAACTTTGTTCATTCCTACAACAAGCGACAATCTCGGGAGAAACGATGGATAGGCGGCAATTCCTCAAGTGGGGCAGTTTCCTGACGGTATCGGTGGCCGCGGCGGGCTGCGGCGGCGGCTCGGACAGCTCCGATTCGGGCAGCCAGCGCCAGCTCGCGGCCGGCCAGGGCTTCGGCCTGGGCGTGGCGTCCGGCGATCCGCGCCCGGACAGCATCATCCTGTGGACCCGCGTCGACGGCGGCGATGGCGCAGCCTCGCTGTCGGTCACCGTGCAGCTGTCGGACAAACCGGACTTCTCCAACCTGCTGGTCAACCAGGCGCTGAGCGCCGACCCGGGCTGGGACTACACCGTGCGCCACAAGGTGACCGGCCTGGCCAGCGCCACCACCTATTACTACCGCTTCCTGACCGGCAAGACCGTCAGCGCGGCCGGCCGCACCAAGACCGCGCCGGCGGCCGGCACGCCATTGTCGCAGTTGAAGTTCGCCTACATCACCTGTCAGGACTGGAGCGTCAACCACTGGGGGGCGTTCGACGAAATCGTCCAGCTGGACCTGGATTTCGTGATGCACGTCGGCGACTACATCTACGAGACCGTAGGCGCCGGCTTCCAGACCGGCAACAACGAAACCCGCCATCCGCCGCTGACGCTGCCCAACGGCACCAAGCGCGCCGACGGCGCGATCTACGCCACCACGCTGGCCGACTACCGCTACCTGTACAAGAGCTACCGCTCCGATCCGCGCATCCAGGCGGTGCACGCCAACTTCCCGGTGATCTCGATCTGGGACGACCACGAATTCTCCGATGACTGTTGGCAGGATCGCCAGGTGTACTACCCCGGCGACGACAGCACGCCGCGGACGCCGCGCCGCCGCAGCGCCAACCAGGCCTGGTTCGAATACACGCCGGCGGATGTCCAGCTCGACCTGGCCAACCCCTCGTTCCAGAACATCCAGATCTACCGCAGCTTCGCCTTCGGCAACCTGGCCACGCTGGTGATGACCGACCAGCGCCTGTACCGTTCCGACCACATCATTCCGGAAACCGCAGCGCCCAACACCGGCCTGGCCAATCTGGGCAGCCGCTATTTCGTGCCCAAAGCCACGCTGGCCCAGGCCGAGGCCGCCAAGATGGCCTCCACCGGCGGCAACCTGCTGAACGTGTCCATCCTGGGCGCGACCCAGCGCGCCTGGTGGCAGCAGCAGATGCAAGGCGCCACCACCACCTGGAAGCTGTGGGGCAACGAAGTGTCGCTGCTGCGAATGGGCGTGGACGGCACCATGGCGGTGGCCAGCCTGCTGGAGCAGGGCCTGTCGGCCGCGCTGGCGCAGAGTTTCGGCCTCAACCTCAGCGCCGCCCAGCAGCAACAGCTGACCGGCGCGCTGTATCAGGACCTGCTGGCCGCCGACACCAGCGGCGCGACGCCGGTGCTGAGCTATGCCAACACCCAGCCGCTGCTCGCCGGCTTCAGCGGCGGCGCCATCAGCGCCGGCGTATTCGCCGCCGCGGTGAAGCCGGTGCTCAACGGCAACCTGCCGCCGAGCATGCTGTTGAACCAGTACATCCTCAACGCCGATCAATGGGACGGCTACAACGCCGAGCGTAAGGCGCTGATGGCCTTCCTGAAGGGCAACGGCATCGGCAACGTGGTGGGCATCACCGGCGACATCCACGCCTTCTTCGCCGGACAAGTGTATGACGACTTCGACGCCGCCAGCCCGACGCCGGTGATGGTGGACCTGGTCACCGCCGGCATCTCCAGCAATTCCTTCTTCAGCTACTTCAAGAACGTGGTGGACACCGTGCCGGCATTCGCCAAGGCCGCGCCGCTGATCTACCAGACGGTGAACGGCCAGACGGTCAACACCTTCACCGGCACGCTGCAAACCTTCAACCCGTGGCTGAAGTACGCCGACACCGACGCCCAGGGCTACGCAGTGGTGACGCTGACGCCGGGCAAGCTCAGCTGCGCCTTCCACAAGATGGCCAAGCTGGCGAACGGCGTCGCGCCGTCGCCGGCCACCGCCAGCGTCAAGACCGTCGAAGTGCTTGCCGGGACGCCGGCCGTCAACGTGCTGTAAGCGGTTTCGCTCCCCAGGGTTGGCCGCGCTTGCGCGGCCAACCATTTCAATCAGTACATTTCGTCACAAAATCCCTACAAAGCCTCCTGGTTTTTAACATTCGTTTTATGGCTTCTCTGGTAGCATCCATGCCCTGAAACCGGAGGCGCGACCCAGCTTCCGGGATTGCTTGCAATGCTCTCCAGCACGGCTTTGGACATGGCGGACGCATCGTTGCGCGGCGCTCGGCATGCCGAACGTCGAGGACGCCATCCGCCACCCGCTCCAGAGTTGTCATAATAGAAGCGGGCCGGTTGCCGCCCGCCGCGATAAACATAGAAAACGGAGAGGCCTGATGACCACCGCCGTCCGCCACTTCATGCCCGCCACCGCACGGCGGCTGATCCCCAACCGCTGGGACCTGATCGCGTTTCCGCTGATCCTGGGCTTTTTGCTGATGGCCACCACCGGCATCCGCGAAACCTGGGCCCCGATCACCGCGCTGCAGACCGCGCCGATCTCGCTGGAGCCCGGCAACCTGCCCGAATACGCGCTGCGCACCACGCTGCGCATGCTGGCGGCGATGGCCGCCGCGCTGGCCTTCACTCTGGTCTACGGCACGCTGGCCGCCAAGAGCCGCCGCGCCGGCCTCTTGCTGGTGCCGATACTGGACATCCTGCAATCGGTGCCGGTGCTGGGCTACATATCGTTCACCGTCACCTTCTTCCTGGCCTTGTTCCCCGGCCGGGTGCTGGGGGCCGAGTTCGCCGCCATCTTCGCCATCTTCACCAGCCAGGCGTGGAACATGACCTTCAGCTTCTACCAGTCGCTGCGCACCGTGCCGCGCGACCTGCAGGAAGTGTCGGTCAACCTCAGGCTGACCGCCTGGCAGAAGTTCTGGAAGCTGGAAGTGCCGTACGCGATGCCCGGCATGATCTGGAACATGATGATGAGCATGTCCGGCGGCTGGTTCTTCGTGGTGGCGTCCGAGGCGATCACCGTCGGCGACAAGACCGTGATGCTGCCCGGCGTCGGCTCCTACCTGGCGCTGGCGATCCAGAACAAGGATCTGGCCGCGGTCGGCTGGGTGATCCTGACCATGTCGGTGGTGATCCTGATCTACGACCAGTTCCTGTTCCGACCGCTGGTGGCCTGGGCCGACAAGTTCCGCCTGGAGGACACCGCCAGCCAGCACGCGCCGGAATCCTGGGTGCTGAACCTGATCCAGCGCACCCATTTCATCCAGCAACTGCTCAAGCCCTTCGGCAAGCTGCTGAAGAAGATCGCCCGCCTGCGGCTGAACGTCAGCCTGCCCAAGGGCATCCACTCGGAAGACCACACCCCGGTGTCGCGCGGCATCGACGTGCTGTGGTGGGCGCTGGTGGCGCTGCTCGCCGCCGCCGTCGCCAGCAAGCTGGTGCACTTCATCGCCACCGAAGTGGGCGCCTGGGAGGTGCTGCGGGTGTTCGGCCTGGGCCTGATCACGCTGGTGCGCGTCAGCCTGCTGATCGCCGTGGCGTCGGTGATCTGGGTGCCGCTGGGCGTGCTGATCGGCCTGCGCCCCCGGCTGGCCGAAAAGGTCCAGCCGCTGGCGCAGTTCCTGGCCGCCTTCCCGGCCAACCTGCTGTTCCCGGTGTTCGTGATCTTCATCGTCCACTACAAGCTGAACCCGGACATCTGGCTATCGCCGCTGATCGTGCTGGGCACCCAGTGGTACATCCTGTTCAACGTCATCGCCGGCGCCACCGCCTTCCCCAACGACTTCAAGGAGGCCGCCGCCAACTTCCGCATCCGCGGCTGGCAGTGGTGGCGCAAGGTGATGCTGCCAGGCATCTTCCCGTACTACGTCACCGGCGCGATCACCGCGTCCGGCGGCGCCTGGAACGCCAGCATCGTGTCCGAATTCGTGTCCTGGGGCGACGACAAGCTGGCCGCCCACGGCCTGGGCGCCTACATCGCGCAGACCACCGCCGCCGGCGACTATCCCAAGATCCTGCTCGGCATCGTGGTGATGTCGCTGTTCGTGGTGCTGTTCAACCGCCTGCTGTGGCGCCCGATGTACGCCATCGCCGAAAACAAACTCCGTCTCAACTAAGGGGGCATCAAGCATGACTACCGAAAACAACGCCCTGGGACAGGAAATCTTCAAGCTGAAGAACGTCTGCCGCGGCTTCTCCAAGGGCAGCGACGAGATCCAGGTGCTGGACGATGTGAACCTGACGCTGCGCGAAGGCGAGATCGTCGGCCTGCTGGGCCGCTCCGGCTCCGGCAAGTCCACGCTGCTGCGCATCATCGCCGGCCTGATCCCGCAAAGCGGCGGCGAGGTCAACTACCAGGGCAAGCCGCTGAAGGGACCGGCCGAAGGCGTGGCCATGGTGTTCCAGACCTTCGCGCTGTTCCCGTGGCTGACCGTGCTGCAGAACGTGGAGGCCGGCCTGGAGGCGCTGGGCGTGGACGCCAAGGAGCGCCGCCGCCGCGCGCTGGCCGCGATCGACCTGATCGGCCTGGACGGCTTCGAAAACGCCTACCCGCGCGAGCTGTCCGGCGGCATGCGCCAGCGCGTCGGCTTCGCCCGCGGCCTGGTGGTCAACCCGACGCTGCTGCTGATGGACGAGCCGTTCTCGGCGCTGGACGTGCTGACCGCCGAGACGCTGCGCACCGACATGCTGGACCTGTGGAGCGAAGGCCAGCTGCCGATCAAATCCGTGCTCATCGTCACCCACAACATCGAAGAAGCCGTATTCATGTGCGACCGCATCCTGGTGCTGTCGTCCAATCCCGGCCGCGTGGTGGCCGAGATCAAGGTGCCGTTCCCGCACCGCCGCAACCGGCTGGACCCGGCCTTCCGCAAGATGGTGGACGACATCTACGCGCTGATGACCGCGCGCCGCAGCGCCCACACGCTGCACAAGCTGCCGCTGGAGATCGGCAGCCACCTGACCGAGGTATCCACCAACCTGATGGCCGGCCTGATCGAGGAAGTGGCGCAAGAGCCCTACTTCGGCAAGGCCGACATGCCGGAAATCGCCGAGAAGCTGCTGCTGGAAGTGGACGACCTGTTCCCGGTGGCCGAGGTGCTGGAGCACCTGGGCTTCGTCGAGCTGAAAGACGGCGACATGCTGCTGACCGCCGCCGGCAAGCTGTTCGCCGACTACGGCACCCAGGAGCGCAAGGTGATGTTCGCCGAACACCTGCTGCGCCACGTGCCGATGGCCGCCCACATCCGCAAGGTGCTGCAGGAGCGCCCCGGCCAGCGCGCGCCGCGGCTGCGTTTCGCCCAGGAACTGGAGGACTCGCTGTCCGACCAGTCGGCCGAGGAAACGCTGGACACCGTGATCAGTTGGGGCCGCTACGCCGAAATCTTCTCCTACAACGACCACACCGAGACCTTCAGCCTGGAAGACGTCGAGGGCGGCCAGTAAGCTTTCGCGGGCCACGACAACGGGCGCCCGGACGGCGCCCGTTTTGTTTCGCCGGCCGCAAGCCCGCTCGATGCTACAATACGGCATCGACCGTTCCCCCCCACGCCCATGTCCGGACGCCCGCTCAACGACATCACCCGCCAGGACCAGACCCTGGCCCGCCTCTCCGCCGCCGCGCACGAGCTGATGGCGCTGGACCGCGCCTTCAAGAAGCTGATTCCGCCGGCGATGGGCGAGGCTTGCCGCGCGGTGCGCATCCGCGACGACGAGCTGGTGATCCACGCCGACAACGGCATCGTCGCCGCCCGGCTGCGGATGACCGCGCCCGGGCTGCTGCCGCAGCTGGCGCAGCAGGGCTATCCGGCGTCTAAGGTGCGGGTCAAGGTGGCGCTGCAGCTGGTCCGCGTCAAAAAACCGAAGACGCTGGCGATCAGCGAAACCGCGCTGGACGGCATGGAGCAGGCGTCCGACTGCATCAGCCACCCCGACGTCAAGCGCGCGCTGCAGCGGCTGATCGCGCGCCAGCGCCGCGGCTGACTGTACCGACAGCCAGTTTTCCCGCCGCGCCTCGGCGCCAATAGTCTCCTTTCGATTGATCTTGGCAGGAGGCGCCATGACCGCTCTGCAACGCTTTTCTCCCGATCACCCCGCATCCGGCATCGCCGCCGCGCTGGAGCGCGACGGCGGCGTCATCGTAGAAGGGCTGCTCTGCCCCGAGCGGCTGGCCCGCTTCCGCGCCGAGCTCTTCCCGCTGCTGGACGCCGCGCCCGACTGCCAGGGCGACTTCTACGGCTACGCCACCCGCCGGCTGTCCGGCCTGATCGCCCGCGTGCCAGTCTGCCGCGAGCTGGCCATCCACCCGCTGATCCTGCAGCTGATGGACATCATGCTGCTCAGAGGCTGCCGCGAATACCAGCTCAACCTGACCCAGGCGATACGCATCGGCCCGGGCGAGCCGCGCCAGTTCCTGCACAGCGACGCGCTGATGTTTCCGGTCAAGGTTCCCGGATCGGAAACCATGATCAACTGCATGTACGCGCTGGACGACTTCACCGAGGACAACGGCGCCACCAACGTCGCGCCGGGCAGCCACCGCTGGACCGAGGAGCGGCTGCCGGACGAGAGCGAAGTAGTCCCGGCCGCGATGCCCGCCGGCTCGGTGCTGATCTATCTCGGCTCCGTCATCCACGCCGGCGGCGCCAACCGCACCGGCCAGCCCCGCACCGGCGTGGTGCTCAGCTACTGCCTGGGCTGGCTGCGCCAGGCGGAAAACCACTACCTGGCGGTGCCGCGCGAGCTGGCTCGCGAACTGCCCGAACGGCTGCAGCGGCTGCTCGGCTACTTCGTGCACGCGCCCAACCTTGGCAGCATCGACGGCCAGGACCCAGTCGCGCTGCTGCGCGAGCCGCCGGCCGAGCCGCCGCGCTTCGCCGAATTCCTGCCGGAAGAAGCCAAAACGCTGCTGGCCCAGGCGCGCGCCGCCATGCGAAACGATTGATCGCCTTCAGATAGACATCAAAGCGGAGTAAAGTGGCGGTTTCCCGCTGTACGTCCAGCACCACAGGATAATCGCCATGTCCGAACACGATACGCCCGAAACCACTCCCGAAACCGCGCCGCAGGACCCGTCGCGCCGCCGCCTGTTCGAAGGCCTGGCCGCCATCGGCGCCGCCGGCGTGCTGCCCGCCGTCGCCAGCCAGGCGGCCGACGCCGCGCCGGGCGCCCACGGCCCGCTGGACGACAGGCTGCGCCATCACGTGAAGAACGTGGTGGTGATCTACCTGGAAAACCGCAGTTTCAACAATCTGTACGGCAACTTCCCCGGCGTGAAGCATCCGCTGTCCAAGGCGCCGGCCGAAGCCTGTATCCAGCTGGACCGCGACGGCTCCAGGCTGAAGAACCTGCCCAAGATCTGGGGCGGCATGGTGCAGCGCGGCCAGACCGTGGCCGGCAAGTACTACCTGATCGAGGAAGACAAGATCCAGAACCTGCCCAACGGCCCGTTCCCGCTGAAGGACGCCGACGGCGAGCCGCTGCCGGAAGCCGTGATCACCCGTGACCTGTGGCATTTGTTCTACCAGAACCAGATGCAGATCAACGGCGGCCGGAACGACCAGTTCGCCGCCTGGGCCGACTCCGGCGCGCTGGTGATGGGCTATTACAGCGAAACCGCGAAGAACCTCAACCAATGGAAGATCGCCCAGCAATACACGCTGTGCGACAACTTCTTCATGGCGGCCTTCGGCGGTTCCTACTTGAACCACCAGTTCCTGATCTCCGCCCGCACGCCGGAATACTTCAACGCCAAGGACACCGCGGCGGCGAAGAAGATCGCCGTGCTGGACGACGGCCCCAAGGGCTACAAGCTGAAGGTGAAAGTGCCCAGTTCGGCGATGGACGGCCCGCCGCAATTCGTCAACAACGGCGCGATCACGCCGGACGGCTACGCGGTCAACACCATGGCCCCGCCATTCCAACCCAGCTACGTCAAGCCGGCCGAGGGCGGCGACAAGCGCTACGCGGACCCGGCCGACGCCAGCACCCTGCCGCCGCAAACCTACGACACCATCGGCGACCTGTTGTCGCGCAAGGGCGTCAACTGGGCCTGGTACGGCGGCAGCTGGCAAGCGGCGCTGGACGGCAAGGGCGGCCCGGACGCGCCCAACTTCCAGTACCACCACCAGCCGTTCAACTACTTCAAGAACTTCGCGCCCGGCACCAAGGCCCGCGAGGCGCACCTGCGCGACGGCGGCCTGGGCGACAGCCCGATCAGCAACCGCTTCATCGCCGACGCGGTGGCCGGCAAGCTGCCGGCGGTGGCCTTCTACAAGCCGCAGGGCAATCTGAACATGCACGCCGGCTACTCCGACGTGGAAAGCGGCGACCGCCACGTCGCCAACGTGCTGCAGCACCTGATGAGCGGCCCGCAGTGGAAGAACATGGTGGTGGTCATCACCCACGACGAGAACGGCGGCTGGTGGGACCACGTGGCCCCGCCCAAGGGCGACCGCTGGGGTCCGGGCAGCCGCATCCCGGCCATCGTGGTGTCGCCGTTCGCCAAAAAAGGCCATGTCGACCACACCTTCTACGACACCACCTCCATCATCCGCTTCATCAGCCGCCTGCACGGCCTGCCGGAGCTGGAGGGCGTCAAGGTTCGCAACCAGGCCTTCCGCGAGCGCGGCGCGCAGCCGCCGGGCGACCTGACCGGCGCGTTGCAGCTCTAAGCCCCATGGCCGGCTCGCCCCCGCGGGCCGGCTTCCCCCATCATTCCGCGTGCGCACCTTGGAAAACCATAAAAACATGACTCGATACGCCTTACGCCTGTCCGCCCTGCTGCTGCTCGGCCTCCTATCCTTCCGCGCCTTTGCCTGCGCCGAAGAGGCGATGTACAGCCACCATTACGACCAGTGCATGGACCAGGCCGGCGGCGTCACCGCCGGCATGCTGGATTGCCTCTCGGCAGAACACGCGCGCCAGGACAAGCAGCTGAACGACACATACCGCAAGCTGATGGCCGCCTTGCCCGCCAAGCGCCAGCAAAGGCTGCAAACCGCCCAGCGGCTGTGGCTGAAATACCGCGCCGCCAACTGCAGCGCCTACGTTGATCCTGACGGCGGCACCGCCGAATCGCTGGTGGCCGCCGACTGCGAGCTGGCGTCCACCGCCGCCCGCGCCGCAGAACTGACCCGGCTGCAACCCAGTCCGCGCTGACGCGCGCGCCGGCGGGTGCCGAACGGCTCCGGCTGTGCGATGATGCCGATATCATCGCCGCCGACCGGAGCCGCCATGTCCCTGATCCGCCGCTGCCTGCTGCCGCTGCTGCTATCGCTCCCGCTGCTTGTCCACGCCGCGGAACCCCGCGCCACCCCGTCCGCCGCCGATCAAGCCCGCACGCTGATGCTGGACAACCGCCCCATCTTTCTTTTCCTCGCCGGTCAAGGCAGCCTGACGCCAGAGCAACGGCTGCAACGCACGCTGGAGCGCATCAATGCGCTCCAACCTGAGGATCTGCGCCAACCGGTGCAAGCCGCGCCCTTCGCCGACGGCCGGCTGCGCGGCCTGGCCTTGAGCGTGCGCGGCAAGCCGCTGTTCACCATTCTGGAGGGCGATCTCGACCCAGGCGATCAACTGACGCTGGAACAAGCCGGGGAACGAGCGCGCGACAGGCTGAACGAACTGCGGCAGGCGGTGCTCGAACAACGCTCGCCGCAGCGCATCGTCCAGTCTTCGCTGCTGGCCCTGCTGGCCTGCGGGCTGTTCGCCGCCGCGCTGTACCTGATCGCCCGCGCCCGCGCGGCCTCGCGGCGGCGCCTGGCCCAATCGCCGGCGGACGCGTTGCCGCTGCTCGCCGGCCGCCTCCAACTGCGCCGCTTTCTGCTGGCAGCCGAACGCCAGCTGGTAGACATCACCGCTCTGCTGTCCGCCCTGGTCGCCGGCTATGTCTGGCTCGGCTACACGCTGGCGCAATTCCCCTATACCCGGCCGCTGGGACGCAAGCTGGCCGCCGCCTTCTACCAGTTGCTGGCCACCATCGCCGACGACTTCCTGTCGGCGCTGCCCGGACTCGCCATCGTCGCCGTGATCTTCTTGCTCGCCCGGCTGATCGGACGCGGCCTCGGGCTGCTGTTCGGCACGGTGGAGCGCGGCCAGTTGGAGCTGCCCGGCCTGCACGCCGAAACCGTCGGCGCCACCCGCCGGCTGGCGTCGGTGATCCTGTGGCTGTTCGCGCTGATCGTCGCCTACCCCTACCTGCCCGGCGCCAACAGCGACGCGTTCAAAGGCGTCAGCGTGTTCTTCGGCCTGATGGTGACGCTGGGCTCGGCCGGACTGATGAACCACGCGATGAGCGGCCTGGTGCTGATCTACTCCCGCGCGCTGCGCCCAGGCGATTACGTGAAGATAGGCGAGGCCGAAGGCACCGTCAGCGAGCTGTCGGCGCTATCCACCAAGATCCGCACCGGCCAGGGCTTCGAAGTCACCATTCCCAACGCGGTGGCGGTGGGCGGGCTGGTCAACAATTACAGCCGCCACGACGGAGAAGCCGGCGCGATGGTCGCCACCCGCGTCACCATAGGCTACGACACGCCCTGGCGGCAGGTGGAGGCGCTATTGGAGCTGGCCGCGCGCCGCACGGCGGGCATCGACCCGGCCGCGCCGCCTCAGGTGCGCAAGCTGGCGCTGCAAGACTTCTACATCGAGTACGAGCTGCAGGCGAAGCTGGCGCGCGGCGAACAGGCGCCGGCGGTGCGCGACGCGCTGCACGGCGAAATTCTGGACGCCTTCAACGAATTCGGCGTGCAGATCATGTCGCCGCACTTCGTCGAACAGCCGGCCCAGCCCATCGCGGTGCCGGCCGAACGCTGGCGCGAACCGCCTGCCCGACAATAGCCAATCTACATTCCGACTGTCTCTGTTCGCTGTCTGCGCTTTGGTTTAAGCTGCAAACAATCAGAAAACAACAGCACCGGGACTCTTCGCCATGAACGTCAAAGAATACATGCAGCAACTGGGCCAGGCCGCGCGCAAAGCGTCGCGCCTGCTGGCCCGCGCCGACGCCAACCAGAAAAACGCCGCGCTCCACGCCATCGCCGACGCCATCGTCCGCGAACAGGACACGCTCCTGGCCGCCAACCGCCAGGACCTGGACGCCGCGCGCCTGGCCGGCCTCGACGACGCCATGCTGGACCGCCTGACCCTCTCCGCCAAAGGCGTGGATGCGATGGCCGACGGCCTGCGCCAGATCGCCGCGCTGCCGGATCCGGTCGGCGAGATCGACGAAATGAGCTACCGCCCGTCCGGCATCCAGCTGGGCAAGATGCGGGTGCCGCTGGGCGTGGTGGGCATCATCTACGAAGCCCGCCCCAACGTCACCGCCGACGCCGCCGGCCTATGCCTGAAATCCGGCAACGCCACCATCCTGCGCGGCGGCTCCGAGGCCTTCCACAGCAACCAGGCCATCGCCGCCTGCGTGCATGAGGGCCTGGCCGCCGCCGGCCTGCCAGCCGAGGCGGTGCAGGTGCTGGCCACCACCGACCGCGCCGCGGTGGGCGAGCTGATCGCGATGCCGGAGTACGTCGACGTGATCGTGCCCCGCGGCGGCAAGGGTCTGATCGCCCGCATCAGCGCCGAGGCGCGGGTGCCGGTGATCAAGCATCTGGACGGCAACTGCCATGTCTACATCGACGACACCGCCAATCCGGACAAGGCGTTCAACATCGCCATCAACGCCAAAACCCACCGCTACGGCACCTGCAACACCATGGAAACGCTGCTAGTGCACGGCGCCTTCGCCGAATTCATGCTGCCGCGGCTGGCCGGCACCTATTGGGAAAAAGGCGTGGAGCTGCGCGGCTGCGAACGCACCCGCGCCATCCTGGGCGAACAGGTCAAACCCGCCACCGACGACGACTGGGCCACCGAATACCTGGCGCCGGTCCTGGCGGTGAAGGTGGTCAAGGACATGGACGAGGCGATCGAGCACATCAACCACTGGGGCAGCCACCACACCGACGCCATCGTCACCGAGGACTACGGCCGTTCGCGCCGCTTCCTGCGCGAGGTGGACTCCGCCAGCGTGATGGTCAACGCCTCCACCCGCTTCGCAGACGGCTTCGAATACGGCCTGGGCGCCGAAATCGGCATCTCCACCGACAAAATCCACGCCCGCGGCCCGGTCGGCCTTAACGGCCTGACCAGCCAGAAATGGATCGTACTGGGCGACGGGCAGATTCGGCAGTAAGCGAAACACCTCTCTGGCCCAGGGCGGCGCATAACCTGATGCGTCGCCCTGCGGCTGTGCGCCCCCTCTCTCCTCCCGGTCGACTTCCAGCCGATCAACACTCCTTGCCATGCTACGCATCCACGCATCGCGCCGTCCCTCCCCCTTCCGACCCGCGCCGTTCCGTTGACGGATGGCAAGGTTTTAAGCCGTCGCATGTTTGAGCCCCGCGACGCTAGCGCGGGGCGAGTTCCACGGCGCCTTGCCATCCGTCAACGGAACGGGAATTCGCGGTCGCAGGGGCGGCCTGGGGTTGCAAGGGGGCTGGCCGCTCAGCCCCTTGCCTGCCCGGCGGACAGCTCCGCCATGAAAATCATCCGTCCGCGCAGCGGACACAAAACCACTTCAATAGAAAAACGGCAGCAGCCCTCTCCCACCCAAGCCCCTGCGGCAACGCCACGCGCCCGGACACAATCCTCCCGTTTCGCGCCATAATCGCGCTTTGCTTTTCACGCTCGCGTCAAAAAATGAAAACCCTGACCAATCAAGACCTCGCCGACCTGTCCGCCAAGGCTGCCTGTGCGCCGCGGCTGCGCGCCCACCACAATATCCACACCGAGCTGGACGACGTCGTCCAGCGCCTGGCCATCGCCATGGAGCCGGACACCTATGTCCGCCCGCACCGCCACCCCGGCAGCCCGGAACTGCTGATCATGCTGTCCGGCGCGCTGGACTGGATCGAATTCGACGCCTCCGGCGAAACCGTGGCCGCCCGCCACCGCCTGGGCGACGGCGGCGCGCGCGCGTTCGAGATGCCGGCCGGCACCTGGCATTCGGTGGTGTCGCTGGAGCCGGGCAGCGTGGTGTTCGAAGTGAAGCGCGGCCCATACCAGCCCCTGCCCGAGTCTGATCAGGCCGCCTGGGCCCCGACCGAAGGCGACGCCCGCGTCGCCGACATGCTGGCCTTCCTGCGCCGCTGCCAGCCCGGCGACCGCTTCGCGTAACATCGCTTAACATCTTGCCGCCGCGGAAGACGGAACCCGCGGCGGCGATTGGCGCACCAAAAAGGCATTGTTTCACCAACCCATGCCGAAGCCGATGTTCCTATTCCGCGCCGTTCTCCCCCTCGTCGTCTCCTTGTCCCTGCTCGCCTGCGCCACGCCGCTGCGCGCCGCCCCCTCGCTCAGCCTGAACAGCCAGCGCCCGCCGCAGCAGGTGGCCGACTGCCTGCAGCAAGGCTTGCAAAAGCTGCACATCCCCGATGATTTCGTCGAGCGCCGCGACGAGCGCGACGGCAGCCGCAGCCTGGCGCTGCGCAACCCGGTCAGCGACGCCTCCGGCACCCGGGTGGACATCCTGCCGCAAGGCGAAGGCAGCCTGCTGGAGGTCAGATTGAACGGCATGCCGCTCAGCCCGGCCTGGAAGAAGCAGATTCACGGCTGCGCCCGCAAATGACTGTGGATAAGTCCGGCATTCAGTGACTGGCTGTGGATGAGCTGGATATCCCGGGATAAGACTGTGGGCAACTCGCAGAAAAGTGCCTATCCCTTTGCGACAATGTGGGTAAGTGATTTCATCCACAACAGCCTGTGCATAATGTGGACAATTTCAGAACAAGCTGTGAATAAGCACCCGTGCGGCGAGGCCGCCTGGCCTACCGAACCGCGTCGGCAGCGCGCCGCCCGCCCCGCGCGGTTACACTGACGGCATACGCCACGAACGGACCCGCCGATGACCACCGCCTCCCATCCCAAGTACGATCAGCACTACGCCGACGGCAAGGCCCGACGCGGCCAATGCCCGCGCTCCAGCCAGGCCGAACTCCACCTGGCGCCGGGGCGCGACGTGGTGGCGCTGGTGGAATCCACCTCGCAGGGCCGGGTGCCGGCGCTGGTGCCGCTGCGCTACGCGCGCATGCACGCGTCGCCGTTCGCCTTCTTCCGCGGCATGGCGATGATCCAGGCCGCCGACCTGGCCGCCGGCCCCGACAGCGGCCTGCGGCTGCAGATCTGCGGCGACGCCCACCTGATGAACTTCGGCTTCTTCGCCTCGCCGGAACGGCAACTGGTGTTCGACATCAACGATTTCGACGAAACCCATCCCGGCCCCTGGGAATGGGACGTCAAGCGGCTGGCGGTCAGCCTGGTGCTGGCCGGCCGCAGCCGCGGCTTCGACGCCCAGGCCACCCGCGAGATCGTTCAGCGCCTGTCCGCCACCTATCGCCGCCGCATCGGCGTTTTCTCGCAGATGAGCCAGCTGGACCTGTGGTATTGCCGCGTCGATTTCGAACAATTGCTGTCCCAGGCCACCGACGAGGGCATGCGCCAGCAATTGAACAAGGTGGCCGGCAAGGCGCGCAACCAGACCCAGGAGCGGCTGCTGCCCAAGATGACCGACCTGGAGGACGGCGGCTTGCGGCTGCGCGACAACCCGCCGGTCATCTTCCACCTCGACGACCGGAACGGTCCGTTGGCCGCCTGCGACGACTGGCTGGGCGGCGACAGCCTGGCCAAGATCCAGCGCATGCTGACCAGTTACATCGACACCCTGAAGGAAGACCGCCGCGAGCTGCTGCAACGCTTCCGGCTGGTGGACGCCGCCTTCAAGGTGGTGGGCGTCGGCAGCGTCGGCACCCGCTGCCTGGTGCTACTGCTGCAGGACGACTACGACCAGCCGCTCTTCCTGCAGTTGAAGGAGGCGCGGCCATCGGTGCTGGAAGCCTTCACCCAGCCATGCGTGCACGGCAACCAGGGCAAGCGGGTGGTGTTCGGACAACGATTGATGCAGGCCACCAGCGACCTGTTCCTAGGCTGGACCCAGGGCGCAGACGGCCATCACTTCTACATGCGCCAGCTGCGCGACATGAAGGCCGCTCCGGCGCTGGAAGCGTTCACCAATGCCGAAGAGCTAGCCAGCTACGGCCAGGCTTGCGGCTGGACGCTGGCGCGCGCCCACGCCAAATCCGGCGGCTGCGCGGCCGAAATCGCCGGCTATCTGGGGGAGTCGGACAAGTTCGACCAGGCGCTAGCCGACTACGCGCAGGCCTACGCCGACCAGGTGGAATCCGACTATCGGCTGTTCGACGCGGCGGTCCGCGGCGGGCGTTTGCCGGTCTCCGCGGCATAAATGCCGGGTTAGGGAAAATTGCGATGTTGACGGTTGCGTCCTGAACTAGACTGTAACAACAGAAACGCATAATCAGCCGGCGCCGGACCGTCCCCGACGGGCCCGCGCCGCCGCCGCATATGCGGCGGCTTGTTTTCTTCCCCCCTAGTGTTGAAAACAGCGCCTAACACCCTCCCCCCCCCCCCCCCCGTCGCCCA
>NZ_JAYFSJ010000018.1:0-102610 GCF_039708975.1 Chromobacterium indicum
AGCCGGCGGACGGCAACTGCCGCGTCACCCGGTTCGAGTACGACAACAACAACCGGCTCAAGCGCACCATCGTGCCTGATCAGACGGTTGGATTGCGCAATGCCGATACCGGCAACTACGACATCCGGCTGAGAGACTTGGTCATCAGCCGCAGCTACGACGCCAACGGCAATGTAGCGAAGGAGACCGACGCCCTCGGCAACAGCGCGTATCGCTGGTTTGACCGCGCGGGGCGCAAGGTATTGGAAGTGGATGCCGCCGGCTACGCGGTGGCATGGGACTACAATAGCGCCGGCAAACCGGTGCGCGAAACCCGCTACGCCGTCGCTATCGGCGTGCCGGCTGACAGCGACACGCTGGACATGGCCAGAGCCAAGCTGAAGCCGAATGCTGGCGATGACCGCGTAAGCGAGTTCGACTACGACCGAATGGGGAGGGTGGCGGAAGAGCGCCGGTTGAACGTGCAAATCTCCGCCGACGATGGCGTCAGCGATGCCCGCGGCATGGTGCGCACCCAGTACCACTACAACGCGCTGGGCCTGGTGGACCGCAAGACCGACGCCAAGAATGGCGTCACCGACATCGGCTACGACAAGCTGGGCCGCGAGACTCATCGTGAAGAAGCCGCTTTCGTCGACCAGACCGGCCAGAGCGTGAGGCCGACCACCGACAGCTATTACAACGGCTTGGGTCAACTTGTACGCAGCGTCAAGGCTGGGGTGGCGGGGGACTTCAGCAAGATGACTTATGGCGTGGGTGGCCGTTTGCTCAGCCAGGTGGATGCTGAGCAGAACATCACCTACTACGAGTACGACGCGGCCGGCAATGTCACGCGCACGCAGCATCCGCGACAGCAGGCGGCGGGCCAGCCGCTGCTGCAGGACCTAGTGTCCTACCAGTACAACGCGGCCAAGCAACAGATCGCCAAGCTGGATGCCAGTACCGGCATCTGGTCAGAAACCCGCTACAACGCCTGGGGCCAGATCAGCGGCAAGCGTACCAGCCTCAACCGCCAGGGCGATTGGCAGGAGTTCAGCGAGTATGACGGCGCCGGCCGGCTGACCCGCGGCAACGCCGGCGGCGTGACCAAGCTGTACGGCTACGACGCCAACGGCAATGCAACCTTGACGATCGAATCTGGAGGCGAAAGCGGCGACGAGCTGCGCGGCATGAGCCTGGATCAGGCGATGGCGCTGGTGGCCAAGCGGGCCGATCCGAAAGCGCCGATGGATAACTTGCGCTTGACGGTGAGCGACTACGATGCGCGCAATCAACATATTGCTACTTATCAACCGACGATGGTAAACGCGCGGCAGGCGTCGCAAGTGCAAGTGGAGCCGTGGATCAGCGCCAGGCTGCAGACCGGCGCGGGGGATGTGGTGACGGTGGGGGCGATTGCGACGAAGGGGCCGCTGGAAAGCAATCCGCTGGCGAGCCAAGGTTTATTGATTGGAGGGCTACAGCGGAGTGGGTCGGTGGTGCTGACCCCGTTAGAAGTGGATGTCCGGGATCGAGAGTATTCCAGCCGCAGGGCTTATGATTTGTTTTTGACATCTGTAAATGTCAATGTGAATCTGCCCCCGCTGTCAGAATATGGTGGCGAGGGATACAAGGTGGTCGTCAATTTTTTTAACGGTAAAGGCCTTCCTACCCGGAATCAAATTGTATATGTGCCGTCCAGTGGTGTGTTTAATCAGCCGGTGGGTCTGACTGCACAGTTTGGCTCTAATAGCTCATCTCCAGATTGGGGGGATGCTGCAGGGTTAAGTTTTACGATTTCGGTATATAAAACGGTTTCTGCACCGGCATCTGGTGTTAAAACTGACCTTTTATTATTCGGACAAACTAGCTCTTTTGGCGGCGCGGCTTTACGTAATCATATAGCTAGTGGTTTTTATGGGAACTATGGTGGGGGGGTAACATCTTTTCAAACACCAGATGCCAATGTGAATCGTGTCCTGCTGTTGACTAGAGTGGCGGGGGTGAATGGTTGGAGGGTGTCCAGCATGCCGCTGATGACTATTAATGGTCAATCAATGGCGGGGTGGTTCACCAGTGATGCGTTCCAGAGTTTGGGCGACACACAGTATTGCTATTTACTGTTTGGCGCTTCTGGTAAATTGATCGGAACCCGGCAGGGCTATGCTCATCGCGATGGTACTGGCATTAGCTTCAATCAACAGTCGGCAGCGGATCAGGCTTTCATGTACACCGACAACGGCGGCTGGGGCAATGGCTGGATCAATGTCACCGGTCAGGGCGAAACCGCCACCCACGCAGCCATCCGCTTCCGCAGCATGCCGGGCGGCGCGTGGAGCCCGCTGTCCAACTTGAATCCCGCCACATCCAATGGTCCGCTCAACGGCTGGTTTCAGTTCGATCCCGCCAACTTTGGCCTGAAGCCGGGCACGACTTACGAATACGATTTGACCAGCTTTGACGGCAACAACCAGCAGGTCAAGAAAGTCATCGGTAGCTTCCGTCCAGGCGAGCCGAACTCTCTGGCCCAGCCGGTGCCGTGGCAGGATCAGCCGCAAGTCGTCCACATCCGCAACCAGAACCTGGCGGCCGTCAGCGGCAAGGTGCGTTATCGGGTGGCCGGCAGCAATGGCGCGTACAGCGAGATGGCGCTGGCGCGCAATCCGGATGGCGCGTTCGACTGGCATTGCGAGGATCTGGCCAACAGCCTGGCAGGCCCCACAGCCTATGAATTCGAATATCAGGTTTTCGACAATAATGGCCTGATGCTGAACCGCGCCGCCGGCAAGATCACGCTGGGCGGCGGCGGTGCCACCTTGAATCCGGGCGATCTGCAGGGCTTGGCCTTGCCGTTGTCGGTGACCTTTACGCCGCCGCAGGCTAATGCCGCCACCCTGAACCTGTCGTATCGGGTCAAGGGCAGCAACGGCGCTTGGCAGAGCGCGGCCTTGAGCCGCAATCCGCAGGGCGGTTTCCAGTTCAATGTCGACAACCTGGCCGCCGGCGACTACGAATACCGCTACCAGCTGCGGGATGCCGGCGGCGGGCTGCTGAACAATGCCGATGGCAGCGCGGTCGACGTGGCTGGTTATTTGCACCGCGGCGGGCCGAATGACCCTACAACCGCAGGCGTGCTCAACTGGGTGCTGCTGGGGGTGTCCAATCATGACGCTACCGTCACCCGCGGGCAGCATTACAACGCCTTTGGCGAAGTGGACAGTGAAACCGACGGCATGGGCGATGTCACCCAGTACCGCTACAGCACTACCGGCAAGCTGCTGGCCAAGCAAGATCCAAAAGTTAGCGCGACCGGCGAAGACGGCAAGGCGGCGGACATCACTCCGCTGACCCAGTACCGCTATGACGCGATGGGCAATGTGGTGGCCACCATCGACGCCAATGGCCGCGTCAACCGGCAAAGCTGGTTGGCGGGCAGCCAGGACGGCCAGGGCAAGGTGTTGAACGAGTGGCACGCCGACGGCGGCGCCAAATCCATGCGCTATGACGCGCAGGGCAATCTGCGATCCAGCATCGATGAGCTTAACCGCTCCACCATGTACAGTTACGACAAGCTGGGGCAGCTCAAGCGGATAGACCGCGCGGGCAGCGGCTATGACGAGTACGACTACGACAGCGCCGGCCAGCGCGTTGCCCATCGCACCACCGCCGACGGCAAGACGGTGTTGGCCGATACGACCCGCTACGACAGCCTGGGCCGGGTGCTTGCCACCGTCAGCGCGGCGCAGCGCGCCGTCAACTACAGCTACCAGTGGGACGCCACGTTCAAAGGCGCCGGCGGCACGGTGGTGGGGGGGTGGCGCGTCAGCACCACCGATGCCAACGGCCGGACCATGGTGGACGACACGAGCCTGTTCGGCCTCAAGCTGCGCCATGTCGATCTGGGCAACCACACCTTCACCTATGCTTACAGCAATGCCGGGCAGCTGTACCTGCAAACCGGCAGCATTGGGCAGAACATCCACTACAGCTATTACGGCAACGGCTATCAGAAGAGCCTGGAGGACAGCGCCACCAACAGCTACACGCTGTACGAGTACGATAAGGATGGCCGTAAGACCTTCGAGGGCTACACCACGCTGAGCCAGCAAAGCCAGCAGGTTTATCAGTACGCCGACATCCAGTACGACGCTTTGGGCCGGGTCACCCAAATCCACGATCCCAAGTTCCTCACCCGTTACGAGTACGACGCGGTGGGCAACCGCCGCCGCGTCTACGCCGAATATCGCGACGGCGTGGATGGCAGCGCGCAGACGCAGGACAACTGGTATGCCTATGACGCGATGAATCGCTTCACCGTCAGCATGGGCAAGCTGGACAACGGCAAGATCACCCGCGGGCCGGCTGGCGGCGATGGCGTGGAGGTGTTGTACGACCAGGCCGGCCAGCGCAAACAGGTCACCAATGCCAAAGACGGCACTGTGGAGCAGTATCAGTACACCGATGGCGGCTTCCTCACCGACACCACGATCAACGGCAAGCTGGCCACCCGGCGCAGCAACGACCTGCAGGGACGGGCCATCGGCTATGCAACGTACCGATGGGATGGCGATGGCGGGCAGAAGAGCAGCGTCAGCTCGGTTTACGACGCCGACAGCAAGCTCACCAGCCAACAGGCGGACGGCAGTACCACCACTTTCAACCTGATGGCCGATGGCACGCTGGACAACACGGCGCAGCGCAGCGGCGACACCACCACCACGACCTACTACGGCTATGAGTGGTGGGACGAGGCCAAGCAATCCACCATTACCGCTCAGCCATACAATCCCAACGCGCCAGGTTGGAAGCAGGGTTACTCCCATCTCACTTACGACCTCAACGGCCACCTGAAAGAAGCGATCGACGAGCAAGGCCAACGCAGCTTGCGCTACGTCAACAACGCCCAGGGCCTGGTGCTGAAGCGGGAAGAGGTAGACCACGGCAGCACTTACAAGAAACAGGACTACTACTATCTGGACGGCAAACAGGTGGGCGCGGTGGGCAACGACGGCCCCAGCCGGGTGGACTACGCCAAGTCGCTGGCGCGGGGCGATCTGGGCAATCGCAAGGACAGCTACCGCAATGGCGCGCCGGTGAGCAGCGCCGACTTCGACCAAAATTATGAACCAATCGGCGCCAATTACCCGGCGCAAGCGCCTGGCACGGTGACGGCGCGGGATGGCGACACGCTGCAAGTGATCGCCGCCAATCTGTGGGGCGACAAATCGCTGTGGTATTTGCTGGCTGACGCTAACGGCCTGACCGGCACGGAAACGCTGAAGGCCGGCCAAGTGCTGCGGGTGCCGAACAAGGTCACCAACCTCCACAACAACAGCGGCACCTACCGCGTCTACAACCCGGGCGAGGCGATAGGCGATGTGACGCCGACACTGCCGGAACCGCCGCCGCCGCCGCCGCCGCCGGGAGGTGGCGGTGGTTGTGGCGGCTTTGGGATGATTCTGGTTGCCATCGTGGCTGTGGTGGCGGTGGTGATGACTGCTGGCGCGGCGGCGGTAGCGATGGGGGCTGTTGCATCTTCTGCTGGAGGAGCTCTTACGCTGGGTGCTGCTACGCTTGGAGAAATTGCGTCGGCAGGAGCGGCTGTTCTTGCTGGCGGTACCGCAATGGGGGTAACTGTAGGTCTCAGTACCGCCGGCTTAATTGGAGTGGCTGCTGCCGCTGGTGCTGTTGGCTCCATTGTCAGTCAAGGCGTGGCAATGGGGATGGGGATGCAGAATAAGTTCTCTTGGAGCCAAGTGGGCTTGTCTGCATTTTCTACTGCAGCCACGGTAGGTTTGGCAAGTGGCAGCGGAGCGCTTTCTGGTGCCGGCATGCAGCAGACTGTAGCGCGGACGATGGTCGTGAATGCCGCGACCCAAGGTGTGGCGATGGCGACCGGCATGCAAAAGTCGTTCAGCTGGACTTCGGTGGCGGCATCGGGTGTGGCGACATGGGCGACGAGCGGCATAAAGCCGAATGTTGAAACCGATCCGTTCGCCAATATCGGTTATGGAACCTTGCGCGGCATGGCTGGCGGCACCATCCAGTCGGTGCTGGGCAACGATCACCAGCCGAACTGGGGTAACCTGGCGGCCAACTCGTTTGGCAGTGCTGTAGGTGATGAAATAGTACGGGTTCCTATTAGGTCTAATGGTTTGCAACTGACAGATGACCCCTTTATTCGAGAGGGGTTCGCTCGCATGGCATCAGTTGTCGATGGAGGGGAGGGGGCGAGTGGAACAGCTATCTATCGAGAGAGTAGCTACGGCGAGAAAGTAGAATCGGATGGTGGAGAGGATGGACAATATTTGGGTAATGCCAATAGTGGGCGTAGCGTCGATCTGGGGGGGGGGCGTGTTAAGCTGCCGAATGGACATATCGTTCGTCCTTCAGTGGAGGATCTTACTGATCTGGCGATAGAGTCGAATGGGCAAGTTTTGTACCGTAATAAGGATGGCTTGCCAGTCTATGCAGGCCGCGGCGGAGATATATTTAATGGCTTGTCGCGAGAAACTCCTTATGTCGTGCCTGGTGTGCCGGAATGGGCAAGCCCTAAAGATGGAATCATTACTTATGTATTTGATAGTAGTGGAAAGCCATTTTGGAGAAGTAATGATGCGGTTATGTCGATTCCAGCGCCTTATGCGCGGCCATCACTTGCCTCTTTAGAGGCTGATGCATTAGGGTCTGGAGTTCGTGATGGCGTTGAGAGTCTGCCCGGGAATGTTTTAAACTCCGTGTCTGATTTAATGAATGGGCGTGTGACATTTGATGGTCTTTTGACCAGCATGTATCAAAATAGCCTAGTCGGCATGCTCGGGGCTATGGCTGATGAGAACTATTATTTGGCAGGCCAAAGGTTGGTTGGCACGACATCTGGTATGGCAATGAGCTATGCTGGGGGGGCTGGGCTTGGTGTGTTGAAGCAGCGGTATGCTGGTGCATTGAGTAGGCTGGATGCAATGGCTCCGGATGTTACGTTGAGTCCATTTATTCCAGAGCTATCTAGAGGTCAAGGGATCTCAATTAAGTACGGTGGTTTGGCAGGTTCAACTGATAGCTTTAATTACACAGTTAAAAATCTTCCTGCGGATCTTGTTGAGGATTACCAAGGCGTGTATGGCTATGTCCCAGTGAATGGATCTCAATTTGCACCACCGAAGTGGCCTGTTGATTGGACTAGTCCAGAACAGGTTGCTGCTGCTCGAAGTGTACGTTTGGAATATCATCAAGGACTAGCTGATGAGGCTGCTTTGGTATCTAAAATGCGCACGGAGGGCGTGGCTGAGGAGAGTATCGCTAGGGGAATTGTAGATATGCGTAATCAAACTCGTATGTCGAAATATTCAGCTGAACAACTTCCCATACTGTATGAGAGAAATATGATGAAATATGGCAGTCAATATGGGCCAACTTATGAGTCACTCCTTGCAAAGTATGGTAGCCCGCAAGGTGTGATTTCAGCAGGGACTAGAAGTAATCCATCAATGGATATACTAACTGGAATTGCAAGGGTTAATCCGTGAAAAAAAATATAGTACTTAAGAAGGCAACTTATCCGCATGAGATTGTGATTCTTGATGCTGAGAGCGGGAGGTTTTCTATGCAGCCTGCTGTAGATTCTATTGTGCAAGGAAATTACGCGGTTGTATGTGGTGATGAGTTTGGTGTATTTGCCACAGGAAAGAATCTCTACTTTCAATGGAATGACAAGTGTTGGAATTTTCAAGATATTGGCTTGATGGTTAAGTATCAGCATGATCTGCAAAGGGGAGTGACTCGGTTCTCCATTGGTGATGCGGTGATCGAGTACCCTGCTTGGTGGGTTGGAGATATTGATTTTGATCCTAATGTGCCTGAGCGTGATGAAGATGAAGATTTTTTAGGATATGTTGCTCATCTAGCATGCGATGAAGACTTGCAGTTGGTATTAATTAATAGCTGGGATAAGTCAAATTGAATATGCGGGTGTAATTTCAAGGGCCGTAGATTGAGCTGAGCTTGCGAAGCCCAACGCTTGCCGCGATATATGGCGATCAACATTTATGGGGTCGTGCATTTTCTCGGTGAACGTTGGGCTTCAGTTCATTCTCCCCAAGCTATGGTTCTGGCCGCGCGGGCAAAGCTCAAGAAACGGCCCTCTCTGCCACGCTAAGTTGGATCGTGAAGGTTCATTGTGGGCCTGGCATGGCCCCAAACATGGAACTCGGAGCGGAAAACCTGGACTGAAGACTTATCCGCAACCTAGGTCTGGAACTATGTCCCGCTCCTTGAAGCTCTTGCTGATCATCGTCGCGCTGATGGCGGCCGTCGGTTTGGCCTGCCTGGGCGCGGCCGGCTTGATCGGTTTCCATGTCGACGCGAACGGCGTGCTGCGCGAGCCCTTTGCGCTGATCGCCGGCGGCAGCTTTCTGATCGTCGCCAGTGCCGTTGTCGCTGCCACCTATTTGATGTGGCAAGGGTTGGCGGCCTGCTTTGCCCGCAAGCGCAGGTTTTACCGCTAATAGGGCCGTAGATACCGCCTTTCACTTCAAGCGGCTATGCGCAAACTGGTCTATCTGTGTTTTAGCGTGCTGAAACACGCAACCTTACCAGGCCGACTACGCCGGAGCCACCTGACGTGAAAGACCAATCTACGGTCCCGCCGCCCCGGCGACATCTACAAAGCCGGCTGCGAAAAAGTCAGTTGTTCCGGCATGGGCGACGCGGTGGTGGCGGCGATGTAAGAAGCGGGAGGGGCGGGCGCGGACATGTCCGCCCTGCCTCTCCTATCCACGGCCATGCAGCGCCAGCGCGGCAGTCTTGCGCCAGCGCGGATCGGCGCGTAAGCCATCTTCTTGCCAGCAGGCGTGTACAAGCTTGATTACATGGTCGTTCTGTTGCGCGCAGGCATGGCGTTTCAATTCGTCCCAGTGGGGTGGTGAATCCGTTTGGAGCAAGCCGTGAGGTTTGGGGTCATCCGAGATCATCGCCAGCAGCGCGCTACGTGTCACGATGTCTTGCATCGTCTCGTTGTCCGGCAGGAAAGGGCTGAGAATGCGCAGCGCTCTGAGCGCAGTGATCATATGCAATACGGTGAAATTGCGTGTGCGCAAATAAAGGTTGAGCGCCAGATCCAGAAACTGTTCTCGGCGCGCGGGCAAGTTAGGCGCAAACGCCAACGCGGCGCCCCTCTGCTGGTAAAGCGGCGATTTTTCAGCGGCAGCCATCCTGGCCTGGATCAGCCGGAGGTCGCTGCGGAACGTCTCTAGCTGCGGCTGGATTTCATGTAGCCAATCGTCCCAGGGCAGTCTTTTGTCCGCTGGCCGAGGCATGGATGGCGAATGCCATCCGCTGCTCCATGCCGCCAGCGACGCGGCGATTTCCTCAAGGCAGCCGGATTCATAGGCGTGCGCGCAGCGAATGAGGCCATGAAAAGCATGAGCGGTTAAGCCTGGAGCCAGTATTGGCAGCGTGTCGCTGAGCGTGGTTTCCGTGCCATGAAGGACAAGCTTTTGTTCGAAATGAATGCGCAAATCCGGATAGGCCTCTCTTCTTCCTAAGCCCAAGCGCCAATCCGCAAGCGGATTGCGGGATGGGGAAGTCGGTTCAAGCATGGCGCTATCGCGATCCACTTGCGCTTGCAAACGGTCGCTATCCGCCCCCAACTCCCATGCGGCATGCAATACCATGGGCAGATGATTGGCCAAGCCCTCTTTGTATGTCGGATTCCAAGCGGTGGCTTGGCGCAGGCAGTGATGTAGCGTGTCTCGGCGGGCATGTGCGGGGATGGCTGTTTTCATGATGAGTTTCTCCTTGGGCGAGCGGCGTCATGTTTTGTGATGTGACGCGCTGGATCATAGGAGTTGAAGCTAACTTCAACTCAAGGAGGAGATTGCTTGTTTTCTGGAGGCGCATCGTGCCTGCCATTGAACCGAGAATGCGTGTTCATCGCGGCTTAATCATTTGTTCTGCGGAACTTCACAATAAAAACTATTTACCCCATTGCCTGCCATCGTGGCGCGCTGCACAATGGGGTAACAAAAATTTAACCGCCGCGCAGGCGTCAGCCGCGCGGCGGTCACGATTCGGACTTAGGACAGACTCGGGAGATTTCCAGTGAGAGTAGGCTTTGTAGGCTGGCGCGGCATGGTCGGTTCCGTGCTGATGCAGCGCATGCGCGAGGAAAACGATTTCGCGGTGATCGCGGAACCAGTGTTCTTCACCACCTCCAACGTCGGCGGCAAGGCGCCGGACATCGGCCGCGACGTGCCGCCGCTGAAAGACGCCGGCGACATCGATGAGCTGAAGGCGATGGACGTGATCGTCACCTGCCAGGGCGGCGATTACACCACCGAGGTGTACGGCAAGCTGCGCGCCGCCGGCTGGAAGGGCTACTGGATCGACGCGGCCTCCACGCTGCGTATGCAGGAAGACTCCATCATCGTGCTGGACCCGGTCAACCGCGAGCTGATCGACAAGGGCGTGGCCAACGGCGTCAAGGATTACATCGGCGGCAACTGCACCAACTCCATCATGCTGATGGGCATGAACGGCCTGTTCCGCGAAGGCCTGGTCGACTGGGTGTCCTCCATGACCTACCAGGCGGCTTCCGGCGGCGGCGCCAACCATATGCGCGAATTGCTGAAGGGCATGGGCGCGATCCACTCCACCGTGGCCGATGAGCTGGCCACGCCGTCGTCCGCCATTCTGGAGATCGACCGCAAGGTGGCCAAGGCCATCAGCGAGGATGTGCCGACCGAATACTTCGGCGCGCCGCTGGCCGGCGGCCTGATTCCGTGGATCGACAAGCAGCTGGATAACGGCCAGTCCAAGGAAGAGTGGAAGGGCCAGGCCGAGGTCAACAAGATTCTCGGCACCTCCAGCGTGGTGCCGGTGGACGGCCTGTGCGTGCGCATCGGCGCGATGCGCTGCCACAGCCTGGCGCTGACCGTGAAGCTGAAGAAGGATCTGCCGCTGTCCGAGATCGAATCCATCATCAAGTCAGGCAACGACTGGGTGAAGTGGGTGCCGAACGACCGCGAGATTTCGGTCAAGGAGCTGACGCCGGCTGCGATCACCGGCGGCCTGGAAGTGGGTGTCGGCCGCGTGCGCAAGATGAATATGGGCGGCGAGTACCTGTCTGCCTTCGTGATCGGCGACCAGCTGCTGTGGGGCGCGGCCGAGCCGCTGCGCCGCATGCTGCGTATCCTGATCGAGCGCTGACGGGTAGAATAGGCGCGAGCCTGGGCCGGCTTTGCCGGCCTTTACAGAATTCAAGGGCACTTCGGTGCCCTTTTCGCATTGCAATGCCGGCGGGGAAGACGCCGTCGGCGGTAACAATAGGAACAAAATATGTCGACTTCTCTGCAGATCGCCGTAGTGGGCGCCACCAGCCTGGTGGGTCAAGCCGTGCTGGAACTCCTGGCCGAGCGCAGCTTCCCGGCCGCGCGCGTGTTCGCCGTGGACAGCGCCGAGCAGGACGGCAGCACCGTGTCGCTGGGCAATCTGGAGCTGGACGTGCACATGGTGGACGAGTTCAACTTCGAGAACGTCGGCCTGGCCATTTTCGCCGCCGGCGGCGACATCTCGCGCCAGTATGTCCCGCAAGCGCGCGACGCCGGCGCGGCGGTGGTGGATTTCAGCTCCGCGTTCCGCGGCGACGCCGGCGTGCCGCTGGTGGCGCCGGCCATCAACGCCGCCGAACTGGAAGAGCTGGGCCGCGCGCCGCTGGTGGCCGTGCCCAATTGCACGGTGACGCCGCTGGCGCTGGCGCTGGCGCCGCTCGCGCCGCTGGGCATCGCCCGCGTGACCGTGGCTACCTACCAGGCGGTATCCGGCAGCGGCCAGAAAGCGATGGAAGAGATGGCGGAGCAGACCACCGCGTTGTTCTCGCACCGCGACGCGGAAGTCAGCGTTTACGCCAAGCGCATCGCCTTCAATGTATTGCCGCAGATCGGCGATGTGGACGAGAACGGCGATTCGGAAGAAGAGCGCTCGGTGCGCGACGAGACCGCGCGCCTGCTGAAGCTGAAGCCCGAGCAGCTGGAAGTCACCTGCGCGCGCGTGCCGGTGTTCTTTGGCCACTCCTGGGCGATTCAAGTCGAATTGCATGAAGAGTTTGACCTCGAACAAGCGCGCAAACGCCTCAAGGCGGCAGGATTGCAGGTGGTGGGCAGCGAGCAGCATGGCGGCTACGTGACGCCGATGGAGGCCACCGGCAACGAGATGGTGTGGGTCAGCCGCCTGCGCAAGCACGGCAAGACGCTGAGCCTGTGGGTGTCGGCCGACAACGTCAAGGCCGGCGCGGCGCTGCATTGCGTGCGCATCGCTGAAATCCTGGCTGGGCAAAGCGCTTTGATGTAATCGACGCGCACGGCATGCCAAGCCGGCATCGGCTGTGAAATCTGGCTAAACGACGTGCAAAGGCCTAAGATTGCAACAGTTGCACACTCATCCCAAAGGGATGGGCGCCGATAACATCTGATAATGCGACAGTGCCGGAAGGTAGACAGTGAGAAATCAGGGAAAACTCAAGCTTGGCGTGCTATTGATCGGCTTGGCGTACTCCGCGTGCGCCTGGGCCGGTTTGGGGAAGATACATGTTCGCTCCAATCTGGGCGAACTATTGAAGGCCGACATCGAGATGACCGGCGTGCAGCCGACGGAGCTTGACGCCGTCAGGGTGGGGCTGGCGGGCATCGAAACCTTCCAGGCCTTGAATGTCGATTACGCCAGCTCCTTGTCCTCCCTGCGCTTCGCGCTGAGTCCCAATACGCGCGGCGCGATGATACGCGTCAGTTCCACCCAGCCCATCAACGATCCCTACCTGCGCTTCGTGGTCGAGGCCAAGGCGCCATCCGGCCGTTCGGTCCGCGAATATACAGTGTTGCTCGATCCCGCCAATTATACAGCGCAAAACATTGTCCAGGACGTGCCCAGCTATGCCGACGACGACCAGGCAAGCCGTTATCGCCAGGCTGCGCCGGCGAAGCTTGCTCCCGCCGCGCCGCGCGAGCTGACGGTGCGCCAGGGCGCCACGCTGCGTTCGCTGGCGGCCAAGGTCAAGCCCAAGGGCGCGTCGTTGCGGCAAACCATGGCCGCCTTGGTTCAGGCCAATCCGGATGCTTTCGCCGATGGCGACGTCAGCCATCCCAAGCCAGGCTCGACGCTGCAAGTGCCATCTGCGCGCAAGATGCGCGCGCTGTCGGCCAGCCAGGTGGCCGGCATTCTGGGCGAACCCGCTCCGGCGGCGCAGGCTTCGTCTGCGGGCGGCCAGGCTGGCGCGCCGGCGGGCAAGGGCGGCGATGTGCTAAAGCTGGCGCCGGGAGACGGTTCGGACAACGCCAAGCTCAACGACCTGCAGCAGCAAATCTCAGCCCGGGAAAAAGCGCTGCAGGACGCCACCACCCGCATCGCGGCGCTGGAGCAGCAGTTGAAAGCGTTGCAGAGCAGCCTGCAGGCGCCGGGAGCCAAGCTGGAGCCCGTCGCGCCAGCCGCCGCGCCGGCGCCGTCCAGCGCGCCGATGGCCGCAAGCGTTCCGCATGAGGCCGTCGCTGCCAGCGCGCCCAAGCCGGAGCCCAAACCGGTGGAGAAGCCCCATCCCAAGCCTGCGGCCGCGCACCCCGCGCCGCCGCCTGCGCCATCGCTGATGAGCAGGGTGCTAGGGTATCTGCCGCTGATCGGAGGCGGCGTCGCCGGCGTAGGCTTGCTTGGGTTGCTTGGCGTCATGATCGCCAGGCGGCGCAAGGGGGCTGACGAGAATGCCGGCAGCGCCGCGCTGGGCCGCAGCACGGTAGCCGGGCATGACGCCAATGCCGCAGGCGGCAGCAATTCCTTCATGAGCAACTTCACCCAGGCTGCCGGCGCCATCGACGCGGCGGAGGTCGATCCCGTGGCGGAGGCCGAGGTGTACATCGCTTACGGCCGCGATCAACAGGCCGAGGAAATCCTCAAGGATGCGCTGCAGAAGGATCCGTCGCGCCATGAGGTCAGGATGAAGCTGATGGAGGTGTATGCGGCGAGGCCGGATGTCGCCGGCTTCGAACGGCTGGCCAAGGAAATGCATGCCGCCTTCGACGGCAAGGGCGCGTTGTGGGCCAAGGCGGCGGCCTTGGGCCGAGCCATCGACCCGGGCAATGCCCTGTATCAGGCGGATGCCGGCGAGCCGGAACCCGCGCCTGCGGCAGCGGGCGGCGAGGTGATAGATCTGGACCAGGAGCTGTTCGGCGACGAAGCGCCCGCGGCCATCGAGGCCGCGCCGGCGCCGGCTGAGCCGGCATCGCCGGTCGCGGAGGAGGCGGATCCGCTGGCGGCGTTGTTCGATGCGCCGCCTGGCGGCGAAGCGCCTCCGGAGCCGGAAGCCAATGCGCTGGATTTCGATCTGGACGCCATGCTGGCGGCGGAGCCCGAGGCGGGCGAGGCCAAGGCGCCGGAGCCGGAGGCCAATATGCTGGACTTCGATTTCAACCTGGACGCCGCGCCGGCGGCGGAGGCCAAACCGGCGGAGGCTCCCGGCGCAACCGGGCTGGAGTCCTTGTACGAGGACATGCTGGCGGAAGAGCCTTCGGCGGCAGGGGGTGCTCAGCCTGCCGACTCCGCCCCGAACGAAGCGAAAGCGGAAGGCGTGTCGGTGATGGACGACCCCTTGGCCACCAAGCTGGATCTGGCCAAGGTTTACCTGGACATGGGCGATCGCGAGGGCGCGCGCGAGGTTTTGCAGGACTTGCTGGGCGAGGCGCAGGGGCAGCTCAAGGAGGAGGCCCAGGCCTTGCTCGATAAGATCAGCGCTTGAGGAATTGCCGCCGCGAGGCAAAAACCGTCTGCAGCCATGCGCTCAGGCGGTTTTTTCATGTTCGGATTTTTACGCAGCGGATAGCGAATCGCGAGAGCGGGAGCCTGGTTTCATGACGCGGGCAATTGGTTTTCCATTTTGGCTGAATTGGAAAATGCCACGCGTTTGCTGGCCGTGAAAGCGTCGAATGGGCCAGCCGCGCCTAGGCAACAGCGCAAGAAGATGGGAAGGAAAAATCTGTTTTTTGGATGCCGGGCGATTTGCATGCGCGGCGAGCGGATGCGTTGGCGGGATGGTTTGTCGCGGCGCTGAGGCGGGCGTTTGGAATGCCTGGAGTCGGATATTGCGTTTCGCATGGGATTGTCAGGCGAAAGTGCTATAAGGTTTAATTATGCGTTTTTGCAAAACGCCGGCCGCCTTGATGGATAAGGGCCTTCGGGGCAAAAGGTGGGTATTTTTCCGTCGGGCCGGGTTGTATCATGCATGCAAGAAGATTGGGAACATCAACGATGGCTGCAAATTTTCGCAAGACAGGCTTGGCGCTGCTGCTGGCGGGCATGGGAAGCATTTACGCGGCGCATGCGGGATTGGGGCCGATACGCGTGCTTTCGGCGGATGGAGAATCGTTCGCCGCTGAAATACCGGTCGTCAACGAGGACATCGAAGACCTTGCCCAGGTGAATCTGGCTGATCGCAACAATTATCCGCTGCTTTCCCCTTACAGCGGTTCCGCGCCGGTTTTGCATTTCAATCTGGTGCGTAGCAGCGATGGCCGCATCAGCAAGGTGCAGGTCAAAGGCCCGGCGAGCTTCGGCGAACGCTTGCTGCGCTTCGCGGTGGAGGTGCGCTGGCCTGCGGGCAGCTTGGTTCGCGAGTTCGAAGTGGATTACAAGCGCGATGGGCCGAGGCGCAAGGCGCCGGCTCCCGCCGACGGGGACGACGACAAGCGCCATGCCGCGACGCCGGACCAGGGGTCCAGGCTGGACGGCGCGGGTTTGGGCGATATTCGCGTCAGCTCCCGTCTGGGGGAGCCGCTGATCGCCGAGCTGCCTTTGCTGGGCGGCGCTTTCGACAAGTCGGAGCAGCTGCGGGTGGCGATTCTGCCGGATGTCGCGCAAGGCGTGGCGATGAAGGAGCAGCTGTCGCAAGTAGCGTCCATTTCGCATCAACTGGATCGTTCGGCCAGCGGGCACCGCGTGTTGCGGCTGTCGTCGTCAATGCCGATCACCCAGCCGAGGTTGTCGTTCCGGGTCGAAGTGGTCGCCGGGAATGTCAGGGCGCAAAAGACTTATAGCCTGACGCTGGATGGCGCCGCGGCCAAGAGCGGCGCGGATGCGGCCAGATCCGTCGCCAAGCCGGTGGCGAGGCCTGCCGGCTCTGAGGCGGCGTCTAGCGGCAAGACCTACCAGGTGAAAAGAGGCGATACCCTGTCGGGAATCGCCATGAAGATGAGCGGCCAGGCGCGCGGCGAGGATGTGGCCGGGCGGTTGTTGCGGGACAACCCCGAGGCTTTCGTCGACGGCGACGCCAATCGCCTGCTGGCCGGCGCGGAGCTGCATTATCCGAGCGGCTGGACGATGCCGGAGGCGGCGAAGGGCGCGGGCAAGCAGGAGGAGGCGAAGGATGCCGCCAAGTCGGGCAGCATGGCCAAACTGCTGGCGGAAGGGCATCAGGCCGATCTGGCGAAGTCCCGCCCGGCTAAGGCAGCCCAGCCGGAAACCAAGCCGGCGGCGAAGCCCGTTCCGGAGTCGAAGCCTGCCGCTCAGACGGCATCATCGCCGCAGGCGCTGGCGGCCGAGCGCCGCATGCGCGACATGCTGATGAAGCAGGAGCAGGCGCTGAAACAGACCGAGCAAAGAGCCAAGGCGCTGGAAGACAAGATTCGTTCGCTTCAGCAAGCCAAGAGCAAGCCCTCTGCCGCATCCGCGCCATCCGCGGGCGTTGTGGCGGCCAGCAAGCAGGAGGAGGGCGTGTCCGCCAAACCCACGCCTGCCGAGCCCAAACCACCCGCCAACAAGCCTGAGGCGCAGGCGGCGAGGAAGGAAGAGCCGCCGGAGTCGCCGGCAGTCAAGCCGGAGGTTCCGGCCTTGCATGGGCCGCCGGAACTGCTTCAGTCTCCCGAGAGCAGGCCCGAACCGGTTATCCGGCGGGAGGCCGTTCCTCAGTCTCCGCCGGCGCGCGGCGCGGCGGCAGGCGCGATGTCGGCGTTGAACGACCGGGATGTGCAAATCAAGCTGGGCGGCGCGGCCGCCGCGCTGGGACTGGTGGCGCTGCTGCTGATCCGCCGCCGCCGCGCCGCCGCCGCTGGCCAGGACGCTGGCGGCGACGCAGGTAATGACGCCGAATCCGCCAAGATGCAGTTGAAGCCGCTGACCTCGCTGATGAGTTCGTTGAAGAGCGATGAGGGCATAGACCTGGGCTCCGTCGACGTGATGGCCGAGGCTGAAGTCTATCTGGCTTATGGGCGGGACGACCAGGCTTTGTTGATTTTGCGGGAGGGCCTGGCGAAAGAGCCCTTGAGGCAGGATCTGCGCTACAAATTGCTGGAAGTGCTGGCGGCCCAGCCTGACAAGGAGGCGTTCATCGAGGAGGCTGTCGCCACCCAGGGCATGTTCAGCCAGGACAGCACCCTGTGGCAGCGGGTCAGCGAACTGGGCCGCGCCCAATTGCCCGATCATCCCTTGTTCGCCAGGGCGGCCGGCGCGGAGCCGCAAATCGCCGCGCCGAAGGCCGCGGCACCCGAGCCGCGCCCCGCGATAGCGGTTCCTCCTCCCGAGGCTCCGGCGGCCGCGCCTGTCGCCGCGAAAGCGCCTCCCGCTCCGCCGCCGGCAATGGAGGCGCCGATCGAGGGAACCGAGGATGTCGAGAAAATGGAGTTGGCCAAGCTCTATATGGAAATGGGCGACAAGGAAACCGCCGAGCTGTTGATGCGCGAGGCCCAGCACGGCCGCTAAGCGCGTGGGCGGGAGCGGCCGATGGCACCGGTTTCGGCCGGTGCCATTTGTTTTTGTATTGAGGCGACGCGTGTGGCGCAAACCGGGTCGGATAGGATAAAGTGGGTGCTTTATCGCTCTGGGCGAGGCTTTGTCCGGCCCGGGGCGTGGCAATGAATGGATGAGTGGGTATGAGAATCGCGCTCGGCATAGAGTATGACGGTCGGGCGTTCGCCGGCTGGCAGACCCAGCCGCACGGCAACACGGTACAGGATAGGCTGAATCAGGCATTGGGGCAGATCGCCGGCAACCGAGAAGTGACCACCCACGCCGCCGGCCGCACCGATGCCGGCGTGCATGCCGCGATGCAGGTGGTTCATTTCGATACCGATGCGACGCGTCCGCTCAATGCCTGGGTAAGAGGCGTCAACGCGCTGCTGCCGCCCGAGGTGGCAGTGGTGTGGGCGCGCGAAGTCGGCGACGAATTCCATGCCCGCTTCTCCGCGTTTTCCCGCAGCTACAGCTATTTCCTGCTGACCCATCCGGTCCGTTCCTGCCTGCTGGCGGGCAAGGTGGGCTGGTATCACCAGGCGCTGGATGTGGCGGCGATGCGCGAGGCGGCGGCCCGGCTGCTGGGGCGGCATGATTTTTCCAGTTTCCGCGCGTCGGAGTGCCAGGCGAAATCGCCGGTCAAGGATCTGCAGCAGTTGGATATCGTCGAATCCGACGGCCTGCTGCGCTTCGATTTGAACGCCGACGCCTTCCTGCACCACATGGTTCGCAACATCGTCGGCGCGCTGCTGTACGTAGGCAAAGGGGCGTTGAGCCCTGACGACATGCGGGCTTTGCTGGCGGCGCGCGACCGCACCAGCGCGCCGCCAACCTTCATGCCGGACGGCTTGTATCTGACCGGCGTGGGTTATCCGGACGCGTTCGCGCTGCCATCCCGCTGCGAGGCGGCGCGGCTCAGGCTGCGCTGAAGTACAACCCTTATCGAGCGGGGCACAGGACATCGTGGTCAGAATCAAGATTTGCGGCATCACCCGGCCGGAGGACGGCGCCGAGGCGGCCCGCCTGGGGGCGGACGCCGTCGGACTGGTGTTTTACGACAAGAGTCCGCGCAATGTGTCGATTGAGCAGGCGCGCGCGGTGATCGCCGCGCTGCCGCCCTTCGTCAGCGTGGTGGGCTTGTTCGTCAATCCCGAACGCAAGTGGGTGGAGCGGGTGCTGGCCGGCTGCGCGATCGACGTGCTGCAGTTCCACGGCGAGGAGAGCGCTGAGTTCTGCCGCGCTTTCCATCGGCCCTACCTGAAGGCGGTGAGGGTGAAGCCGGGCGTGGACCTGCTGGAATGGGCGGGCCGTTATCCCGACGCGCGCGGCCTGCTGACCGACGCTTTCGTCGAGGGCGCGCACGGCGGCACCGGCGCCACTTTCGACTGGACCCTGCTGCCGGACGATCTGCCATTGCCGCTGATCCTGTCCGGGGGACTGGACGAACAGAACATTATCGAAGCCGTGCGCCGGGTGAAGCCAGCCGCGGTGGACGTCTCCAGCGGAGTGGAGGCGTCCAAGGGAATCAAATCCGCCGCCAGAATGGCGGCCTTCATATCAGGAGCAAGACATGGATCGGTATGATTTTCCGGATGCGCAGGGCCATTTCGGCCCTTACGGCGGCGTCTACGTCGCCGAAACCTTGATGGTGGCGCTGGATCAGCTGAAAGAAGAATACGCCCGCGTGAAGGCCGATCCGACGTTCTGGCAGGAGTTCCATCATGAGCTCAAGCATTATGTCGGCCGCCCCAGCCCGGTCTACCACGCCAAGCGCTGGTCCGAGCAACTGGGCGGCGCGCAGATCTGGTTCAAGCGCGAAGACCTGAACCACACCGGCGCCCACAAGATCAACAACGCCATCGGCCAGGCGCTGCTGGCCCGCCGCATGGGCAAGAAGCGCGTGATCGCCGAAACCGGCGCCGGCCAGCACGGCGTGGCCACCGCCACCGTCGCCGCCCGCTACGGCATGGAGTGCGTGGTGTACATGGGCGCGGAAGACGTCAAGCGCCAGTCGCCCAATGTGTTTCGGATGAAGCTGCTGGGCGCCACCGTGGTGCCGGTGGAGTCCGGCTCCAAGACGCTGAAGGATGCGCTGAACGAAGCGATGCGGGATTGGGTGACGAATGTCGATTCCACCTTCTACATTCTCGGGACAGCAGCCGGTCCTCACCCGTATCCTATGCTGGTCCGCGATTTCGTGTCGGTGATCGGCGCGGAATCCAAGATCCAGATGCCGGAAGTGATAGGCCGCCAGCCCGACGTGGTGGTGGCCTGCGTGGGCGGCGGCTCCAACGCGATCGGCATGTTCCATCCCTATATCGACGTGCCGGGCGTGCGCATGGTGGGCGTAGAGGCGGGCGGCCACGGCGTTTCCAGCGGCAAGCACGCGGCGCCGATCTCCTCCGGCGCGCCGGTGGGCGTGCTGCACGGCTCCAAGAGCTATCTGATGCAGGACGCGGACGGTCAGATCATCGAGACCCATTCGGTATCGGCCGGGCTGGACTACCCTGGCGTTGGGCCGGAGCATTGCCACCTGAAAGACATCGGCCGCGCCGAATACGTGTCGATCGACGACGACGAAGCGCTGCGCGCCTTCCACGACTGCTGTCATCTGGAAGGCATCATTCCGGCGCTGGAATCCAGCCACGCGCTGGCCTGGGCCGCCAAAGTCGCGCCGACCATGGGCAAGGACCAGGTGATTCTGGTCAATCTGTCCGGCCGCGGCGACAAGGACATCAATACCGTTGCCGGCCTGGCCGGCATCACGCTGTGAAGGGGGCGAGAATGTCACGCATTGCCAACTGTTTTGCAGAGCTCGCGGGCAAGAAAGCCCTGATCCCGTTCATCACCGCGGGCGATCCGCATCCCGGCCTGACCGTGTCGCTGATGCACGGACTGGTGGAAGGCGGCGCCGACATCATCGAGCTGGGCGTGCCGTTTTCCGATCCGATGGCCGACGGCCCGGTGATCCAGCGCGCGTCCGAGCGCGCGCTCAAGCACAAGGTGGGTTTACGCCATGTGCTGGAGATGGTGGCCGAATTCCGTCGCGACAACGCAACGACGCCGGTAGTGCTGATGGGCTACCTGAATCCGCTGTGCGCGATGGGCTATACCGAATTTGCCGCCCGGGCCAAAGCGGCCGGCGTGGATGGCGCGCTGACGGTGGACTGTCCGCCGGAAGAGGCCGCCGAGCTTCAATCCGCGCTGGATGCCCAGGGCCTGGACACGGTGTTCCTGGTGGCGCCGACCACGCCGCCGTCGCGGGTGGCGGAAATCGCCAAACTGGCCCGCGGATACGTCTATTATGTGTCGCTGAAAGGCGTGACCGGCGCCGGACATCTGGACATTGAGGATGTAGCGCGTAAAATTGCTGCCCTCAGACAACAATTGCCGCTGCCGATAGGCGTGGGCTTCGGGATTCGCGACGCCGCGACTGCCAAGGCCATCGCGGCCGCCGCCGACGCGGTGGTGGTGGGCAGCAGGCTGGTACAGGAAATTGAGGCGGCGACACCCGAAACTGCCAGAGAGCAGCTAACTCGTCTGGTAGCCGAATTAAAGGCTGCCATCCGCTAGAACACAGACGGGGGCGCATCGCCCCCGTCGCAATGTGGCCGGAGATATCCGGACACCCAGATTCAAGGAGTCAGCATGAGCTGGTTGAACAAGCTCCTCCCGCCGAAGATCAAGCGCGAAAACCGCGCAGACAAGCCTTCGGCGGTACCGGAGGGGCTTTGGAGCAAATGCCCGGAATGTGAAGCGGTACTGTATTACACCGATCTGGAAAACAACCTCCAGGTCTGCCCGAAGTGCAGCCACCACCACCCGTTGTCGGCGCGTCAGCGCCTGAACTTGCTGTTGGACGAAGAGGGACGGCGCGAAATCGGCGAAGAAGTGCGGCCGGTGGACATCCTGAAGTTCAAGGACAGCAAGAAGTACCCGGATCGCCTCACCGCCGCCAAGAGCGACACCGGCGAGGATGACGCGCTGGTGGTGATGCAGGGCAGCATCCATTCGCTGCCGGCGGTCGTGGCCGCGTTCGAATTCAAGTTCATCGGCGGCTCGATGGGCTCGGTGGTAGGCGAACGCTTCGTGCGCGGCGTGCAGGCCGCGGTGGAGGCCAAGGCACCGTTCATCTGCGTGTCGGCCTCCGGCGGCGCGCGGATGCAGGAGGGCCTGAATTCGCTGATGCAGATGGCCAAGACCAGCGCCGCGCTGCAACTGCTGACCGAGCACAAGCTGCCCTTCATTTCGGTGCTGACCGATCCGACCATGGGCGGCGTGTCCGCATCCTTCGCCTTCCTGGGGGATGTGGTGATGGCCGAACCCAAGGCCCGCATCGGTTTCGCCGGCGCCCGAGTGATCGAGCAGACCGTGCGCGAAACGCTGCCGGAAGGCTTCCAGCGCGCCGAATTCCTGCTGGACAAGGGCGCGGTGGACATGGTGGTGGACCGGCGCGAGCTGAAGCGCAAGATCGCCGGGATGATCACGCTGCTGATGAAGGAGCCAGCCGCTGTTTGAGCGGCTCGCGCCTAGTCTATCCAATGCCGCCTTCGGGCGGCATTTTCATTTGGGACGGCAGCCTTGCAGCGCGTTGTTGAACTTGGGCAGGAATTGCGGGCCTTCGCGGTCGAGGAAGGCTTTGCCGAAGTAGAGGCCCATCGGCAGCGCTTCGGCCAACTCGCTGCGCAGCTCTGCCTGCAGTCCCAGGCGGGCGATCAGCGCGTCCACCGCGTAGCCGTTGCCCAGCACGGCGTCCACCCTGCGGGATTGCAGCATGCGCAGCAGCTGCTCGCTATTGCCCGGGGTGGCGCTCAGGCGATAGCCGTGATCGCGCAGCCAGATATCCATATTGGAGCCGCTGAAGGCGGCGATGCGCGCCTGGCGTTTGAATTCGGGGCTGGAAGGCGACAGCGGGTTGGCTTTCAGCAGATACCATCGCCGCTCATAGGGTATCAGGGGGCCTGAGAGCGTCGCGTAACGGTCCCGCTCTTCGGATTGCGTGGCGGCGAAGAAACCGTCGGATTGCAGATGCTGGACCTGCCATTGCGCGCGGGGCCAGGGCAGGAAGTCCAGGGTGTAGGGGCGCTGCATCTTTTTCAGCGCGCAATCGACGACCTGCACCGCCAGGCCGTCCGCCTGGCCGTTGTCGCGAGTGAAAGAGAGGGGAGGCTGCAGATGGGTGGCTAGGCGGATGGGTTCTGCCGGAAAAACGCGGGGCGCGGCCAGCAGCAGGCTGGCCAGCAGAAGCTTGTGCGTGAGCGCATGCGGCATGGCGCGTTCCGGTTCGCGGGAGGCCCCGCTTCTTCTTAGCGTAAGAAGACGGCGGCGGAGATTGCAAGTAATTTCTCTCGCCGCCATGATCCGCAGCAAGCGGCGCTAGTCGGCCTGGGCCAGCGCTTCCAGTTGTTCCTGCACTTCCATCCATTCTTCTTCGACGACTTCCAGCCGGGCGGCCACTTCGCCCTGGCGCCGCACGCTGTCGGCCAGTTTCTGCTTGTTGGCGTCGTCATAGGCGTCACTGGACGACAGGAAAGTTTCCAGCTGGCTTTTTTCCTGCGACAGCTTGTCCATCTCCTGCTCCAGCTTGGATAGGCGGCTCTGCAACGGTTTGCGCTGTTTGGCCAGTTGTTGGCGCGCCTCGGCCTCTTGCCGTTTCTGCTCCTTGCGGTTGACTGTTTGCGCATCGCCGTCGGACGGCTTGCCGTTTTCCGCCAGCTGGGCGAGGCGCCACTGGCGGTAGTCTTCCAGGTCGCCGTCGAACGGCTGCACCTTGCCGCCGCTCACCAGCCAGAACACGTCGGTGGTGGACTCCAGCAGGCTGCGGTCATGGGATACCACGATCAGCGCGCCGGTGAAATCCTGCAGCGCCAGCGTCAGCGCGTGGCGCATCTCCAGATCCAAGTGGTTGGTCGGTTCGTCCAGCAGCAGCAGGTTGGGCTTTTGCCAGACTATCATCGCCAGCGCCAAGCGCGCTTTTTCGCCGCCGGACATTGGGCCGACGGGGTCGGTGGCAGCGTCGCCGCGGAAGTTGAAGCCGCCGAGGAAGCTGCGCAGCTCCAGCTCGCGCGTGGTTGGGGCCAGGCGCTGCATGTGCTGCAGCGGCGACTCGTCCGGCCGCAGCGTTTCCAGCGTGTGCTGGGCGAAGTAGCCTATCTTCAGCATCTGCGCGTTGACGCGCTCGCCGGTTTGCGGCGCCAGGTCGCTGGACAGCAGCTTGACCAGCGTCGACTTGCCGGCGCCGTTGACGCCCAGCAGGCCGATGCGCGCGCCGGCCTCCACCGACAGGCTGATGCCGGACAGGATGGTCTTGTCGCCGTAGCCGGCGCTGGCCTTGTCCAGCTTCAAGAGCGGGTTGGGCAGATGCTCGGGGCTGTCGAAATGGAAATCGAACGGCGAGGCGGAGTGGGCCGGCGCGATGCGCTCCAGTTTTTCCAGCGCCTTGACCCGGCTTTGCGCCTGGCGCGCCTTGCTGGCCTTGGCCTTGAAGCGGGTGATGAACGATTCCAGGTGGGCGATCTGGCGCTGCTGCTTTTCGTACTCGCCCTGCTGGCGCGCCAATTTCTCGGCGCGCATCACTTCGAACTGGCTGTAGTTGCCGGTGTACAGCGTCAGCGCCTGGTTGGCCACTTCCACCGTGTGGCTGCAGATGGCGTCCAGGAAATCGCGGTCGTGCGAGATCACCAGCAGCGTGCCCGGGTAGGCCTTCAGCCAGTCTTCCAGCCACAGCACCGTTTCCAGGTCCAGGTGGTTGGTCGGTTCGTCCAGCAGCAGCAGGTCTGAGCGGCACATCAGCGCCTGGGCCAGGTTGAGGCGCATGCGCCAGCCGCCGGAGAAGCTGGCCACCGGGCGCTGCTGGCCGGCTTCGTCGAAGCCCAGGCCGGTCAACAGTTTGCCGGCGCGGGACGGGGCGGAGTAGGCGTCGATATGGGCCAGCTCGCCGTGCAGATGGCCGATGGCGTTGCCGTCGTGCTTGTTCTCCGCGACGGCTAGTTGCGCCTCCAGCGCGCGCAGCTCCTTGTCGCCGTCCAGCACGTAGTCGAGCGCGCTGCGCTCCAGCGCCGGCGTTTCCTGAGCCACGTGGGCGACGGTCCAGTTGGGCGGCAGCAGCATGTCGCCGCCGTCGGCGTGCAATTCGCCCAGCAGCATCGCGAACAGGCTGGACTTGCCCACGCCGTTGGCGCCGGTCAGGCCGGCCTTGTAGCCGGGGTTCAACGTCAGATTGGCGCCGATCAGCAGCTCTTTCAGGCCGCGGCGCAGGCTCAGATTTTTCAGTTGGATCATGATGGCATTCGAGCCACGAAAACCACGAAAAGACGCGAAAACTGTTTAAGCGCGGGGAGGCGCGCGGCTTTAGGAGTCTGTTCGTGTTTTTTCGTAGTTTTCGTGGCTAATAAAAGGTTATACCGCCGGCAGGCTGGACAAGTCCCAGCGCGGCTTGATGGTGAAGCCGCCTGCCGGCTCGGCGAATTTGACGCGCATCGCGCCGGCGAAGGCGATCATCGCGCCGTTGTCGGTGCACAGCGCCAAAGGCGGGTAGAACACCTCGAAACGCTTGCGGGCGGCGGCCTCGTCCAGCGCGGCGCGCAGCTGCTTGTTGGCGCCGACGCCGCCAGCCACCACCAGCCGCTTCATGCCGGCCTGTTTCATCGCGGCGAGCGACTTTCTCACCAACACTTCGACGATGGCTTCCTGGAAAGCGCGGCAGATGTCCATCCGCGTCCGCTCGTCCAGCTCGCCCTGTTCGGATTCCTGCTGGCGCACCAGGGTCAGCACCGCGGTCTTCAGGCCGGAGAAGCTCATGTCCAGGTTGCCGGAGTGCAGCATGGGTCGCGGCAGCGTGAAGCGGTCCGGACTGCCGGATTCCGCGAGCTTGGACAGCAGCGGACCGCCGGGATAGGGCAGGCCCAGCAGCTTGGCGGTCTTGTCGAAGGCCTCGCCGGCGGCGTCGTCTACTGTTTCGCCGAGGATTTCATAGTTGCCTACGCCGCGCACCGCCATCAGCTGGGTGTGGCCACCGGAAACCAGCAGCGCCAGGAAAGGAAACTCTGGCTTGGGGTCGGCCAGCAGAGGCGACAGCAGATGCCCTTCTAGGTGGTGTACCGGGATCACCGGGATGTTCAGGCCGAAGGCCAGCGCGTTGGCCATGCTGGCGCCCACCATCAGCGCGCCGCCCAGGCCGGGGCCTTGGGTGTAGGCGACGGCGTCCAGATCGGCCAGCGTCTTGCCGGCCTCGGCCAGGCAGGCTTCGGTCAGCGGGATGGCGCGGCGGATGTGGTCGCGGCTGGCCAGCTCGGGCACCACGCCGCCGTACTCGGCGTGCATCGCCATTTGAGTGTGCAGCTGATGGGCCAGCAGGCCGTGTTCGGTGTCGTACAATGCGACGCCGGTTTCGTCGCAGGAGGATTCAATGCCAAGTACCAGCATGGGTGCAGCTCGGAATATAACGGGACAATCTTTCTATTCTACCGGTGAATCTTTGTCGGCCCAATCGACAATGTTAGTCTGATGATCATTTTCGATCAAAAAGAGGGGCGGAACGATGCAGGCGAGACTGAAATGGGTTGACGGCGTGTGTTTCATTGGCGAGACCGGCAGCGGCCACGCGGTGGTGATGGACGGCGCGCCGGAGGGCGGCGGCCGCAACCTGGGACCGCGGCCGATGGAGCTGGTGCTGCTGGGCACCGCCGGCTGCACCAGCTACGACGTGATCACCATTCTGAAAAAATCCCGCCAGGACGTGAGCGACTGTTGGGTGGAAATCCAGGCCGACCGCGCCGACGTCGATCCCAAGGTGTTCACACGCATTCATTTCCACTTCGTTGTGCTTGGGCGCGACTTGAAGCCGGACGCGGTGGAGCGGGCGATCAAGCTGTCGGCGGAAAAATATTGCTCCGCGTCCATCATGCTGGCCAAGACCGCCGACATCACCCACGATTTCGAGCTGCGCGAAGACTGATTCAGTTAGGCTGCCGGTTTGGCGAGCGGTCCAGCAGCTCGCGCCGGCTGGCGGTGTCGTCGCGGCGTATCTTGGCCTGCAGCTGCATCAGGCCGTACAGCAGCGCCTCGGCGGTGGGCGGGCAGCCGGGCACGTAGACGTCCACCGGCACGATGCGGTCGCAGCCGCGCACCACCGCGTAGCTGTAATGGTAGTAGCCGCCGCCGTTGGCGCAGGAGCCCATCGACAGCACGTAGCGCGGCTCCGACATCTGGTCGTAGACCTTGCGCATCGCCGGCGCCATCTTGTTGGTCAGCGTGCCGGCCACGATCATCAGGTCGGCCTGGCGCGGCGTGGCGCGCGGTATCCAGCCGAAGCGGTCCATGTCGTACCGCGCCGCCGCCGCGTGCATCATCTCCACCGCGCAGCAGGCCAGGCCAAACGACAGATACCACAGGCTGCCGCTTTGGGCGCGGCCGAAGAGGCCGTCCAGGGTGGTGAGCAGAAAACCGTCTTTTTCCAGCGAGGGATGGTCCATCCGGGGTCTCCGTTACGCAAGGCCCCCATGCTGCGCCTCTCCCTCAGCAGGCGTCTTGTACCGAGGCGACATCCGCCGCTTCGTCGGCCCGCATTTCCCGCAGATCGGCGTCCACGCTGTCCATCACCAGCCGTTTTTCGCGCGCGTCGTAGCGCAGCAGGTCCAGTTCCCGGTTGCTTGGGCCATGGAGGCCCTGCGCGAATTCGCGCGGGGAGAAGCCTGACAGCAGTTTGAAGTCGCGGCTCAAATGGGCCTGGTCGAAGTAGCCGCATTCCAGCGCCAGATCGGCCAGAGAGCCGGCCTGGCCCAGGATCATCCCGCCCATCGCCCGCATGAAGCGCGCCATGCGGCGCATGTCGCGCAATGGCTGGCCGTAGCGGGCGAGGAAGCGGCGCTCGAATTGGCGCGTGCTCAGGCTGGATTGCTCCGCCAGCGTCCGAGAGTCGAGAAACAAGGAGGCGGCGGGCAGCCGCCAGTGGTCGAATCCTCCCGGCGCCTCCCGTCGCGCCAGCCTGCGCGTGATCCAGGCGGACAGCGCCTCCACCCATTGCCCGGCCCCGTCACCGGGACGCAGGCTATCGAACAGCGCCTCTTCCTCCGCGCGGCCGATGAGCGCGTCCAGCGGCCAGATCTGGTCGGTCAATTCATGGCTGGCAATGCCGAACAGCGTTTGCAGCTGGCCGAGCCGCAGCGGCGCGCTGGCGAAAACGGCTCCGGCGGAAATGCGCAGGCTGACCGGGCGCGACAGCGCGCCGACGGCGAAGCTGCGCGGGGACGCCATGCGTTCGCCGCCGCGCTCCGCGCAGCTGTCGCCGCTCAGCAAAACGCCGAGGTAGGGAAAGGGCATGGCGGGCATCCGGAGCACGCCGCCGTCGGCATGCTCGATGTGGAAGTAGCGGACGATGCCGCTCAGCGATGGCGGCGGCGGCAGGATCAGGCGGCTCATGGGCATCGATGATAGGCGAGTAAGGTCGGCAATGCCATTGGTATCGCGCGGGGTCTTTTGCCGCGCCGCTGCTAAGCAAATCGCCAGTCCGTCTTTATGCTTTGTGAATATTGGGTGTAGCATGGTGCCACGCATACAAAGACAGAAAGAGGCAGAGACATGAAGCGAACCTTGTTGGTGATGGCGCTGGCGCTGGCCGGTTTGATGCCGATCGCGCATGCCGATGTCAGCGACGGCCATGCCTTGCCGCCTGGCATCAGCTGGCAGCAGGGCGACGTGCCGGCGGCGTTCGCGCGCGCGCAGGCGGAGAACAAGCCGGTGTTCTTGTATTGGGGCGCGGTGTGGTGCCCGCCGTGCAACCAGGTGAAGTCCACCATCTTCAACCGCCCGGACTTCATCGCCGCCACCCGCCAGTTCGTGCCGGTGTACCTGGACGGCGACAGCGAGAACGCGCAGCAGCTGGGCGAGAAATTCAAGGTGCGCGGCTACCCGACCATGATCCTGTTCCGCCCGGACGGCGCGGAGATCACCCGTCTGCCGGGCGAGGTGGATCCGGAGCGCTACCTGCGCACGCTGCAACTGGGCCTGACAACGGTGAAACCGGTGAAGACGCTGCTGTCCGACGCTTTGGCCGGCAACAAGCTGGCGGCGGCCGACTGGCAGCTGCTGGCCGATTACGCCTGGGATGTGGACCGCGGCCAGTTGCTGCCGGAGAAAGACGTTCCCGCCACGCTGGAGAAGCTGGCTGAGCGGGTGCCGGCCGAACCAGCCGCGGTCGCGACCCGGCTGCAGTTGAAGGCATTGGCAGCGTTGGCCGGAGAAAAAGAGCCTCCGGCCTTCGACCGAAACCTGGCGCGCGGCCGCCTGCTGAAGGTTCTGGGCGACGCCAGGCTGAGCCGAGCCAACGCCGACATCGTCATCTATTCCGCCGGCGACGCGCTGAAGCTGCTGGGCGACGACGCGACGCTGCGCGAGGCCTTCGACGCGCAGTTGAAAAAGCTGGAAGCGGACGACACGCTGTACTGGGGCGATCGTCTGGGCGCGGCATCGACCTTGCTGGCCTTGTACAAGCAGCAACATCCCAAGCAGCCGCTGCCGGCCGAGCGGGTGGCCGACGTGAAGGCCAGGGCGGCGGAAGCGGACAAAGCCAGTCCTAACCCTTATCAGCGCCAGGCAGTGATCACCGCCGCCGGCGAGTTGCTGGCGGACGCCGGCCTGTTGGATGAGTCGGACAAGCTGCTGAAGGGCGAGCTGAAAACCTCGCATGCGCCGTACTACCACATGCTGATTCTGGCTTCCAACGCCAAGGAGCGCGGCGACAAGGCGGCGGCGCTGGATTGGTACCAGAAGGCCTATCAGGCGTCGGAAGGGCAGGCCACCCGGCTGCAATGGGGCGCCAGCTATGTCAGCAACGCGGTGGAGCTGGAGCCGCAGGACGCGGGCCGGATCGAAACCGCCGCCAGCGAAGTGTTCGCCGATGCCGGCAAATCGGGCAGCGCTTTCTATGAACGCAGCCGCCGCTCGCTGGAGAAGGTGGCCGGGAAGCTCAAAGCCTGGAATCAGGATGGCAAGCACGCGGAGGCTGTCGGCCGTCTGGCGGGCCAGCTGGACGGTGTGTGTGGGAAACTGCCGGCCGACGACGCGCAGAAGCCGGTATGCGACGGGCTGGTGAAAAATCTGAAGTCATGACAGGTTAGGCTTGGTCGAGACCCGCCCGCCGCCCTGCCCGGCGCGGCGGGTTTTGTCTTTTGCCGGTAGGCGGAGGGTTGAGCGATAACCGCGCGAGCCATCGGGGCCGCGCGGTTTATAATGCGTGTTTAGCAATGATTGTTTCCGCCATGCCGCCATCCCTGTATCTGGTCAAAGAGGACGAGGTGACGTTCACCGCGATGCGCGCCCAAGGCGCCGGCGGCCAGAACGTCAACAAGGTCTCGTCCGCCGTCCACCTGCGTTTCGACATCGCCGCCTCGTCGTTGCCAGAATGGCTGCGTGAAAGGCTGTTGGGCTTGAACGATCAACGCCTCAGCAAGGATGGGGTGTTGGTGATCAAGGCGCAGCAATACCGCACCCAGGAGCAAAACCGCGCCGATGCGATCGAGCGGCTCCAGGCGCTGATCGATGCCGCCGGGCATACGCCGAAATCGCGCCGCGCCACCAAGCCGACTTATGGCTCGAAGCAGCGCAGGCTGGCCGGCAAGTCGCAGCGGGCGGCGATCAAGTCCTTGCGTGGCCGGGTGGATGACTAAACCGCGCTTGCGCGCAGGCCAAAGCCGGGTACAATGCCCGGCTCGATAATGTATTGAATCGCAAGGAAATCCCGATGTCGAAGAAGCCGCAGGAAAAACTGGACGAGGAAACGCTGGCGCTGCTGGCCTGGTGCGCTGAAGTGGAAACCCATCTGGTCGCCGCAGGCGCGACTGAGGCCGAGGCTCAGGAACACATCGAAGAGCAGGCCGAATGGTATACCGACCAGTTCTTCGACGGTCTGACGCCGGAAGAGGCGGCAAAGGCCGCTCTGGCATGAGGCAGCGCGTCGCCGTCATCGACTTCGAAACCAACGGCGCGTCGCCGGGCGGCGACTGCCGCGCCACCGAGATCGGCGTGGCGATGGTGGAAGACGGCCGCGTGGTGGACCGTTTCCAGAGCCTGATGAACGCGGGTGTCTGGGTGCCGCCGATGATAGAGCGGCTGACCGGCATCAGCAACGCGATGCTGAAAAGCGCGCCGCCGGCGGATCAGGTGATGCTCGACGCGGCCCGTTTTGTCGGCGATGCGCCGCTGGCCGCGCACAACGCCAGTTTCGACCGCAAGTTCTGGGACTACGAGCTGGGTTTGCTGGGTCTGGTACGCCGCCAGGACTTCGCCTGCACCTTGATGCTGTCGCGCCGCCTGCTGCCGCAGGCACCGGACCACAAGCTGGGCACGCTGGCGCGCTGGGCCAGCCTGCCGGACACCGGCCGCGCCCACCGCGCGATGGCTGACGCCGAAATGGCGGCCCACTTGATGGCGCTGCTGAGCGACACGCTGCGGCAGGAATTTCACCTGCCGGATATCGACCACGCCTTGCTGTGCAAGCTGCAGAAAGTGACGGCCGCCAAGGTCAAACCCTATCTGAGAGAGTTGCAGGCCGCGATGACGGCGTGAAAAAGCGGAAGCCCAGGGCTTCCGCTTGTCGTTTGTGGCCGGCTTACTTTTCCTGCGGCGTGATGACCTGCACCACATAGGCGTAAGGGCCGTTGGGCGGGCGTTCCGCGATGTAGGCGCAATACCAGTTGGAGCCCCAGGGCAGGCCGGTGTCCCATGGCGTGTTCGGGGCGTCGTCCCAAGTCCATTTCTTGGTCTTGTCCTGCGGGTTGGACGGGAAACTGGTTCCCTCGTAAACGTGGATCTGGCCTTGCTGGGCGCGGAACGGCGCGGTGCTGCTCCATCTGAGCCAGAGGTTGCCGTGTTGTTGGAACGCGGTCAGCGTCCAGGCGTAGCTTTTGGTTGCTGTCGCTTCCGCGATGGCGGCCTGGGTTTCGGTGGCAGTGGTCATATGCCCTCCAGGAGTTTTGGGAAGATGATGGGCGGCCGGGATGAATCTTCGGATCGCCGGATGGACGATGTGGGGACGAGCCAGGCGAGTGTCGTCGGCAGGGTATGGGGCCGCCCTGGTCCATATTAGGTAGTGAGGGCCGGCTTAAAAATACGTATCAATACTGTTCTTGTTGAAATAATTTCGCGGAGCGCTGTAAGGCGGCGGAGGAATATGGATACATTGCATGGACAGGCCAAGACGGGATTCGCCCGGGAGGCGCAGGCCTACGAGCGAGGCCGGCCCGAATACGCGCCGGAGCTGGGCGACTGGCTGCGGCGCGAATTGGGTTTGAGGCCGGATTCGGCCGCGCTGGACCTAGGCGCGGGCACCGGCAAGTTCACCCACCTGCTGGCGACGGTGGCCGGCGAGGCGGCGGCGGTGGAGCCGGTGGATGAGATGCGGGCGCAGTTGCAAGCGCGCTTGCCGGGGCTGCGGGCGTTGAAGGGCAGTGCGGAGGAGATTCCGCTGCCTGACGCGTCGATGGACGTTGTGGCGTGCGCGCAGGCGTTCCATTGGTTCGCCAATGAAGAGGCGCTGCGGGAAATCCACCGGGTGCTGAAGCCCGGCGGCAGCCTGGGGCTGATATGGAATGTGCGCGACGAGTCCTGCGATTGGGTGGCGCGAATCAGCGAGCTGCTGGCGCCGTACGAGGGCGACACGCCGCGCTTCCACTCCGGCGCGTGGCGCCTGCCGTTTGAAACAACCGGCTATTTCGCCGCGCCGGCCTTGACCATGCTGCCGCACAGCCATGTTGGCCCGCCGGAGCGGGTGATCGTCGATCGCTTCCTGTCGGTCAGCTTCATCGCGGCGCTGCCGGACGATGAAAAACGGCGCTTCGCCGAAGCGCTGCGCCGTTTGATCTCCACGCATCCTGATCTGCGCGGCCGGGACGAGGTCGCCTTTCCCTATCGGACGGAAGCATACCGCTGCCTTAGGCGCTAATCTTCGGCCACCCCGGCTCTGGGCTGGTAATGCTTGTGCCGGGGTAGGGCCGGCTGAGGAGTCTGGGGCTTGTTCGCGCGGCCGGGAAGAGAGGCCGAGGCGCGTGCGCAGATGCCGGCTTTGCGCGCCGCGCTGATTGCGGAACGCTCGCGAGCAGTCGCCGTGGTGTACATTCCGAACAGGGGCCGGTCTGGCATGAGGGCGTTGCGATGTCTAGTCGGAATCTGCCGTGGAATGTGGCTTTGTTGGCCATGCCCGCCGTGGCTTTGCTGCTTGCGCTGATTCGCCAGGCATGGGGCGGCGGGGGAGATGTATCTCCGCTGTTGCTGTCGTCCGCGCTGCCCATGCTGGGCGTGCTGTTGTTTGACGCCACGGGGGCCTTGAAACGGCGGCAGATCGGAGTGGATGTGTTGGCCGTGCTCTCTATCGCGGTCGCCATTGCGCTGCACGAGCAAGCGACAGCGGCCGTCGTCGCGGCGATGGCCGCGACCGGGCGTCTGCTGGACACTTTCGCCGCCGGCAAGGCCGCGCGTGAAATGGCGGCCTTGCTGCAGCGCGCGCCGCGCCTGGCCCACCGCTTGGACGGCGAGGCGCTGAGCACGGTCGCGATAGAGGAAATTTGTTCTGGGGACGTGCTGCTGGTCATGCAAGGGGAGATGGTGCCGGTCGACGGCCCGCTGGTAGGCGAGGAGGCGGCGCTGGATGAATCGCCGCTGACTGGCGAGTCCTTGCCGGTCCGGTTGCAGGCTGGCGGGTGGTTGCGCAGCGGCGCCATCAATGCCGGCGACAGCCTGCGCATGATCGCGGCCCGCCGAGCCGAGGACAGCACTTTTAACGGCATCGTCAAGCTGGTGGGGCAGGCTGCTTCCAGCAAGGCTCCGGCATCGCGGCTGGCCGACCGTTACGCTTTGGGATTCATTCCCGTAGCCTTGGCGCTCGCGGCGTTGGCCTGGTGGGCGAGCGGCGATCCGGCCCGAGCCTTGGCGGTTCTGGTGGTGGCCACGCCCTGTCCATTGTTGCTGGCGGTGCCAGTCGCCTTGATGTCTGGCATTTCCAATTGCGCCGGGCGCGGCGTGCTGGTCAAGGGAGGCCATGCGCTGGAAGCGCTGGCTGCGGCCGATGTGCTGTTTTTCGACAAGACCGGCACCTTGACTGGCGGCCAGGCGGTGTTGTCCGACATTCGCGTCTATGGCGCGCTCGAAGCGGGAGCCTTGCTGCGCCTAGCCGCCGCGCTGGATCAGATGTCCTGCCATGTGTTGGCCACAGCCATCTTGAGCGCGGCGCATGAGCGTGGCAGCGGCCCGCTGCCTTTGCCGGAACAGGTTGAGGAAAAACCAGGCGCCGGCATCTGCGGCGTGGTGGAGGGGCGGCGCGTGGCGATTGGCACCGCGCAATATGTCTTGCTCCACGCGGCGGCGGAGCCGTGGCTGCTCGAGGAGGAGAAACGGATGGCCACGGAGGGCGCTTCCGCGGTCTTCGTCGCCGTGGATGGACGGCTGGAGGGCGTGCTGGAGCTATCCGACCAGCTGCGGCTGGAAACGCCGCGCGCCTTGAGGCTGCTGCGCCGAGCCGGCGTGCGTCGCATGGTCATGCTGACAGGAGACCGGCGCGAGGTGGCTGAGTCCATAGGCGGCGGCATAGGCGTGGATGAAGTGCATGCTGAGTTGTCGCCGGCGGACAAGTTGGAGCGAGTCGTCCAGGCGTCCCGCGAGCGGCAGCGTAGCGTGATGGTGGGGGATGGCGTCAACGATGCGCCGGCCTTGGCGGCTGCCGGGGTCGGCGTGGCGATGGGGGCGCGCGGCTCGGCCGCAGCGGCGGAAAGCGCCGACATCGTGCTGCTGGCCGACCGGCTGGATAAATTGGCCGAGGCCAAAATGGTGGCGGCTGCCACGCTGCGGTTGGCCGCGCAAAGCGCGGCTTTAGGCATGGGCCTGTCGCTGCTGGCTATGCTGTTGGCGGCGGCCGGCTATCTGCCGCCGCTGGAGGGGGCCTTGTTGCAGGAGCTAATCGATGTTGCGGCCATCGCCAACGCCTTGCGCGCGCTAGGCGTCCGCCCTTTGCGGGGGCAGGGCAAGACTTTGCCGGAGGCGAAGCTGAGCGCCTTGCGCGCGGAGCACAGGCTGCTCCAACCCTTGCTGGCCAAGCTGTCGGACTTGGCCAGATCGCTGCCATCGATGGCAGCCGAGTCAAGATGCGTCGCGATGGATGAGCTAGACGCCTGGCTGCAGCTTGAGCTATTGCCGCATGAGCAGGCCGATGAGCGCGCGTTGTACCCCGAAGTCTCACCGCTATTGGGCGGCGACGATCCCTTAGCGGCGCTGAGCCGCAGCCACCAGGAAATCTTCCGCGGCATTCACAGGCTGGCGCGCTTGTTCGCTCAGCATAGGGACTCGCCGTCGGAGCTGGGGATCCAGGACATCCAGCAGGCGCTTTACGGCCTGGAAGCGGTGCTCAGGCTACATTTCGCCCAGGAAGACGAGCTGTTCAACAGCCTGAGCGCTTGAGTAGGACGGCCAGGTCCGCCGCAGCGAGGCGCGCGGCGGCGGCCGGGCTTAGTCGATCTGCAGAGGCGCGAAGGACTTGACTAGGTCGTCGATGGCCTTGAGCTGGGCCAGGAAGGGCTCCAGTTGCGCCAGCGGCAGCGCGCTGGGGCCGTCGCACTTGGCTTCGGCCGGGTTCGGGTGGGCCTCCAGGAACAGGCCTGCAATGCCGACAGCCATGCCGGCGCGTGCCAGCTCCGCCACCTGGGCGCGGCGGCCGCCGGACGCGGCGGCGCCGGACTCGCGCTGCTGCAGCGAGTGGGTGACGTCGAAGATCACCGGGCGGTTGCCGCTGACTTTCTTCATCACGCCGAAGCCCAGCATGTCCACCACCAGGTTGTCGTAGCCGAGGCAGGTGCCGCGGTCGCACAGGATCAGTTGCTCGTTGCCGGCTTCGACGAACTTCTCCACCACGTTCTGGATCTGCGCCGGGCTCATGAACTGCGGCTTCTTGATGTTGACGGCGCGGCCGGTCTTGGCCAGCGCTTCCACCAGATCGGTCTGGCGGGCGAGGAAGGCCGGCAACTGCACTACATCGGCTACTTCGGCCACCGGGGCGGCCTGCCACGGCTCATGCACGTCGGTGATCACCGGCACGCCGAAAGTGTCTTTCACCGCCTGGAGGATCTTCATGCCTTCTTCCAGGCCCGGGCCGCGGTAGGAGTGGATGGACGAGCGGTTGGCCTTGTCGAAGCTGCCCTTGAACACGTAGGGAATGCCCAGCTTCTGGGTGACGCGGACGTATTCCTCGGCGGCGCGCAGCGCCAGGTCGCGGGATTCCAGCACATTGACGCCGCCGAACAGCGTGAACGGCGTTTCGTTGCCTACGGTGACGGATGGGGAAAGGGTGACGTTGATCAAGGGATTCTTCCTGTGTTCGTGCGCGGCCGCAGGCAAGCGGCGGCCGATTGGGCAAAGCGACATGATATACCCGCGGCGCGGCGCGGGCCATCCTGGCGCTCAGGCGCCGCCTTGCGCCACCGCGTCGGGGACCGCGTCGCTGGAGCGGACGCAGGCGTCCGCAGAGTCGGCCGCGCCGTTCTTTTTCAACTCCGCGCACCATTTCTTTTTCAGCTGCAGGTTGATCGCGCAAGCATTGGCGGCGGGCTTGGCTGGGTCGATCTTGTATGTTTTCGCCGTCGAGAAGATGCAGGACTGCATCTTGGGGCTTTCGATCTCGTCCGTTTCGTAGCGCTGCTGGCAGATGGCGATGGCCCAGTGCAGCGGCTCGCCCGGCGCGTTGGCGGGGCAGGCGGCGAGGGCTGGCAGGCTGGCCGATGCCAGGACGAGGGTGGCGAGGAGGCTGCGCATGGCGTGGTTCCCGGCGGGGGCGGATTATCGAGGCGGGATCGTAGCATGGGCCGGTTGTCACTGCGAGAGACGGCGCAATGCCGGGCGGGTATAGTGGGCGCTTCGCCGTTTTACCAAGGATAACGCCATGGCAGACCTGTCCGCCTTCCCGATCGCCGGCAAATGGCCGGCCAAGCATCCCGACCGCCTGCAGCTGTATTCGCTGCCCACGCCCAACGGCGTCAAGGTTTCCATCATGCTGGAGGAAACCGGCCTGCCGTACGAGGCGCACCTGGTCAGCTTCGAGCGCAACGAGCAGTTGTCGCCGGAATTCCTGTCGCTGAACCCGAACAACAAAATCCCGGCGATCCTGGACCCGGATGGCCCGGGGGGCGAGCCGCTGGCCTTGTTTGAATCCGGCGCCATTTTGATCTATCTCGCCGATAAGACCGGCCAGCTGCTGCCCAAGCATCCCGCCGCGCGCTACGAGGCCATCCAGTGGCTGATGTTCCAGATGGGCGGCGTCGGGCCGATGTTCGGCCAGCTCGGCTTCTTCCACAAGTTCGCCGGCAAGGATTACGAGGACAAGCGCCCGCGCGACCGCTACGTCGCCGAGTCCCGCCGCCTGTTGCAGGTGCTGGAGGGCAGGATGGACGGCCGAGCCTGGATCATGGGCGACGATTACACCATCGCCGACATCGCCATCTGGCCGTGGGTGCGCAATCTGGTGGGTTTTTACGGCGCAGGCGAGCTGGTGGGCTTCGACGACTTCCCCAACGTCCAGCGCGCGGCGCAGACCTTCGCTGAGCGGCCGGCTGTGGCGCGCGGCCTGGCTATCCCGGCGCGGGATTGAGATTTTGCCGAAACGGGGGGCAAGCCCCCGTTTCCTGCGGATTCAGCGCAGCGCGCCGCGCTTCACGTGCGGCTCGCGCATGCTGCCGCTGTCGATCTTCCAGCCACCGCCCTGTTTGACCACCACGTAGCGGGCCTTCTCCTCGCCGCCCTTGGGGTGGGGCTTGGCTTGCTCGTCGGATGGACGGGTCGGATCCAGCTGGTAGCGGACCACGAATTCGCAGCGGCGCGGGCCGCATTGCTGCGGCTGCATGCCATAGCCGGTGATCAGCGTCACCATGTCCCAGCCCGGTTCGTCCTGGTAGTTGGCGAAGTAGCGAGCGCCCGGGTATTCCTTCAGCCGCATGCCGGCGGCGTCTTTGGCCAGATAGCCTTCCAGCATGGTCTGCGGCGAACCGGCCGCCGAGGCGAGGGGCGCGGCCAGCGCCAGGCAGATCAGGGCCATGTTTTTGTTCATCATGTTTTCCTTGTTGTTATGGGGCGAAGGTGCAGGCGATTGTCGGCATGCCGGCATCGCGGCGGTCCACATATATGACCGAGCTCGGCCGAAACGATCGAGCATCAGCTGGCAGTCATTGTGCATTTTCGTCTGGATGCGGGCCTTTTGGCTAGGAGGGCGCGATATCCGGATACTGTTCGCCATCGGTGAGCGGCACCCCGCAAATGCCATTTTCCGGCCCAATCGACGCTATTCGGCCGGACCATCTGCGCCGTGTCCCTGATTTTCGCGATTGAGCTCAGTCTTCGTCTAATGGGCGCCTAGTCGCCAGAATAAGTGTGTTTGCGAGAAGTCGCCCCGGGGCAAATGATTTGCGCCTGGAACGAAAACGAGGTATTGTTCAAATTAATAAGTACTTAGCTTAATGACTGGATCTTGGCGAAAATTTAAAATCACAGCGCTAGGATATGGGTGGGTGTATTGAATCAGCCGATCGCTGCACAGGTTGTGCATGCCGCAGGCGAAACTCTTCAAGGGGAATGCATGAAAAAAATGATTGCTGTCTTGCTGGCCGGCCTGGCTTTTTCTTCCGCCGCGGCTTCGGCGGCTCCGATGGTGCTGACTTATTACTCGGATTATCAGGGTAATTATGCAGCGCTGACCAAGTACTACTCAAACTTCAACGCGGTTTCCGTCGACTTCTACAACATCACCAAGGAAGGCGCGATCACCGGAAATGGGGCGGCCACGCCGACTAATGCGCTGTCATTCTTGCGAGACAGAAAAATCGCCGCCTATGGCTGCATTTCCAATGTCGACAGCGATTGGAGCGCGGATATCGCCCATGCGGTGTCGACCACCGCGTTGAATCAGTCTGTGGCCAATCTGGTGAAGTTCGCCCAGGCCAATGGCTTTGCCGGCATCAACATCGATTTCGAGGCGGTGGCGCAGGGCGACCGCAACAATTTCAGTAACTTCATTCAGGTTTTAGGCCGGGCATTGCACGCCAAGGGGCTGAAGCTGATCGTCAGCGTGCCGGCTTTCTCCACCAAGGATGAGAACCACGAGGCCAATTATGGCTACGATCTGCGCGCGCTCGGCGCGGCGGCCGATTATCTGCAGATCATGACCTATGACGAAACGATCCCCACCTGGGGCCCAGGCCCGGTGGCGGGGTCGGACTGGATGGAGAACGATCTGGATTACGCGGTATCGCTGGTGCCGGCGAGCAAGATATTGAACGGCATTCCAGCCTATGGCTATGACTGGAAGTCCGACAATAGCGGCAAGCAACTGTTCTGGAGCAAGACACAGGCCTTGATCAGCCAGTATGGCGTCAAGCCGCGCTACGATGCCGGCACTCACTCCGTCAATTTCACCTATGCGGCGAAGGACGGTAGCGGCATGCATACTGTCTGGACGGAAAACGCCCGCAGCGTGGCGCTGAAGGCCAGCCTGGTGAACGCCTACGGCCTGGGCGGCACCTCGGCTTACGCGCTGGGGATGGAGGATGCCGCTTTCTGGGCCGCGTTGAAGCAGGGCTTGTCGCAGCAGTAGCCGATTGTCGGTAATGAAAAAACCGGGCCAGGGCCCGGTTTTCTGTTTGGGGCGGTGGGATTACCAGCGGCCGCCCAGCGCGGCGATCAGCGCCACGCTGCCGGTGTACTGGCGGTTGACCACGGTCCAGAGGTTGTTCTCCGCCGCGATGCGGGCGTTTTGCGCCGACAGCACGTTCAGGTAGGCGACGGTGCCGGCCTGGTACTGGTTCATCGCGATGGTCTCCGCCCGCTTGGCCGCGGCCAGCGACGCGGTCTGCATGCCGGACTCCTCCTTCAGCAGGCTCTGCGCCGACAGATTGTCCTCCACGCCTTGCAGCGCGGCGAGCACGGTCTGGCGGTAGCTGGCCACGCTGGCGTCGTAGCTGGCGATCGCCTGGTCGGTCTGCGCGCTGCGCAAGCCGGCGTCGAACAGCGTCAGCGCCAGCGAGGGCCCGATGGACCAGATGCGGTTGGGCAGCGTCACCCAGTCGGCGAAGCTGGAGCCGCGGTAGCCGCCGCTGGCGCCCAGTGTCAGCGTTGGGAAGAAGGCGGCCTTGGCGATGCCGATCTGGGCGTTGGCGGCGGCCATATTGCGCTCGGCCGCGGCCACGTCGGGCCGGCGCTCCAGCAGCGCCGACGGCAGGCCGGCCGGAATCTGCGGCAGGTGGGGCGTTTCCGTGGCCGGGGGCAGCCCAAAGCTGGCCGGCGCCTGGCCTAGTTGGGCGGCGATCGCGTGCTCCAGCTGGGCGCGGGTCAGCCGCTTGTCCACCACCGCGGCTTGCGCGGTGTGCCATTGGCTTTCGGCCGAGGCCACGGCGTCGTCGCCGACGATGCCGGCGGCGAACTGGTTGCGCGTCAGCTTCAGCGCTTCGCCCAGCGCCTTCTCGCTGTCGCGCAGATTGGCCAGTTGCCGGTCGGCCACCACCAGCTGCAGGTAGGCGGTGGCCAGCTGCGCCTGGCTGCTCAGGCGGATGGCGGCCAATTGGGCTTCCGATGCCTGCTGTTTGGCCTTGCCGGCCTCCACCTCGCGCCGCACGCCGCCCCACAGGTCCACTTCCCAGCTGGCGGACAAGCCCAGGTTGTAACTGGTGGATGCGCCGGCGCCCGGGGAGGAGACGCCGCGGTTCTGGGAAGCGTTGGCCGACAGCGACGGGAACAGCCCGGCCTGGGCCTGGCGCAGCTGAGCCTGGGCCTCGCGGTACTGCGCCTCGGCCTGGGCGATGGTGGGGCTTTGTTTGTTCAGCGTGTCCATCAGGCCGTTCAACGTCGGGTCCTGGAATGTCGTCCACCAATCGCCGCGGGGCATCGCGTCCTGCGGTTCGGCGGTTTTCCAGCGGCCGTCTTCCTTGAAGCTGGCCGGAATGTCCAGCTTGGGTTTGACGTAGTCGGGGCCGACGGCGCAGCCGGCCAGCGCGGCGGCGATGAAGATGGCGCTCAGGCCGTGTTTCAGCGGTGTTGTTGTTCTATTCATGGCAATCATTCCTCTTTGCCGCCGGCCAGCGCGTGGCCGCGGCTGCCGCGCCATTTCAGGCACCACAGGCGGAAGCGGTCCAGATACAGGTAGACGATGGGGGTGGTGTACAGCGTCAGCAACTGGCTGAGCAGCAGGCCGCCGACGATGGAGATGCCCAGCGGGGTGCGCATCTCGGCGCCGTCGCCATGGCCCAGCGCTAGCGGCAGCGCGCCGAACAGCGCCGCCATCGTGGTCATCATGATGGGGCGGAAACGCAGCAGGCAGGCCTGCAGGATGGCCTCCTGCGGCGGCAGGTTCTGTTCGCGCTCGGCGGTGAGCGCGAAGTCTATCATCATGATCGCGTTCTTCTTGACGATGCCTATCAGCAGCAGGACGCCGATCAGCGAGATGATGTTGAACTCGCCGCCGGTGGCCATCAGCGCCAGCAGCGCGCCGACGCCGGCGGAGGGCAGGGTGGAGATGATGGTGATCGGATGCACCACGCTCTCGTACAGCATGCCCAGCACGATGTAGACCGCCACCAGCGCCGCCAGGATCAAATAAGGCTGGCTGTCCAGCGAGGCCTGGAACGACTTGGCCGTGCCCTGGAAGCTGGCGTGGATGCTGCTGGGCAGGCCGATGTCGGCGATGGCCGCATCTATGGCCAGGGTGGCGTCGGACAGCGAGTAGCCCGGCGGCAGGTTGAAGGAGATGGTGGTAGCGGCGAACTGGCTCTGGTGGTTGACCGACAGCGAGGTGTTGGTCGGCTTCCAGCTGGCGAAGGCCGATAGCGGCGTCGGTTGGCCGCCCGGCGTCTGCAGGTAGATGTCGCGCAGGCTCTCCGGGCTCTGCCAGTACTGCGGCGCCACTTCCAGCACCACGTGGTACTGGTTGAGCGCGTTGTAGATGGTGGAAACCTGGCGTTGGCCAAAGGCGTCGTTCAACACCGAGTCCACCTGCGCCTGGGTCAGCCCCAGCCGCGCCATCGCCGCGCGGTCGAAGTTCAGCGTGGTTTGCAGCCCCTTCACTTCCTGGTCGTTGTTGAGGTCGGCCAGGAAGGGGATCTTGCTCATCGCCTGCTGCACCTTGGGTGTCCACTCGCGAAGCTCGTTCAGATCGTCGCCCTGCAGCGTGTACTGGTATTGCGCGTTGCTGGAGCGGCCGCCGATGCGGATGTCCTGCACCGACTGCAGGAACAGCTGGGCGCCGGGTTCCGCGGCCAGCTTCTTGCGCAGCCGGGCGATCACCTGGTCGGCGTTTTCCTTGCGCTCGGACAACGGCTTCAGGCTGACGAACATATTGGCGCCGTTGCGCTGGCCGCCGCCGGTGAAGCCCACCACTTTGTCCACCGCCGGATCGGCGCCGACCACATTGATGAAACGTTGCAGTTTGACCTGCATGGCCTGGAAGGAAATGCTCTGGTCGGCGCGTATCATGCCGGTCAGGCGGCCGGTGTCCTGCTGCGGGAAGAAGCCCTTGGCGATCACCACGTACAGGAACACGTTGAGCGCGATGGTGGCGCCTAGGATCGCCATCATCAGCCGGCTGTGGCGCAGCGCCCAGGACAGCGAGCGGCGGTAGCCGTCCAGCATGGCGTCGAACACGCGCTCGCTCCAGCGGAACAAGTTGCCCGGTTCCTTGTGCGCGTCATGCGCCTTCAGCCAGCGCGCGCACAGCATGGGCGTGGTGGTCAGCGACACCACCAGCGACACCATGATCGCCACCGACAGCGTGACCGCGAACTCGCGGAACAGGCGGCCGATGATGCCGCCCATCAGCAAAATGGGGATGAACACCGCGATCAGCGAAATGCTCATCGACAGTACGGTGAAACCCACCTCGCGCGCGCCTTGCAGCGCCGCCTGGAACGGCTTCATGCCGTCTTCGATGTGGCGCGAGATGTTCTCCAGCACCACGATGGTGTCGTCGACGACGAAGCCGGTGGCGATGGTCAGCGCCATCAGACTGAGGTTGTTCAGCGAGAAGCCGGCCATATACATCACGGCGAAAGTGCCCACCAGCGACACCGGCACGGTGATGGCTGGAATCGCTGTGGCGCGGCCGTTGCGCAGGAACATGAACACCACCAGGATCACCAGCGCGATGGAGATCGCCAGCGAACGCTCCACTTCGGACAGCGAGGCGCGGATGGTGGGCGTGCGGTCCATCACCTGGTTGATCTTGATCGCCGACGGAATCGAGGCCTGCAACTGCGGCAGCATCGCCTTGACCCGGTCCACCGTCTCGATGATGTTGGCGCCCGGCTGGCGGAACAGGATCAGCATCACCGCCGGCTGTTTGCCGAGCATGCCGGCGTTGCGCAGGTCCACCACCGAATCCTTGACCTCGGCCACGTCGGAGATGCGCACCGCGCTGCCGTTCTTGTAGCTGACGATCAATGGCAGGTAGTCGCTGGCCTTGCCGGCCTGGTCGTTGGCCTGAACCTGCCAGTGCTTGTCCTCGTTCTCGAGAAAGCCCTTGGGCCGGTTGGCGTTGGTGCTGGTGATGGCGGAACGCACCGTCTCCATGCCGATGCCGTAGTGGTTCAGCTGCATCGGGTTCATTTCCACCCGCACCGCCGGCTGGGCGCCGCCGCCGATGATCACGTTGCCGATGCCGTCCACCTGCGACAGCTTCTGGCCCAGGATGGAGTCCGCCGCGTCGTACATCTGGCCGCGGGTCAGGCTGTCCGAGGTCAGCGCCATGATCATGATGGGCGCGTCGGCCGGGTTCACCTTGCGGTAGGTCGGGTTGGACGGCATGCCGGTGGGCAGTAGCGAGCGGGCGGCGTTGATGGCCGCCTGCACGTCCCGCGCGGCGCCGTTGATGTCGCGGTCCAGGTCGAACTGCAGCGTGATGTTGCTGGAGCCCAGAGAGCTGGTCGAGGTCATCTCGGTGATGCCGGCGATCCGGCCCAGCGCGCGCTCCAGCGGCGTGGCCACGGTGGCGGCCATCGTCTCCGGGCTGGCGCCGGGCAGTTTGGCCGATACCGAAATGGTGGGGAAGTCCACCTGCGGCAGCGGCGACACCGGCAGCAGCTTGAAGGCGATGGCGCCGGCCAGCAGGATGGCCAGCGTCAACAGCGTGGTGGCCACCGGCCGGCGGATGAAGGGGGCGGACGGAATCATGCGTCCACCTCTTCCGCCAGCTCAGGCTTGTCCTTGCGGCCGAAGCGCCGCGCCAGCCGGTCGAAGGCCAGGTAGATCACCGGGGTGGTGAACAGGGTCAGCACCTGGCTGACCATCAGGCCTCCCACCATGGTGATGCCCAGCGGCTGGCGCAGCTCGGAGCCCATGCCGCCGCCCATCATCAGCGGCAGCGCGCCCAGCAGCGCCGCCATCGTGGTCATCAGGATGGGACGGAAGCGCAGCAGGCAGGCCTGGTAGATCGCTTCGCGCGGGCTCATGCCCTGTTCGCGCTCGGCCTCCAGAGCGAAGTCGATCATCATGATCGCGTTCTTCTTCACGATGCCGATCAACAGGATGATGCCGATGATGGCGATCACCGACAGGTCGGTGCCTGACACCATCAGCGCCAGCAGCGCGCCGATGCCGGCCGAGGGCAGGGTGGAGAGAATCGTGATCGGATGGATATAGCTCTCGTACAGCACGCCCAGCACGATGTACATGGTGACGATGGCGGCCAGGATCAGCCACAGGGTATTGGACAGCGATGCCTGGAAGGCCATGGCCGCGCCCTGGAACTTGGTGTCCATGCTGGCGGGCAGGCCCAGTTCGGACTCGGCCTGGCGGATGGCGTCCACCGCCTCGCCCAGCGACGCGCCCTGCTTCAGGTTGAAGGAGATGGTGGCGGTGGGGAACTGGCCCAGATGGTTGATGGCCAGCGAGGCCGGACGCTCCTCTATGGTGGCCACCGCGTCCAGCGGCACCGGCCCGCCGCTGGGGGTGGGCACGTAGATGCCCTTCAGCGACAGCGGATCGCGCTGGTGGTCCTTGTCCACCTCCAGCACCACGCGGTACTGGTTGGTCTGGGTGAAGATGGTGGAGATCAGCCGTTGGCCGAAGGCGTCGTACAAGGCGTTGTCGATGGCCGCGGTGGTGACGCCCAGGCGCGAGGCGACGTCGCGGTTGATGTTGACGTAGGCTTGCAGGCCCTTGTCCTGCAGGTCGCTGGCGACATCGGCCAGCGCCGGCTCCTGCTGCAGCCGGTGCACCAGCTTGGGCACCCAGGTGGACAGATCGTCCTGGCTGGTGGCCTGCAAGGTGAACTGGTACTGGGTGCGGCTGACGCGGGCATCGATGGTCAGATCCTGCACCGCCTGCAGGTACAGCGACATGCCCGGCACTTCGTCGGCGCGCTGCTGCAGCCGCGCGAGCACGGTGCGGATGTCGTCGCGCTCGCCCTTGGGCTTCAGATTGATCAGCAGGCGGCCGCTGTTCAGCGTGGCGTTGGTGCCGTCCACGCCGATGAAGGATGACAGGCTGTCCACCGCCGGATCTTTCAGCAGTTGCTCGGCCAGTTTTTCCTGGCGGTCGGCCATCGCGGTGAAGGAAATGGACTGCGAAGCCTCGCTGATGCCCTGGATGGCGCCGGTGTCCTGCAGCGGGAAGAAGCCCTTCGGCACCCAGACATACAGCGCCGCGGTCAGCGCCACGGTGCCGACGGCAACCAGCAGCGTGGTTTTCTGGCGGTCCAGCACCCAGGTCAGCATCTTGCCGTAGCGGGCGATGACGCCGTCGAAGAACTTGCCGCTGGCGTGGTAGAAGCGGCCCTGCTTTTCCTCCGGCACGTGCTTGAGCAGCCGCGCGCACATCATCGGCGTCAGCGTCAGCGAGATGAAGGCGGAGATCAGGATGGACACCGCTAGCGTGACGGCGAATTCGCGGAACAGCCGGCCCACCACGTCGCCCATGAACAGCAGCGGGATCAGCACCGCGATCAGCGAGATGGTCAGCGAGATGATGGTGAAGCCGATCTGTTTGGAGCCCTTCAGCGCCGCTTCCATCGGCTTCTCGCCCTCTTCGATGTAGCGGGCGATGTTTTCGATCATCACGATGGCGTCGTCGACGACGAAGCCGGTGGCGATGGTCAGCGCCATCAGCGTCAGATTGTTGATGGAGAAGCCGGTCAGGTACATTACGCCGAAGGTGCCCACCAGCGACAGCGGCACCGCCACCGCCGGAATGATGGTGGCCGGCACGTTGCGCAGGAAGACGAAGATCACCATCACCACCAGCGCGATGGCCAGCATCAGCTCGAACTCCACGTCCTCCACCGAGGCGCGGATGGTCACGGTGCGGTCGCTCAGCACGTGCACGTCCACCGAGCCGGGCAGGGTGCCCTGCAATTGCGGCAGCAGCGACTTGATGCGGTCGGTCACCTGGATCACGTTGGCGCCCGGCTGGCGCTGCACATTGAGGATGATGGCCGGCGTGGCTCCGGACCAGGCGGCCAGCCGGGTGTTTTCAGCCGACTCCACCACCTTGGCCACGTCCCTGACGTAGACCGGCGCGCCGTTCTGATAGGCGACGATGACGTTGCGGTACTCCTCGGCCGACTGCAACTGGTCGTTGCCATCCACGGTGGAGGCCTGGTTCGGGCCGTCGAAGCTGCCCTTGGCCTGGTTGACGTTGGCGGCGGCGACGGCGGTGCGGATGTCTTCCAGCGTCAAGCCGCGCGAGGCCAGCGCCTTGGGGTTGCTCTGGATGCGCACGGCCGGCCGCTGGCCGCCGCTGATGCTGACCAGACCCACGCCGGGCACTTGCGACAGCTTCTGGGCCAGACGGGTGTCGACCATGTCCTCCAGCTTGGTCAGCTCCAGGGTAGGCGAGCTGATGGCGACGGTGAGGATGGGCGTGTCGGCCGGGTTGACCTTGTTGTAGACCGGCGGGCTGGGCAGGTCGGACGGCAGCAGGTTGCCGGCGGCGTTGATCGCCGCCTGGACTTCCTGCTCGGCCACGTCCAGCGTCAGGTCTAGGCTGAATTGCAGCGTGATCACCGAGGCGCCGCCGGAGCTGGACGAGGACATCTGCGACAGGCCCGGCATCTGGCCAAACTGGCGTTCCAGCGGCGCGGTGACCGACGAGGTCATCACGTCGGGGCTGGCCCCGGGGTAGAGCGTCACCACCTGGATGGTCGGATAGTCGACTTCCGGCAGCGCCGATACCGGCAACATTCTCCAGGCGACCAGGCCGGTCAGCAGGATGGCCACCATCATCAGAGTGGTGGCCACCGGCCGCGTAATGAACGGACGGGAGGGGTTCATGCGCAGAGCTCCCGTTTAGTTGGCCGCCGAGGCGTGTTTCTTGCCCCAGGCGCCGGCGGCGTGCTTTTTCTGTCCCTTGGCCTCGCCGGCGGCGGCCGAGGCGGCTTCGCGCGCCTGTGCTGCGCGGTCTATCACCTTGACTTGGGCGCCGTTGCGCAGCTTGTCCACGCCGTCTATCACCACGCGCTGGCCGGGTTTCAGGCCGTCCTCGATGATGGTGTCGCTGCCGGACACCGGACCGGTCTTGACTTTGGCGATGCTGACGGTGGAGTCGCCGCCCACGGTGTAGACGTAGCTGCCCACCTTGCCCAGCTGCACCGCTACGGTGGGCACCACTACCGCGTCCTTGCGCACGCCCAGCTGCAGGTTGACGTTGACGAACTGGTTGGGGAACAGCTGCTGCTGGTCGTTGGCGAAAGTGGCCTTGATGTTGATGGTGCCGGTGCTGGTGTTCAGCTGATTGTCCAGCGCCAGCAGTTTGCCGTCGGCCAGCTTGTGGCGGTTGTCTCGGTCCCAGGCTTCGACCTTCAGCGCCTTGTCGGCGCGGGCGGCCTGCAGCACCGAAGCCAGGCTGGTTTCGGGAACGGCGAACACCGCGTTGATCGGTTGAGTCTGGGTGATGGTGACCAAGCCATTGGCGTCGCTGGCGTGGACGATATTGCCCGGGTCCACCTGGCGCAAGCCGACGCGTCCGCTGACCGACGCGGAGACGCGGGTGTATTCGACATTGACGCGGGCGGCAGCGACGGCGCCCTGGTCGACCTTGACCGTGCCCTCGTATTGGTGGACCAGCGCCTGCTGGGTGTCCACCTGCTGCTTGGCGATGGAGTTCTGGCTGGCCAACTGCTTGTAGCGCGCCAGGTCGAGTCTGGCGTTCTCCAGCAGCGCCTGGTCGCGTAAGAGCTGGCCTTCGGCCTGGGTCAGCGCCGCCTGGTAGGGGCGGGCGTCCAGCTCGGCCAGCAGCTGGCCCTGTTTGACCTGCTGGCCTTCGGTGAAGTGGATTTTGTCCAGCTGGCCATCGACGCGGCTGCGCACGGTCACGGTATAGGTGGAAGTGACGGTGCCCAGCGCGTTCAGTTGCAAGGGGGCGTCCATGGTCCGCACGTCGGCCACGCCCACCGCCATCGGCGCGGCGCCCTTGTTGCGAGCGGCGGCTTCCTTGGCGCTTTGATTGTGCTGGTGCCACCACCAGCCGCCGCCCAGCGCGGCGAGCAGGATGAGTATCAGGGGCAGGCGTTTGGATTGGGCTGGCGCGGCGGTGGACATGCGGAAAGCTCCGGGCGGACGTTGAGTGTTGTTGTAGGCAAAGCATGACATTTTTACATGCTTTGTGCTGCGCTTACGCGTGAAAACAGCGATTTAGTGCTGAATACACATGTATAAGAGTGAGCGCATTGTATTAGCCTGGTTTGAGTGGGAAATGGCTTTGTGTTGTGAATTGTTAATGGAAAACGAGCGTCCTCTTTTTAATATGAGGTTAGGGTAAAAGCTCGATAGGCTAAGGCTTTGGCTGCTATGACATTCTGAAGTTGCCGCCCATGGAATGGCGAGGGCGGTGTTTTTACCATTTGTTTACATGCGCCGGGTGGAATCTCTACCCGGCTTTTATTTTCGCGGCCCTAGCATGCTGAATGAAGCGTCAATTATCTGGACGATAGCGTTGCAAGGAGCAAACATGTTGGCTGCATTCAGAAGCATGGCCATTTCAGCCTCCGACCGAAAACGCCGGAGCCCGCCCATGGCCATGCTGGCATTGGCGGCGCTGGGCGTGGTGTTCGGCGACTTGGGCACCAGCCCGCTGTACGCTTTGCAGGAGGCGTTCAACGGCGACCACGGCGTGCGGCCGACGCCCGACAATGTGATAGGGGTGGTGTCGCTGTTTTTGTGGTCGCTGATCCTGATGGTCAGCATCAAATACGTGCTGGTGCTGATGCGGGCCGACAACCGGGGAGAGGGCGGCATTCTGGCGCTGCTGGCCCAGATCACCGGCGGGCGGGCGGATGGCCGGGGCCCCGCTGCTTCGGGCTGGGTGTTGTTGGGCCTGGCCGGCGCGGCGATGCTGTACGGCGACGGGGTGATCACGCCGGCGGTGTCGGTGTTGAGCGCGATGGAAGGGCTGCAGGTGGCGACGCCGGCCCTGGCCGCCTATGTGGTGCCCGCCACCGTCGCCATCCTGGCCTTGTTGTTCATGGTTCAGCCCTTCGGCTCCGGCCGGGTGGGCGTGGCCTTCGGTCCGGTACTGGCGGCGTGGTTCGTGGCGATCGCCGCGCTGGGCCTGGCCCAGCTGTGGCAGAGCCCAGCCATTCTGCAGGCGGCTAATCCTTGGCACGGCATCGCTTATTTTCAGCGCAACGGCTTCGCCGGTTTCGTTTCGCTGGGCGCGGTGGTGCTGTGCCTGACCGGCGCTGAAGCGTTGTACGCCGACATGGGCCATTTCGGCGTGCGGCCGATACGGCTGGCCTGGTATGGTCTGGCGCTGCCGTCGCTGATGCTGAGCTATCTGGGGCAGGGCGCGCTGCTGCTCGCGCACCCGCAGCTGTCCGGCAGGCCTTTCTATTCCATGGTGCCTGAGTGGGGGCTGTACCCGATGGTGGCGCTGTCCACCCTGGCCACCATCGTCGCCTCGCAGGCCCTGATCACCGCGGTGTTTTCGCTGACCCACCAGTCGGTGCAGCTGGGCTTCTTCCCCAGAGTGAAGGTGCTGCATACCTCGGGCAGCCAAAAGGGCCAGATCTACCTGCCCTTGCTGAACTGGATCTTGATGCTGGCCACGATCGCGGTGGTGCTGGGCTTCCGCGAGTCGGGCAAGCTGGCCGCGGCCTTCGGCCTGGCAGTCTCTACCACCATGGCCATCACCACCGTGCTGTTCGCGGTGCTGGCGCGCCGCCGCTGGCATTGGCCGTGGTGGGCGGTGGCGCTGGTGGCGGGGGGATTGTTCGCCATCGACCTGGCTTTCTGGCTGGCCAATGTGCTCAAGTTTCTGGATGGCGGCTGGCTGCCGCTGCTGCTGGGTCTGGCGATGTTCGCGATGATGGGGTGCTGGTTCGGCGGCCGAAGGCTGCAGCGGCATGAAAGCCGCGGCCGCCAGTTGCCGGTGGAGGCTTTGCTCTCCAGCCTGGAGACGAATCCGTTGATGCGGATTCCGGGCGTCGGGGTATTCCTGTCCGAAAGCGCGGACGGCACGCCGTCGGTGCTGCTGCACCATCTGAAACACAACCAGGCGCTGCACGAAACCGCGGTCCTGTTGACTTTGCAGATGCTGGACGTGCCGCGGGCCGCCGGCGAGCGCGTGTCGGCGCAGTGGCTGGGGCAGGGGGTGGCCAGGGTGGCGGCGAGCTACGGCTATATGGAGGAGCCGGACGTGCCGGCGGCGATGGCGCGCGCGGCGGCGCTGCTGCGCCTGCCGCCGCTGGAGCCGTTGAGCACCAGCTACTATCTGGGCAGGCAGACGCTGGTGGCCGCGCCGGGCAGCGGCGGCTTCAAGCGCTGGCTGGTCGGCGTCTTCGCCTTCCTCAGGCAGAACGAACGCAGCGCCACGCTGTATTTCGGCCTGCCGCCCAACCGGGTGGTGGAGCTGGGCGCGCGCATCGAATTGTAGCGTGTCGGCCTCATGAGATTTCCGATCCGGCAGGGCGCGCAGCGATGCCGGCTTCGCCTTGCCAGCTCTGGGTTCTGCGTTCATTTCCGAACATGACATCTTCGTTTTTTGCGTAATTCGCCTAATCCGGGCTAGGCAATGCCGGCGATCGATGTCATTCTTTGCCGCTTTGATTGTCACCCGCCCGGCGCAGAGCCTGGGCGACGCCGGTTCCGGTCCGCGCGGCAGAACAACAGAGTGAGTTGGATATGAGCAAGAAACAAGACGCGCCCGAGCTGCGGCGCACGCTGCAGGCGCGCCACCTGTCGATGATCGCCATCGGCGGCTCCATCGGCACCGGCCTGTTCCTGGCGTCCGGCGCCACCATCTCGAGCGCAGGCGCCGGCGGCGCGTTGCTGGCTTACGCGCTGGTGGGCCTGATGGTGTACTTCCTGATGACCAGCCTGGGTGAAATGGCCGCCTTCATGCCGGTGTCCGGCTCCTTCCAGGCTTACGGCTCGCGCTTCGTCGATCCTGCCTTCGGCTTCGCTCAGGGCTGGAACTACTGGTACAACTGGGCGATCACCGTCGCGGTGGAGCTGGCCGCGGCCGCCATCATCATGAATTACTGGTACCCGGGCATACCGGGCGTGGTGTGGAGCGGCGGCTTCCTGGCCATCATCTTCGCGCTCAACTACTTCTCGGTGAAAGGCTTCGGCGAGGCCGAGTTCTGGTGCTCGATGCTGAAAGTGGCCACCATCATCGCCTTCATCGTCATCGGCTTCCTGATGATTCTGGGCATCATGACCGAGCCGAACCCGAACCGCATCGCGCCGGGCTTGAATGTGATGATGCAGGGCGACGGCGCCTTCGTCGGCGGCCTGGCAGCCTTCGTCGGCGTCGCCATGGTGGTCGGCTTCTCCTTCCAGGGCACCGAGCTGATCGGCGTCGCCGCCGGCGAGTCGGCCAATCCTGGCCGCACCATTCCGCGCGCCGTGCGCCAGATTTTCTGGCGCATCCTGATGTTCTACATGCTGTCCATCCTGATCATCGGCCTGATCCTGCCGCACAACGATCCGTCGCTGCTGAAGAACGACATGAAGGACGTCGGCGCCAGCCCGTTCACGCTGGTGTTCAACCGCGCCGGCCTGGCCTTCGCCGCCAGCCTGATGAACGCGGTGATCTTGTCCGCCATCCTGTCCGCCGGCAATTCCGGCATGTACGCGTCCACCCGCATGCTGTACGCGATGGCCAAAAACGGCATGGCGCCCAAGGTTTTCGGCAAGCTGACCGACAACGGCGTGCCGCGCAACGCGCTGTACGCCACCACGCTGGTGGCCTGCCTGTGCTTCCTGACCTCGCTGTTCCAGAGCAACGCGGTCTATATGTGGCTGCTCAATTCGTCCGGCATGACTGGCTTCATCGCCTGGCTGGGGGTGGCCATCAGCCACTACCGCTTCCGCCGCGCCTATGTGAAGCAGGGCTACAGCCTGGATGATCTGCCGTACAAGGCCAAGTGGTTCCCGCTGGGCCCGGTGTTCGCCTTCGTCTTGTGCCTGCTGATCATGCTGGGCCAGAACTACACCGCCTTCACCGCGGCCAAGGTGGACTGGAACGGCGTCATCGCCACCTATCTGGGCATCCCGCTGTTTGTGGCGCTGTGGTGGGGATACCGCGTCAAGCACAACACCCGGATGGTGCCGCTGGACAAGGTGGAGCTGGCTGAGGCGCATCGCAACGCCTTGATGCTGCGGGAAGAAACCCGCGGCGGCAAACCGGTTTCCGCCCAGGCGTGATCGCTCTGGAAAAATGCTTGGAAAAGCCCGCTGGCAAGCGGGCTTTTTTTATGGTTTCATCCGCTATCCTGACAACATTTTAAACCTTCCAGGCGGGGTGCCGTATGCAGTTGCTGTCCACCTTCATTACCAAGTTTCTGTTCGTGATGGCGGCGCTGCTGCCCATCATGAACCCGCCCGGCCTGGTGCCCATCTTCATCTCGATGACGGCGCGCAACACGCCGCAGCAGCGGCGCTATCTGGCGCGGCGAATCGCCGTCTATTGCGCGCTGTTGTTGATCGGCAGCATGTTCGTCGGCGGCTACGTGCTGTCCTTCTTCGGCGTGTCGCTGCCGGTGGTGCAGATGTCCGGCGGCCTGTTGATCACCTTCGCCGCCTGGCGTATGCTGAATGACACGCCGGCCGAGTCCAGCCAGCCGTCCACCGAGCAGGCCAGAGTGGACAGCCAGGCCGAGCTCAAGCAACGCGCCTTCTATCCGCTGACCTTCCCGCTGACCGTGGGGCCGGGCTCGGTGTCGGTGGCCATCACCATCGGCGCCACGCTGACCGGCAGCGGCAAGGGGCTGGTGCGCTTCGTGATCAGCCCGGTGGCGGGGCTCACGGCGGTGCTGGTGTGCAGCACGCTGGTTTACCTGTGCTACGCCAATGCCGACAAGCTGTTGCGCTACCTGGGCCAGACCGGCTCGGTGGTGTTCCTGCGGCTGTCCGCATTCATCCTGCTGTGCCTGGGCGTGCAGATCATGTGGGACGGCTTCGGCGAGCTGGCCAGCCAGTGGCTGCGAGACAACGCCGCGATGCTGCATTGATCGGCATTCCATCTGCGTGCCGCTGGGCCGGCATTTATTGACTTGAGGCAAAGTTGGCGGAGGGAGAAGGCGGCAGACTGTGTTCAATGGCAATCCACTGACTGGAGACGGACATGAGCACAAGCGCTTTCTTCATCCCCTCGCTGAACCTGATGGGCGCGGGCTGTCTGCAACAGGCCGTCGACGCCATGCGCGGCCACGGCTTCCGCCGCGCGCTGATCGTCACCGACCAGGGCCTGGTCAAGGCAGGCTTGGCGGGTAAGGTCGCCGAAATGCTGGGCGCGGTCGATATCGAGCCGGTGATCTTCGACGGCGTCCATCCCAATCCCAGTTGCGCCAACGTCAACGCCGGCCTCGCGTTGCTGCGGGAAAAACAGTGCGACGTGGTGGTGTCGCTGGGCGGCGGCTCGCCGCATGATTGCGCCAAGGGCATCGCGCTGGTGGCGGTGAACGGCGGCAAGATCCAGGATTACGAGGGCGTGGACAAATCGGCCAAGCCGCAGCTGCCGCTGGTGGCGATCAACACCACCGCCGGCACGGCCTCCGAAATGACCCGCTTCTGCATCATCACCGATGAGTCGCGCCACATCAAAATGGCCATCGTCGACAAGCACACCACCCCCATTCTGTCGGTCAATGATCCGGAAACCATGGCCGGCATGCCAGCCGCGCTGACGGCGGCCACCGGCATGGACGCGCTGACTCATGCGGTGGAGGCCTATGTGTCCACCATCGCCACTCCCATCACCGACGCTTGCGCCTTGAAGGCGGTGGAGCTGATCGCCGGCTTTCTGCGCCGCGCGGTGAAGGACGGACAAGACATGGAAGCGCGCGAGCAGATGGCTTACGCGCAATTCCTGGCCGGCATGGCTTTCAATAACGCTTCCTTGGGATATGTGCACGCGATGGCGCATCAGCTGGGCGGCTTCTACGATCTGCCGCACGGCGTGTGCAATGCGGTGCTGCTGCCGCATGTCCAGGTTTTCAACGCTGCCGCCGCCGGCGAGCGGCTGGGCGATGTGGCCATCGCGCTGGGCGAGAAAGCGCGCAGTGCCGAGGCCGCCATCGCTGCGATCAAGCGCTTGGCCGCCGATGTCGGCATTCCGGCGGGTTTGGCCGCGCTGGGCGTGAAGGAGGCGGATATCCCGACGCTGGCGGACAATGCGCTGAAGGATGCTTGCGGGTTGACCAATCCGCGCAAGGGCAGCCATCAGGATGTCTGCTCGATTTTCCGCGCGGCGATGTAGCCGATGACGGGGCGGAGCGGCCGATGCGTGAAATCGGCCGCTCCGCAGAGCAAAATTTTTTGCCAATATATATCGCATTGCGATAGTTTAATTAAAAGCTAAAGTAGGCGGCTGGGGCCGGAGGAGCTGGTTTGCGCATGCGAAAGCAAGACAGGAGGTAACGATCATGGGAATCGAAATACGTTTGGAAAGAGTGGAGGGCTGTCGGAATCCGCCGGCTGGCGCGTTTCTGGTGGACAGCAAGTGGCCGCGAGGGCTGCCGCGTTCCGCGCTGGCGGCCGGGCACTGGCTGCCCAGAGTGATGCCGACCGATGAATTGGTGGCCTGGATGCGTTTGCAGCCGCTGCGTTGGACGACCTTCTGCGATATCTACTGGGCCGACATGGGCAATAATCCCGCGCGCTGGCTGCCCTTGTTGAAAGCGATGGAGCAGGGCGAGCTGGCGTTGCTGCATAGCGGCGAGCCGGACGAGCATAGCCCGGTGATGGCGCTGAAAGCCTTTTTGCAGCAGCGCTACCGCGAGCGGCAGGCTGAAAAGGCGGAAGCGTGAGCAGGATTGCCATCGGCGGCGGGCCGGCGATGCGTTAGACTGCCGCGCATGATCCACTGTCATTGAAGCGATGGCATGAGCTTGAGCAAGGAAGATTTCGAACGTCTGGCGGATTTCCGTTATCGGCTGCGCCGTTTTCTGCGGTTCAGCGAGGATCTGGCCCAGGATAGCGGCATCACGCCGCTGCAGTATCTGCTGCTGCTGCAATTGAAGGGCTACCCGGGCCGCAGCTGGGCCACGGTGGCTGAGCTGGCGGAGCGGCTGCAGTCCCATCATCACAGCGTGGTGGGGCTGGTCAGCCGCTGCGAGGGGCAGCAGCTGGTGCGGCGCCAGCCTGGGCGCGAGGACAGGCGCTGCGTGGAGGTGCACCTGCAGCCCAAGGGCGAAGAGCTGGTGGCCAGACTGGCCGGCGCGCACCGGGACGAATTGATCGCCTTGCAGGAGGATGGCGGCTACCTGTCGCTGGACTTGTTGCTGCAGACCAAGCGCCAACTGCAACTGCCTGAGGAACTTGGCTAGGCAAATAGCGCGGAGCCGTGTTGCATATGGCTTGATGGCATTTAGTAAACTCGCCGTTTTCAGGCAAGATGTCGGGATGCGGTCCGCCGACGGGCGGGCAAAAAAGAAAGAGAGAATCATCATGGCATCCGACGCGCCGCAACTTCCGCTGCATCCCGAAACCCTGGCCATCCGCGCGGGCCGGGAGATCAGCCAGTTCAACGAGCATAGCCAGGGCTTGTACCTCACTTCCAGCTTCACTTACGATTCCGCCGCCCAGGCCGCCGCGATGTTCCTCGGCGAGATCGACGGCTACACCTACACCCGGTTCACCAATCCCACCGTGGCGGCGTTCCAGCAGCGGCTGGCGGAAATGGAAGAGGGGGAGCGCGCCATCGCCACCGCCACCGGCATGGCGGCGATCCAGGCCATCATGATGACTTTGCTGCAGGCCGGCGACCACATCGTGTCGTCGCAAAGCCTGTTCGGCTCCACCACCAATCTGTTCGCCAATCAGCTGTCCAAGTTCGGCGTGGCGACCACCTTCGTCGACGCGCGCGATCTGTCGCTTTGGCGCGAGGCGCTGCAGCCCAATACCAAGCTGCTGTTCCTGGAAACGCCGTCCAATCCCTTGACCGAGGTGGCCGACATCGCTGCCATCGCCGATATCGCTCACGCGCACGGCGCGCTGTTGGTGGTGGACAACAGTTTCTGTTCCCCGGCGCTGCAACAGCCGCTGAAACTGGGCGCCGATCTGGTCATGCACTCGGCCACCAAGTTCCTGGACGGCCATGGCCGGGTGATGGGCGGCGCGGTGGTGGGCAGCGACAAGCTGATCGAGCAGATCTATCTGCACGTGCGCGCGGCGGGCCCGTCGCTGGCGCCGTTCAATGCCTGGACGCTGTTGTCCGGCATGGAGACGCTGCACCTGCGGATGGAGAAGCACAGCGCCAACGCGCTGGAGCTGGCGCGTTGGCTGGAAGCTCAGCCCAATGTGGAGCGCGTCTATTATCCGGGCCTGGAGAGCCATCCGCAGCATGAGCTCGCGCTGCGCCAGCAGAAGAGCGGCGGCGCGGTGGTGTCTTTCGTGGTCAAGGGCGGCAGAGAAGCCGCGTGGCGGGTGGTGGACGGCGTTCAGGTGATTTCCCGCACCGCCAATCTGGGCGATGTGAAAACCACCATCACCCACCCCTCCAGCACCACGCACGCCCGCGTGACGCCGGAGGCGCGGGAGCGCGCCGGCATCGTCGAAGGGCTGTTGCGCGTCAGCGTCGGCCTGGAAAATGTGCGGGACCTTCAACAAGATCTGTTGCGAGGCCTTGACTAAGCGCTTTTAACGCGTGTTTCATTCAAACGGCAGTCTAAAATTAGACTGCCGTTTTCTGTTTGCCCAGGGGGATGGGTGGCGAGGCTGGCGGGACATGCCTTGACATCGATCAAGTTAAAACGTAAGTTTGAAACGCTTGTTCGAAAGCTGAGATGAGCAAGACCAAATCACAAAACACAATAAAGGCTCTGGAGATCATGGAGGGCAACCGTCCCGATACCGCAACCCGCATCCTGGACGTCGCGGAACGTCTGTTCGTGGAGCACGGCTTCGAGGCGACTTCTCTGCGAATGATCACCCAGCAGGCCGAGGTGAATCTGGCCGCGGTGAATTATCACTTCGGCTCCAAGGATGCGTTGTTCGAATCCGTGTTTCTGCGCAGGCTGGCGCCCTTGCTGGAAGGCTGCCTGGCGGAACTGGATACGCTGGAGGCGCGGGAAGGAGACTTGCCGCTGGAGCAGCTGGTGCTGTCTTTCATACGGCCCTGTCTGGCCCTGTCCAAGGATCCGTCGCGCGGCGGCGCCATGTTCGTGCGCTTGCTGTCGCGGACCCTGGTGGAGAACCACCGCCTGCTGCGCGAGACCATCTCGCAGCAGTACAGCGTGTTCGTGCAACGCTATACCAGCGCCTTCCAACGGGCGCTGCCGCACCTGGAGCCGGAGCAGCTCGCCTGGCGGATGCACCTCGCCTTCAGCGTCATGTTCAACGCCTTCGCCGGCAACGATGTGCTGAAAATCTTCACGCGCAGCCAGATCGTTACCGCCCGGGATCCGGACATGATCGTCAAATACCTGGTGCCTTTTGTGATTGCCGGTCTGGTCGCGCCCATCGAAGGCTGATTCCGCATCGCCAGTCCATTACAAGATCACGGCGGCGCATGCGGAACTGAGGGGTCAACACGAGGGTAAACACAATGATTGCTGCCGTTCTTCTGGTCGTGCTGCTCGGCGCGCTGGCGTATTTCGCCGCGCCGGTGCTGGTCTGGACCGTTGGTGTCGCCGCCTGGCTCGCCGCGCTCCAGTTTGTATTCCACTGTCCGGTGCCTGTCGCCGCTTGGGCGGTGTTCGCCGTGGTCGCCGCGGCGCTCAACATCGTGCCGCTGCGCCGCGCCGTTTTCACCGGCCCGGTGTTCGGCGTGTTCAAGAAAATCACGCCGGCGATGTCGCAGACCGAGCAGGAGGCCATCAACGCCGGCACCGTCTGGTGGGATCGCGACCTGTTCTCCGGCAAGCCGGATTACAACCGCCTGCTGTCCTTCCCGGATCCGAAGCTGACGCCGGAAGAGCAGGCCTTCATCGACGGCCCGACCGAGCAGCTGTGCGGCATGATCGACGACTGGAAGATCACCCATGAGCTGAAGGATCTGCCGCCGGAAGTCTGGCAGTTCATCAAGGATCATGGCTTCCTGGGCATGATCGTCAAAAAGAAATACGGCGGCCTGGAATTCTCCAACTACGCCCACGCTAAAGTCGTGACCAAGATCGCCACCCGCGGCGGCACCGCCGCGGTGACGGTGATGGTGCCCAATTCGCTGGGGCCGGGCGAGTTGCTGCAGCACTACGGCACCGAGGCGCAGAAAGACTACTATCTGCCGCGTCTGGCCAAGGGCGTGGAAGTGCCGTGTTTCGCGCTGACCAGCCCGTACGCCGGCTCCGACGCCGGCGCCATTCCGGATTACGGCGTGGTCTGCCGCGGCTCCTACACTCACCCGCGCACCGGTGAGCGTTTCGAGAACGTGCTGGGCGTGCGCGTCAGCTGGGAAAAGCGCTGGATCACGCTGGCGCCGGTCGCCACCATCCTGGGTCTGGCGTTCAAGATGTACGACCCGGAGCATCTGCTGGGCGACAAGGAAGACATCGGCATTACCTGCGCGCTGGTGCCGACCGAGCACGAGGGCGTTGAAATCGGCCGTCGCCACTTCCCGGGCGGCTCGGCCTTCATGAACGGCCCGACCTGGGGCAAGGACGTATTCATTCCGCTTGACTGGATCATCGGCGGCCGCGAATACGCCGGCCAGGGCTGGCGCATGCTGGTCGAGTGCCTGTCGGTCGGTCGCTGCATCTCGCTGCCGGCGATGTCCGTCGCCTGCGGCAAGCTGACCACCTACACCACCGGCGCCTTCGCCCGCATCCGTGACCAATTCGGCTTGCCCATCGGCAAGTTCGAGGGCGTGGACGAGGCGATGGCCCGCATCGGCGGCTTCACCTACCAGATGGAAGCGTCGCAGGACCTGGCGCTGACCGCGCTCGACAATGGCGAAAAGCCGTCGGTGCTGTCCGCCATCCTGAAGTACCACAACACCGAGCGCATGCGCAAAACGCTGAACGACGCGATGGACGTGCACGGCGGCAAGACCGTGGTGCTGGGCCCGCGCAACTACCTGGCGCGCGGTTACCAGGCGGTTCCGATCGGGATCACAGTGGAAGGCGCCAACATCCTGACCCGTTCGATGATCATCTACGGCCAGGGCGCGATCCGTTGCCATCCCTTCGTGCTGCGCGAGATGAAGTCGGCGATGGCCAACGACGGCGCCGAGTTCGACAAGGCCATCACCGGCCACATCAATTTCGTGATCAGCAACTTCGTCCGTTCGCTGTGGCTGGGCCTGACCTGCGCCCGCTTCGCGTCCAGCCCGAAGGGCGGCGCGACCGCGGCGTACTACAAGCGCGTCACCCGACTGTCCAGCGCTTTCGCGCTGCTGTCCGACATGGCGATGTTCAGCCTGGGCGGCTCGCTGAAGTTCCGCGAGAAGCTGTCCGCGCGCCTGGGCGACATGCTGTCCGGCCTCTATATCGCCACGGCCAGCCTGAAGCGCTTCGAGCGCGAAGGCGCGCCGAAGGAAGATATCGCGGTGATGAGCTGGGCGGTAGAGAACGCGCTGTACGATGTTCAGGTGGCGATGGACGGCTTCCTGGCCAACCTGCCTAGCCGGCCTCTGGCCTGGGTGTTGCGCCGCGTGATCTTCCCGTGGGGCCTGACCCTGAAGCCGGCCTCCGACCGCGTCGGCACCAAGGTGGCCCGCGCGATGATGGAGCCGGGCGCCACCCGCGACCGCCTGACCCACGGCATGTATGTGCCGAAGTCCGAGGCTGATCCGGTGGGCGTGCTGGAGCACGCGCTGCACGCCATCCTGGCCACCGAACCGGTGGAGCAGAAGCTGCGCAAGCTGGCGCGCGACGGCAAGTTCAAGACCATCACCGCGCGCGAGCGCTTGGCGGAGGCGCTGCAAACCGGCTTGATCAATCAGGAAGAGTTCGACGCGGTCACGCGCGCCCGCAAGCTGAAGCGCGACGTGATCATGGTGGACGACTTCGACAAGAAGCTGGATCAGCATGACGAGCAATTGCTGCAGCGCCTGATTTTCTAAATCCGGCAACGTGGTACCATGCGCCGGATGCCGCATGCATCCGGCGTTGAGCAAAGCGGCCGCGTTTGTTGCGGCCGTTTTTCTCAGCGCTTCGCTTTCAAGGGGATAGGGGATGGAACAGCAGGAACACCGGACGCCGGTATTGCGGGTGCGCGCCTTGCCCACCAGCACCAATGCCTATGGCCGGGTCCAGGCGGGCTGGCTGATGAGCCAGATCGACATGGCGGGCAGCCTGGATGCCGAGCGGCTGTCCCGCGGCCCGGTGACCACGGTGGCCGTCAACGCCTTCCAGTTCGCCGCGCCCATCCTGTTGGGCGACGTGGTGGATTTGTACGTGGAGCGCCTGCGCATCGGCCAGAAATCGATCACGCTGAAGATTTCGGTGGAGGCCGAGCGCATGGACGGCTCGCACATCCGCATCACCGAGGTGATCGCCACTTTTGTCGCGATCGATCCCGACGGCAAGTCCAGATTGCTGGGCGACGCCTAGCCTAAATGTGGTGGCGGAAACAAATTGTTGTGGAAATGTTGCATTAAACGAACGTTTGGAACAAAAGCTCTGATATCTGGTTGGATTGCTCTAATTCTCTGGTAGCATCGACGATGATGAGGTCAATGACCGAGTCATCGCTAATGAAAATATCCAAGCTACAAAAGAGAGGGAAGCATGAAGCTCAAGCATCTCAGCCTGTCCGTGATGATCATGGGCACCGCGCTCGGTCTGGCATCGACTCAGGCTGCGGCCTCGGGTTATCAGTTCGGCTCGCAGAGCGTCTCCGGCCAGGGCACCGCCCACGCCAACGGAGCAGAGGCCAACGATCCTTCCACCATCTTCACCAACCCGGCCGGCCTGTCCCGGCTGGACGGCACCCAGCTCGTCATCGGCGGCACTCTGGTGGTTCCGCACTCCGAATACACCGACAATGGTTCGGTCAGGACTGTCATGATTCCCGGCAGTTCGGCTCAGCCAACTGGTGGCAATAATGGCGGCACCTTTGCGCCCAAGGCCGTGGCCGCGCCGACCTTCTACCTGTCGCACAAGATCAACGACAAGATCACCGCCGGCATCGGCATGTACGTGCCTTACGGCGCCAAGCTGGACTACGGCTTCGACTGGGCCGGCCGCTACGCGCTGAAGAGCATCAATCTGCAGTCGCTGAACATCAACCCGTCCATTTCCTTCAAGCTGGACGAGCGCCATTCCTTCGGCTTCGGCGTGTCCGCCCAGTATATGGACGCGACGCTGGAGCAGATGGCGGATGCTACTACCGGTTTGAATGCAGGCGTTTTCCAGGCGGCGTATGCCAGAGCGCTTGGTTTGGGCTTGTCGCCTGCGGCTGCGGCAACTGCAGCTCAGGGGGCGGTCAAAGCGGCAAATATCAGTGGCGATGGCTTGGCTCATGTAGAAGGCAATGACTGGGGCTTTGGTTGGAATATTGGCTATATGTTCCAATTGAATGAAAGTACGCGTTTTGGTTTGGCATACCGTTCTAGCATTAAGCAGTCGCTGAAAGGTACATCGACATGGACTTTTGATAATGTAACCGGCTCGATTGCTGGTTCTCCGTTGACACCTGCTCAAATTGCCAAGCTGAAACACCCGAATGCCTCGGCCTCTGTTGACGTAACCACCCCGGAAACCGCGTCTGCCAACTTTTTCCATCAGCTGAATCCGAAAGTGGCTTTGATGGGCGATGTGACCTGGGTGCGCAACTCGCAGCTGCAGCAGATCGACATCAAACAATACAGCACGCCTGCCCAGGGTGATCTTGTGCTGCACCAGAACTGGAAGGATACCTGGCGCGTGTCGTTCGGCTCCAACTATCAGCTGAACGATTCCTGGATGCTGCGCGGCGGCGTGGCCTGGGAGCAGGCGCCGCTGCAGTCGGACGATCAGCGCCACCCGGCGATTCCGGACAGCGACCGCATCTGGCTGTCGTTCGGCGCCAACTACAAGATCAACAAGCAGAGCTCGCTTGATCTGGCCTACAGCTTCATCGACTTCAAGAACGCCAACGTCAACTATACTGACTCCTGCAATCCCTCGGGCCAGAAGGCAGACGGTTCCCTGTGCACCGGCAACGGCGGCACGGTCAAGGGCAGCTACAAGACTTATCTGCAACTGATCGGCGTGCAATACAACTACCGTTTCTAAGCGGCGGCGCGCCGTCGTAAAACCGGTTCGGGGCGGGCGCGCAAGCGTTCGCCCCGCTTGCTTTGGGCGGCCGGGCGGCGTTGTTGCGCTTGCGCCAGCGCCGCATGCGATTTTTTTACAAAACCTGCTTTGATTTTGCCCAAAATGGGTTAGACTAATCCAGCATAAAAGCGAGTGTTTGATATTTTATCTACGCCCGCGATATGGCTGCGGTTCGCGCTCGAGGAGAGCCGATTGCGGTCCAGGCCGGAACAATAGCGATTATCCCCGGTCGTTTCTATCAAGCAGTACCCGCCCGCGCCGCGTCAGCCCCTGCCGGCGCAGGGCAATGGGCAAGGACGATTTCAACGCCCGTCCTTGAAGCAAGCAGGACAGGTTGAGAGGGGCCTGTCTCATGTGTGTTTCAACAAAACGAGGAAACCATGTCTCAAACCAAATTCAATGTACGCAAGGTTGCCGTGCTCGGCGCTGGCGTGATGGGGGCGCAGATCGCCGCCCACCTGGTGAACGCCAAGGTACCGACCATTCTGTTCGACCTTCCGGCCAAGGAAGGCGACAAGAACGGCATCGCGCTGAAGGCCATCGACGGTCTGAAGAAGCTGAAACCCTCTCCGCTGGCTGGCAGCGATGTGGTCGCCCACATCCAGCCCGCCAATTACGATGACCACCTGCATCTGCTGAAAGACTGCGATCTGGTGATCGAAGCCATCGCCGAGCGCATGGACTGGAAGGTGGACCTGTACCACAAGGTGGCGCCGCATCTGGGCGAGCACACCATCTTCGCCACCAACACTTCCGGCCTGTCGATCAACAAACTGGCCGAAGGCTGCCCGGATTCGGTGCGCCCGCGCTTCTGCGGCGTGCACTTCTTCAACCCGCCGCGCTACATGCACCTGGTTGAGATCATCCCCTGCGTGACCTCCGACGCCCACATCCTGGACAATCTGGAACGCTTCCTGGTGTCCTCGCTGGGCAAGGGCGTGGTGCGCGCCAAAGATACCCCGAACTTCGTCGCCAACCGCATCGGCGTATTCTCGATGCTGGCCACCATCGCCAATGCCGCCAAGTACGGCATCCGCTTCGATGTGGTGGACGACCTGACCGGCCCGCGCTTGGGCCGTCCGAAGTCCGCCACCTTCCGCACCGCCGATGTTGTAGGCCTGGACACCTTTGCCCACGTGGTGAAGACCATGCAGGACACGCTGCCGCAAGACCCGTGGCACAGCCTGTTCGCCACGCCGGACTGGATGCAGCAGCTGATCGCCAACGGCGCGCTGGGCTCCAAGACCCGCGCCGGCATATACAAGAAAGACGGCAAGCGCATGCTGGTGCTGGACCCGGCCAAGGGCGAGTACGTCGGCTCCGGCGAGAAGGGCGACGACGCGGTCAAGGACATCCTGAAGATCGCCGATCCGGCCGAGAAATTCCAGAAGCTGCGCGACAGCGAGCACCCGCAGGCGCAATTCCTGTGGGCCTGCTTCCGCGACGTGTTCCACTACATTTCCTTCCACCTGGGCGACATCGCCAACTGCGCGCGCGACGTGGACTTCGCCATTCGCTGGGGCTTCGGCTGGTCCGCCGGTCCGTTCGAGACCTGGCAATCCGCCGGCTGGCAGCAAGTGGCCAAGTGGCTGAAGGAAGACATCGCTGCCGGCAAGTCTCTGGCCAAGGCCGAGCTGCCGGCCTGGGTGCTGGAAGGCGATCGCGCGGGCGTGCATTTCGCCGACGGCTCCTACAATGCCGCCGACAAGAAGCTGGTTGGCCGCTCCACCCTGGACGTGTACCAGCGCCAGCTGGCGCCGGCCAAGGTGCTGGGCGAGAAGTCCGAGCTGCTGGGCGAGACCGTGTTCGAAAACGAGGGCGTGCGCGCCTTCACCACCGGCGACGACGTGCTGGTGGTGTCGTTCAAGTCCAAAGCCCACGCCATCGGCCCGGCCGTGCTGGATGGCCTGAACACCGCGCTGGACATCGCCGAGGACCGCTTCAAGGGCCTGGTGATCTGGCAGACCGAAGAGCCGTTCTCCGTCGGCGCCGACCTGCAGTCGATGATGCCGGCCTTCATGATGGGCGACTGGGACGCGATCGACGCGATGATCGGCCGCTTCCAGTCCACCGCGCTGCGCCTGCGCTACAGCCAGGTTCCGACCGTGGCCGCCACCCAGGGCTACGTGTTCGGCGGCGGCTGCGAGTTCGCGATGCACTGCGACAAGACCGTGGCCGCGCTGGAATCCTATGTCGGCCTGGTGGAAGTGGGCGTCGGCCTGTTGCCGGGCGGCGGCGGCTGCAAGGAGTTCGCGCTGCGCGCTTCGCAAGAGTCCAAGGGCGACCTGCTGGCCGCGCTGAAGGACTACTTCATGAACATCGCCACCGCCAAGGTCGCCACCAGCGGCGTGGAAGCGCAGGAGCTGGGCTTCTTCCGCAAGGGCGATCCGGTGGTGTTCAACGCCTACGAGCTGCTGTACGTCGCCAAGAAGCAGGCGCTGGCGCTGGCCGAATCCGGCTACCGTCCGCCGCTGAAGGTGAAGGGCTTCCCGGTTGCCGGCCGTTCCGGCGCGGCGTCTATCAAGGGCCAGCTGGTGAACATGCTGGAAGGCAATTTCATCAGCCAGCACGACTTCTTCATCGCCTCGCAGATCGCCGACGTGATGACCGGCGGCGATTTGGAGGCCGGCACCCTGGTCAACGAGCAATGGATTCTGGAACTGGAGCGCAAGGCTTTCATGGCCCTGCTGAAGAACTCCAAGACCCAGGACCGCATCGCGAACATGCTGACCACCGGCAAGCCGCTGCGCAACTAATATGAACCGTCCACAAGGCACCTGATGCTGCGTTGCGCCGACTTGCCGTACTAGATGTACTGTCTGCGTCGGCGCGCCTTGCCTCAGGCGCTTGTGAACTGTTCGAAAATCCAAGAATGCAAAGGCTGGCGGCAGGTATGAAGACCTAGCCGCTGGTCGCGAAGGAGCAAAAGAATGGTTAAGCAAGTACAAGAAGCTTACATCGTCGCCGCCACCCGCACCCCGGTGGGCAAGGCGCCGCGCGGCATGATGCGCAATGTGCGCCCGGATGACATGCTGGCGCATGTGATCACCGGCGCGCTGGCGCAAGTGCCGAACCTGGATCCGAAGCTGATTTCCGACTGCGTGGTCGGCTGCGCTTTCCCGGAAGCGGAGCAGGGCCTGAACATGGCGCGCATCGGCGTGCTGCTGGCCGGCCTGCCCAATACGGTGGGCGGCATCACCATCAACCGTTACTGCTCGTCCGGCATCAACGCCGTGCAGATGGCGGCCGACCGCATCCGCCTCGGCGAAGCCGACGTGGTGATCGCGGCAGGTTCCGAGTCGATGTCCCTGGTGCCGATGATGGGCAACAAGGTGTCGCTGAACCCGGAAATCTTCGCCAAGGACGAGAACTACGGCATCGCCTACGGCATGGGCCTGACCGCTGAAAAAGTGGCCCAGCAATGGGGCGTGTCGCGCGAAGACCAGGACGCGTTCGCGGTGGAATCGCACCGTCGCGCGCTGGCGGCCATCGACGGCGGCAAGTTCAAGAACGAGATCACGCCGCTGGAAGTGACCTACCGCACGCCGAATCTGGAAACCGGCGAAGTGGTGAGCAAGACCCGCGTGCTGGACACCGACGAAGGCCCGCGCCGCGAGACTACGCTGGAAGGCCTGGCCAAGCTGAAGACGGTGTTCGACGCCAAGGGTTCGGTCACCGCCGGCAACTCTTCGCAAATGTCCGACGGCGCCGGCGCGGTGATCCTGGTGTCCGAGCGGGTGCTGAAGGAGTTCAACCTGGTGCCGCTGGCCCGCTACGTGACCTTCTCGGTCAAGGGCGTGCCGCCGGAAATCATGGGCATCGGTCCGAAGGAAGCCATCCCGGCCGCGCTGGCCCAGGCCGGCCTGAAGCAGGACGACCTGAAGTGGATCGAGTTGAACGAAGCCTTCGCCGCCCAGGCGCTGGCCGTCGCGCGCGATCTGGAGCTGGACATGTCCAAGGTGAACCCGCACGGCGGCGCGATCGCCCTGGGCCACCCGCTGGGCGCGACCGGCGCGATCCGCACCGCCACGCTGGTGCATGGCATGCGCGACGCTGGCCTGAAGGGCCACGGCATGGTGACGATGTGCATCGGCACCGGCATGGGCGCCGCGGGCATCATCGAGGTGCTGTAAGCCAAGCTCATTGAAGCGACGGTTTACGGAAACGCCACAGCCTTGCGCTGTGGCGTTTTTTATTTCAGTTTGCGCGACGTGAGAGCGGGGGGTCTCGGCGGTCGTTTGCGCAAGACGGAGAAAAGCCCCGATCGATGATCGGGGCCGTGTGCCGAGCGGCGAGCCGGGGCTTATTCAGCCTGCTTGTCGTTGCTGGCCAGCTCCAGCTGGGCCTTTTTCACCCGTTTGTCGGCGGACAGCTTTTGCTGCAACGCCAGCAGATCGGCCTGGGCCGGCGTGTTGAAGATGACGATGCTGGCGGTGCGGTAGCGCACGGTCAGGCCGTGATCGCGGGCGACGGCGGCTTCGTCGTTGGGCGATGCCAGTTGCACCAGCACAGTGCCGCTGACGGTGGCCGGCACGCGTTGCTTGGGCGCCTGCACCACGTCGCCGCGCTTCAGCGATGGCGCCGGGGTGCCGGTGCTGCGGGCGGAAACGCCGTTGGGGATCTTGGATTGCGGAACCTGCTTGTAGTAGGTTTTGCCGTTGATCACCACCGCCTGGCCGGCCGGTTGGGCCAGGAAGGGCGGCTCGGCGGCCTGGCTGTTGGCGGCCAGGGTCAGCAGGGCGAGGGGGATGAGTCGGATGATCTGTTTCATGCTGCGCTCCGGTGGCCGAAGAAGCGGATCGACCACGATTTCAGTTTGCCTTCCGCATTGGGAAGCGAGTAGACGTTGTTTTGGCCGTTTGCGCGATAGACGTACTGGTATTCGGCGCCATTGGTGTCGATCACGCGCAGCCGCCACTGGCCCTTGGCTTGTTCGCCGTAGAATTGATTGGACAGCAGGCGTTGCTGGTTGAGGCCGTAGGTTTCAGCCACCAGCGCGGTGCGCGGAGACAACAGCACCGAGCGGGTGCCGGACGGCGAGATCAGTTCCACCGCCAGATCGTTGGCGCGGCCGTGCTCGGCGTCCACCAGGACCTGCACCGCCTCGACAGTCAGGTCGTCGGGTTGGTTGAACGCGCTTTCCACGCCGCGTTCGTCGGCATCCGGGATGGCGGCCTGGGCCGAGACAGTCTGCCAGCGGGTTTTCTGCAGCGGCGGCAGCGGCTTGCTGTAGAACAGCGCCTTTTCCACGGCCTTGTCGATGTTGATCAGGCCGAAACCGTAGAACTGGTGGAAGGGCAGGCCGGCGGCGTTTTTCTGCCAGCCGGGAATGGCCTGGTAGCTGTGCGCGCCGCCGCTCTTGTCCTTGAATGCCAGCGTCACGCCCGGTTGGGCGGCGTCCACCTGGCGGGCGGTGGTGATCAGGATATGGCGCACGTCGCGGGCGCTGAGCGCCGGATTGGCGGACATCACTAGCGCGAACGAGCCGGAGGTGGACGGTGCGGCGGACGAGGTGCCGTTCATGATGCCGTTGTAGTCGCAGTTGGGATCCAGCGCGGTGCCGCCGTGCAGGCCGTTGGCGGTGTTGCCGGTGACGTTGTAGCCGCGGGCGCAGCCCGACAGGTCGGTGGTGACCATCGCCGGAGAGTCGGTGCCGTACTCGCCGCCGGGAGCGGTGAGCAGCACATTGGCGCCGACCGACGAGTACGAGGAGCGCACGCCGTCGGCGTTCAGCGCCGACACCACCACGTTCCAGTAGTTGTTGTTGTCGGTGGACAGGTTGGCGTCTTGTACCGGCAAGCCGTTGTTCCCCTGGTAACCCAGTATCACCTCGGTGCTGCTCAGGCGGAAGGAGTTGTAGGCGTTGCCGGCCGACTTGACGAATACCGCTCCGCGGCCCCAGTGGCTGTTGCGGCTGACGTCTTCGTAGGTTTCTTCCTCGGTTTTCAGCTCGATGTCCTGATCCGGGTTGCCGGGGACGGAGGTGAGGGTGGAGGAGCCGTAGCTCTGATTGAATACGCGGGCGTCGGTGAAGGCTTCCAGCGGGCCGCCATTCGGTTTTTTGCCGTGCGCCAGCAGCCAGCCGTCCAGGGTTTGAGCCAGCAGCCAGTTGAAGCCCTTGAGGCCGGCCGAAGGCGCGATGCCGCGGCCGCCTATGCCGTTGAAGGCTACCGCCGCGGCGATGCCGGCCACTGCCGTGCCGTGGCCGTTGCCGCCGGATTCGGGAGTCGGGTCGTTGCTGCCGTTCACCAGGTTCTTGGAGCCGGGCACGATGTTGGCGGCCAGGTCGGGGTGTTTGATTTCCAGACCGTCGTCGATGACGGCGATGGTGGTGCCGATGCCGCGGATGCCGCGCAAGTGGGTGAAGGCGAGATTGAGATCGACGCCCTTGACGCCGCCGCGCTTGGAGAAGGCGTTCTGGCCGGTGTTTTTCAGGTGCCATTGCTGGTTGACCAGAGGGTCGCCCGGCAGCAACGGGACGCTGCGATCCGGCGCGGAAGGGGCGGCATGACTGGCCAGGGAGGCCAGCGCCAGCATGACTGCGCTGCTGGTGATGCGAACGTGCATGATTGAGATCCTCTATTTGCCTTTGTTGTTTTGCGATTGTGGTCGCCAGAAGATCATATTTGTTAATTTTTATTGCGCAAATATCTTTTTGTCATATCGCGATCGGCGACAAGAATTTGCGGTTCTCGCGCGAATGGGCAAAGAAGGGAGCGCTGGGGAAAGCGGCAAGAAGAAAAGCAAGAAGCGCCGGCCCATGTCGGGCCGGCGGCGGGGTCAGTCCATTTTGGACAGCGTGTCGAAGTTGCTGTGGCTGCAGTCTTCGAATTCCTGTTGCGGGTCTTTCAGCTTGATCTGATAGGATTTGCCTTGAGCGCTGAGCACCAGCTGCTTGTCATCGTCCAGCAGCGTCTTGGGCATCAGGAACCAGCGCTGGCCCTTGCGCGAGTTCGGTTGCGTGATGTAAATGGCTGAGAAGGGCGCGCTGTCGGGCTGAGATGGATCTTGCAGCGAGACGCCGACCGGCGTTTGCCCCAATATTTCGATGCCGACCTTGGTGCCGTTATTCTGGCGTAGAATGCGCCGGATTATGCCCAGCAGCAGCGGATGGGTCTCGGTTTTGACCAGGATCAGCCGGCCTATCGCCAGCTGGTCTATGGTCTTGCCGATGAAGGTGAGTCCCATGCCGGTGCTGCTGATGTCGTTGATGCGCCACTCATCGATGCGGTCGGCTTCCAGCCCGCCTACATCCTGAACCTTGATGTGGAAGGCCACGCGGTCGAAACCTATCGATACCTGGGCGTTGGAGGAGTGCAGCGAGCGTTCCGATTTGCGCAGCGACTTGCCGCCGTCGCTGGACCAGCGGACCGCGAGCTTTTCGCACAGCACCGACCACTCCTCGCGCTCCAGCTCGCAATCCAGCGCGGCGATTTGCGAGGGGATGCGGGCGTCGAGGTCGAACATCAGATCGGCCAGACGGGTGGTGATCTCGTAGGAGGACCAGTAACGGTGCCACTTGCCGGCCATGCCGCGCAGCATCGGCTGCGGAGGCTCCGGCAGGGACAGGTTGTAGACGAAGACCGGCATTTCGACCGGCGGCTGCTTGTCCAGCGGGATGTTCTGGCAAATCAGCATCAGCAGCTGGTCCACCGCGACGATTTCCTTGTGCAGCATGTTCTCGGTCTGAGCCAGGTGCAGCATGCCGGCCTGAACCAGCAGGTGCTCGCAGCTGATCTCCTGCTTGGCGTCCGGATACAGCAGGATGGGCGAACGGGCGAAGCCCGCTTCCTCCGCGTAGGTGTAGAAACGGAATCCTTGCTGCCAGGCGCTGCCTTCAGGTTTCAGATAGCGCAACGCATTCCAGGCCAGCAGCCGCATCTGGTGATGCAGGCCGCGGGTGGTGACCAGCTGCAGCTCCGCGTCGCCAGCCTGGCTGGAGGAGCCGCGGTGCAGGCGAAGGCAGATCTGGTAGGCGCTGGCCAATTCGTGCCAATAGGCGAGAATGGTGGGCAGATAGCCTTTGCTGCCGCCTCTGGAATGAAGATAATCCTGGCATAGCTGATGGTGTATGCCGGCAGCCTTGTCGTCGACGTAGAGCAGCGTCTTGATGCGTTCTTTCAACGACATCTCGCTATCCGCGTTGATTTTGGATACGGCCTTGATGATTTCCACCAGGGCGGTAAAGTATTCAGCCTGCGGCAGATCGCGCACCAGCAGGGTGGCAGATTGCGCCACGCCTGAGGCGGGCGTGTTCTTGCTGAGAAGTGAGCTGACTAGAGATTTGAAGTCAAACATTGAACCGGGCTTCTGGATATGGGATTTATGTTCTCACTTATATGTCACTCTATCTTACGTCACGCATTGATGCTGGTGAAACCATAATCGCAAATTTATCGGGCATGCCAAAAAGCAAGTTTTTCCCCTATCGTCGTCTGATTCTCGCCTTGTGCGCGGCCGGACTGTTCATTTCGACAGCTGTGGACGCCGCGGATGCGACGCAAGTGCCTGAGGGTGTTGGCGTTGTGCTCGGCGGCGGCGGCGCGCGCGGCTTCGCCCATCTGGGCGTTTTGAAGGAGCTGGAGCGTCTGCGGATACCCGTGGCCTGCATTTCCGGGACCAGCGCCGGGGCGCTGATCGGTGGCATTTACGCCAACGGCCTGCCGCTGGATGAGATGGAGCGCGAGTTCAATGCCGCCGACTGGGACCAGATGCTGTCCGGCAAGCCGGCGCGCACCGACATCCCATACGATCGAAAGCGCAACGACTACCAGAACTATCTGGATGTCAGCTTCGGGCTCAAGGGCGGCGCGCTGCGGGTTCCGCGCAGCGCGATCAACTCCCAGGGCATCGAACTCTACATCCATAAAATGACGCGGGACCGGGACATCGACAGCTTCGACAAGCTGCCTATTCCATTCCGCGCGGTGGCGGCCGATTTGCTGACCGGCGACGCGGTGGTGTTCGACAAGGGATCCCTGTCGCGTGCTTTGCGCGCCAGCATGGCGGTTCCCGGCGTGTTCGATCTGGTGGAGGACGACGGCAAGTTGCTGGTGGACGGCGCCATCGCCCGAAATATCCCGGTGCAGGAAGTGAAGGGCCGCTGCGCCGAGCACGTGATCGTGGTGGACGTGAGCACGCCGCTGCTGAAGGCGGACGAGATCCACACCTTGTTCGACGTGGTCGACCAAAGCTCCAACTTGGCGGTGATGCGCAACGAGCAAGAGCAGATGAAGCGGCTGGACAAGCGCGACATCGTGATCCGGCCGGATCTGAACGGCTATACCGTGGCGTCTTTCGGCGACCACAAGGCCATTGTCGAGCGCGGCGCGGAGGCGGCCCGCAAGATGGCGCGGCAATTGTCTACCTATTCGGTTTCGGAGACGGAGTACCAAGCCTGGAAGAGCAAGCTTGGCCGGCCGCGCTACCCGGTGCTGGACGAAGTCAAGGTGGACGGCAAAGACGGCGACTTCACCAAGATGTCGTCCTTGCAGGAGTCGCTGGCTTTCTCATCGAACACGATACCGGTGGGCGAGGCGCGCAACCGCCTGGCCGAAATATTCACCGGGGGCGAGTACGACAAGCTGGGCTATCGCGTGGACAGCGTTTCCGGGCGCAACGTGATGATGGTGATGCCGGTGGAGCGCAGCATAGGCCAGAATACCCTGCATTTTGGCCTCAACCTCAGCAGCGATACACCGGGCGACAGCCGTTTCACGCTGCGCGCCGCGCATGAGTGGACATCGTTGAACGCGGCGGGAGGCTCCTGGCGCAACGATGTGGCCATTGGCGATGACAAGGCTTTCAAGACCGAACTGTACCAACCGTTGTGGCGCGGCAGCCCGATGTTCGTCGCCGCTTCGCTAGGGTATCAGCAGAGTCCGTTCAAACTGTTCAATGAAGACCACACGGTGTTCGCCACGTTCAACAACAGCATAGTCGAGACGCAGGTGAATGCGGGCGTGGCGCTGGGCAAGTATGGCGAGTGGCGGTTTGGCCTTTATCGGCAGGATAATGATTTCACCTTGTCGCAAGGCATTCCTGACGATGCTAACAATTTCCGTTTCCGCGATGTCGGTGTGCAGACTCGCTTGGTGGTGGACCAGTTCGATAACCCGCGCTGGCCGCGTTCCGGCTATTACTTCAGCGGCAAGCTGGCGGCCGGCGTGCCGGGTTTGGGCAGCGAGGTCAACCAGAAGCTTTATGATTTCACCGGGGAGGTCGCGCATACCTATGGGGATTTCACCGCGCGCTTCACTGCTAAGGCCAAAGGCTATGTCGATACCAAGTCGGACGATGAATTCATCCCGCAAACCCTGGGCGGCTTCCTGAATTTGACGGGCTATCAGAATGGCGAACTCCTAGCCAGCCAGGTAGCGCTTGCCAGGCTGATGGTGTATTGGCGAGCGGCATCGTTGCCAGCGGTGCTGGGGTCCGGTGTATATGCGGGCGTGTCGCTTGAGGCCGGCAAGCTTTGGGGTAATGACTTCCCTGCTAACAAGCTTGCGCATCGCTGGATTCCGGCCGGTTCGGTTTTTCTGGGCGCGGATACCATTCTCGGGCCGTTCTTCGTCGGCATGGGCAGCGCGCAGGGGGGCAGGCTGACCGGCTACATTTATCTCGGCGTAGACTATTGATCCAGGCCATCCGCGCGGCTGATGTCGCGCGGATGGCCTGTCCTTAGGTATGGGATCGCCCGATATCTGAGACAAACGTTTGAATTAATCCTGGATTTTGCCAATGTCATGATCTATCCCGGTAAGGGCCGCCATCCTGGTGGCCCGCAATCACGATATAACGGGAGAGATAATGAAACAGCTGTTGTCACGCACTGCCTTCTTGCTTGCCTTGTTGCTGCTGCCGTTCGCTTCGGCCCACGCATCCTCCGGCTATACCCAGACCCGCTACCCCATCGTGTTGGTGCACGGCCTGTTCGGCTTCGGCCAGGTGCTGGGAGTCGATTACTTCTACCGTGTGCCGGCCGCCCTGAAGGAGGATGGCGCGCAGGTGTTCGTCGCCGAAGTGTCGGCCACTGGTAGCAATGAGGCGCGCGGCGAGCAGCTGTTGCAGCAGGTGCAGCGCATCCTGGCCATCACCGGCGCGCAGAAGGTCAACCTGATCGGCCATAGCCAGGGCGCGCCCACCGCGCGCTATGTGGCGGGCGTGCGGCCGGATCTGGTGGCCTCGGTCACCACCGTCGGCGGTGTCAACAAGGGTTCGGTCGTGGCCGACATCGTTCGCGGCGTGGCGCCTCCGGGATCGGTCAGCGAAGCCGTGGCCGCAGCCGTGACGGGCGCGTTCGTCAAGGTGCTGGCCTTCTTCTCCGGCACCAGCGATCTGCCGCAGCAGCCTATCGATGCGCTGAACTCCCTGACCACGGCCGGTTCGCTGGCGTTCAGCGCCAAGTTCCCGGGCGGCGTACCGACTTCGGCTTGCGGCGAGGGCGATTATCAGGCCAAGGGCGTGCGTTACTACTCGTGGACCGGCGCCGCCACCACCACTAATGTCCTGGACCCGCTGACCGTGCCGATGGGCGCGCTGGGGCTGGCTTTCGGCTCCACGCCGTCGGATGGCTTGGTCAGCGTATGCTCGGCCCACCTGGGCCAGGTGATCCGCGACGATTACAAGATGAACCACGTCAACGAGATCAATCAGAGTTTCGGCCTGGTCAGCCTGTTCGAGGTGAGCCCGGTCTCGCTGTATCGCCAGCAGGCCAACCGGCTGAAGAACGCGGGACTGTGAGATGCGCCGCCTCGGCTTGACGCTGGCGGCGGCCTGCGCCGTCTTGCTGGCCTGGTGGGTCTGGCCGGATGGCGCGCACTCGGAGGCCGCCGCCGCCCGCCAGGCTTCACGCGGCGGCTTCGCGCCGTCGCTGATCGGCACCCGGCCGGACGGCGCCGCCGCCGAAACCGGCGGGAAGCTGGTGGTCGATCAGCAACTGCGCCAGCTGTTCGACTATTACCTCGCCACGCTGGGCGAGCGCGATCTGGCCACCATCCGGACCGAGTTGCAGAGCCAGCTCAAGCGAGCGCTGGGAGGCGGAGCGCTGACGCAGGCGATGGGGCTGTTCGACCGCTATGTCGCCTACAAGCGCTCGCTGGCGGGCAAGGAGGCCGCGGCGGCCACGGATGTGTCGCGCAGGCTGGCGATGGTGCAGGCGGCCAGGCGACAGTATTTCAGCCAGGCGGAGCTGGATGGCTTGTTCGGCGATGAGGACCGCTACGACGACTTCACCGCCAGGCGATTGGCGATAGAGGCCAATCCGGCGCTGAGCGCCGCCGACAAGCAGCGGCTGGTCGCGCAACTGGAGAGCCAGCTGCCGCCCGCGCTGCGAGCCGCCCGGGAGGAGCCGGTCAAGCATCTGGCGTTGGCCGATGCCGAGGCCCGGCTGCGGCAAGGGGGCGGGGACGAGCAGCAGCTCTATCAACTGCGCGCCGGCATGGTGGGGCAAGCGGCGGCGGACCGGCTGGGCGAGCTGGATCGGGAGCAGGCCGGCTGGCAGAAGCGGCTGGACGATTTCAAGCGCGAGCGGGCGACGATCCTCGGCAACGGCGGACTGAGCGAGCAGCAACGGCAGCAGGCGGTCGCCCAACTGCAGTCACAGCGTTTTTCGCCGCAGGAGGCGCTGCGCCTGCCGGCGTATTTGCCCAACTGACCGATGAGGAAAACGAAACAGGCGCCCAAGGGCGCCTGTTTTTCGTGGAGCGGCTTCGCTCAGGCGTGGGCGAAGAACAACCGGCTCAGCGCCTCGCCCGGCTCGGGCTCGCGCATGAAGGCCTCGCCGACCAGAAAGGTGTGCACGCCGCTGGCCTGCATCAGCCGCACGTCTTCGATAGTGGCGATGCCGCTCTCGGTGACGGCGATGCGGCCGTCGGTGATGCGCGGCAGCAGCTTCAGCGTGGTGGCCAGGCTCACCTCGAAAGTGCGCAGGTTGCGGTTGTTGACGCCGACCAGCTCGGTTTTCAACTGCAGCGCGGCGTCCAGCTCTTCTTCGTTGTGGACCTCCACCAGCACCGCCATGCCCAGCTCGTTCGCCAATGCCTCCAGCGCCTTCATCTTGGGCAGTTCGAGAGCGGCGGCGATCAGCAGGATGCAGTCGGCGCCCATCGCGCGGGCTTCGTACACCTGGTAGTCGTCGACGATGAAATCCTTGCGTAGCACGGGCAGGTGGCAGGCGGCGCGCGCCGCCTCCAGGTAGCTCGCGTCGCCCTGGAAATACTGGCGGTCGGTCAGCACCGACAGGCAGGCCGCGCCGTGGGCGGCATAGCTCTCGGCGATGGCGGCCGGCTGGAAGTCCTCGCGGATCACGCCTTTGCTGGGGCTGGCTTTCTTGATTTCGGCGATGACGGCGGCTTTGCCCAGCGCATGCTTGGCGCGCAGGGCCGCGACGAAATCGCGGCGGTCGCCGCGCGCTTCGGCGTCGGCCCGTACCGAGGACAGCGGCCGGCTGGCCAGCGCGGCGGCGATTTCCTGATGTTTGGTGGCGATGATGGTGTTGAGAATGTCGGACATGCTGGCTTCTATGTTGACAACAACGAATGGGCCATCATGCAGAACATCAGGCGGGATGGCAAGCCCGGCGGGGCGGACATCGTTTCGGATGCTTGATTCAAATCATTCTCGTTCTCTCCGCCGGGCCGGATACTGCGGGCACACCCACCCGTCGGAGTTTCGCCATGGCGCGCGCTCATCCTTTCTTTTCCGCCCCGCACCGGGCGGCGTTCCTGCCCGGCATGCTGCTGGCAATCTTGCTGCTGGCGGGCTGGAGCGCCGAACTCGCGGCGCGCCTGTTCGGCCTCGGCCTGCCCTTGGCGCTGCCGGCGATGCTGGCCCACGGCTTCCTGATGCTGTTCGGTTTCTTTCCCTTGTTCATGACCGGTTTTCTGTTCACCGCCGGACCGCGCTGGCTGAATGTGCCGCCGCCCGGACGCGGGGCCTATCTGCTGACGCCGGCGTTGCTGGCTGCGGGCCTGCTGCTTTGGCTGGCCGGCGCGGCAGTCGGTGGCGTTTGGCTGCTGGCCGGCCATCTGGTGTACAGCCTGGGTTTTCTCGGCCTGGCCGGAGGCTTCGCTCGCTTGTTGCTGGCCAGCCCGGCGCCGGATCGGCGCCATGCCTGGGCGGTGCTGTCGGCTTTCGGCATCGGCGTCCTGGCGCTTGGCGCGGCCGGCTATTGGCTGTTGAGCGGCGATGTCCGCGGTTGGCTGTGGATGCGGGACCTGGCCTTGTGGGGCTTTTTGCTGCCGGTATTCCTGACCGTGTGCCACCGCATGCTGCCGTTCTTCTCCTCCAGCGTGCTGGCGCCGTATCAGCCCTGGCGGCCGTGGTGGCTGTTGGCGGCGATGCTGGGCGGCTCGCTGGGGCATGGTCTGTTGTCCATCGCCGGCTGGCCGTCCTGGGGCCTGGATCTGGCGCTGGCCGTCTTGTTTGGCTACACCAGCTGGCGCTGGGGGCTGCTGGCCTCGCTGCGGGTGAAGCTGCTGGCCATGCTGCACCTGTCTTTCGCCTGGCTGACTGCCGGTTTCGCGCTGTATGCCTGGCAGGGCGCGCTGGGCGGCCTGGCCTGGGCGCCGCTGCACGCGATCTCGGTCGGCTTCTTTCTGACCATGATGATCGCCTTCGTGTCGCGGGTATCGCTGGGACACTCAGGACGGCCGCTGGAGGCCGGCAAGGCCTTGTGGGGGCTGTATCTGGCCGCTCAGTGGCTGGCGCTGGCCCGTGTGGCTGCGGATCTGCTGCCGGTCGGCTGGCGCGCCGGAATGTATGGCCTGGCCGCGGCTGGGTGGCTGCTGACCCTGCTGCTGTGGGGCAGCCGCTTTCTGCCGGTTTACCTGCGTCCGCGCGCCGACGGCAAAGACGGTTGATCGGCTTACAAATTTCAAACTGGAGACCATCATGACCCCATCCGAACTGTTGACCGGCCAGCACCGGGATTGCGACGCCCGTTTCGCCGACGCCGAGCAAGCCGCGCGCGCGCAGAACTGGCCCGCTGCCGAATCCGCTTTCGCCGCGATGCGCGGCGAGATGGAAGACCACTTCCGGCTGGAAGAAGAGAGGCTGTTCCCCGCCTTCGAACAGGCCAGCGGCATGCGCGCCGGCCCCACCGTGGTGATGCGCGCCGAACATGCGCAGATGCGGCAGTTGCTGGACGGCATGGCCCAGGCGCTGGCCGCGCGCGACGGCGACAATTTTCTGGCCGAGGCCGACACGCTGCTGATCCTGACCCAACAGCACAATATGAAGGAGGAGAACATCCTGTATCCGATGTGCGAGCAATCCGTGCCGGATCTGGGGCGCTTGCTGGAGGAGGCCGGCCATGCCGCTTGACCTGCGAGATCTGCCGCCGCCGGAGCCGATGGACATCGTACTGGGCGAGGCCGAGCTGTTGTCGCCGGGCCAGTCTGTGAGCTTCGTGCTGCCGCATTTCCCGACCCCCTTGCTGCCTTTGCTGGACAGGATGGCAGGCCTGGCTTACCGCTTCGAATTATCGGGCGACGGCGGCGTGCTGCTGATCATGGAGCGCAGCTGATGCAGGGATGGCCGTCCTATGACCGGGCGCCGCCGCTGAGCCTTCCCCTGCCTTTTCTGCTGGCGTCGCCGTGCTGGCTGTTCATCGCCGGCTTGTGCCTGATGCTGGTGGGGCCCGGTCCGCTGGACCGCTTCGACCCGGCGTCGCTGGCGGCCGCGCATCTGTTGGCGCTGGGCGTGCTGGGCAACGCGATGTTCGGTGCGGCGCTGCAGATCCTGGCGGTGGTGGCCGGAGTTTCGTTTTCCCGCCCCCGTTTGCTGCTGCATGCGCTGTTCTGGCCATTGCAGCTTGGCTGCGGCCTGCTGGCTGCGGCTTTCCTGAATGGCTTCCTGCCGGCGCTGTTGCTGCCGGCCGCCGCGCTGCTGGGCTGGGCCTTGCTGGTTTTCGCCGGCTTCGGCCTGCATGGCATCGCCAGGAGTCCGGCGCGCGACGCCACCACCCGCGGCATGGCGTCGGCGCTGGTCGCGCTGTTGGCCGCAGCCGGTTTGGGCATCGCTCTGGCGGGCACCCTGGGCGCGGCCTGGCCGCTGCCTTGGAAAACCTTGCTGGATTGGCATGCGCTGTGGGCGCTGGGCGGATGGCTGCTGGGCCTGATCATGGCGGTGGCGGCCACGGTGGTGCCGATGTTCCAGATCACGCCGGCGTATCCGGCGCGTTGGATGCGGCATGCCGCGATGATTTGGCCTGCGTCGTTGCTGGCGTCCGGTTTGGGATGGCAGCTGACGGCGAGTTGGCTGGCCTGGCTGCCGGCATGGATGGCGGCGCTGGCTTTTGCTGCCATGACCTGGCGCTTGCAGCGGCGAAGCCGGCGTCCCGGAGACTGCGGGCGGCGCTTCTGGCAAATGGCGATGGCGGCATTGGCGCTTGGGTTGCTGGCGGCCTGGCTTGTCGCCGCGGATATGCTGGCCGCCGGCTGGGCGGCGTTGAGCGGCTGGCTGCTGCTGTTCGGACTGGGCGCAGGCGCGGTGCTGGGCATGTTCTACAAGATATTGCCCTTCCTGTTGTGGCTGGATCTGCAGCGCAAGGCGCCGCCCGGCGCGCGGCCGCCGGCCACGCTGGCGCTGTTGCCGGAATCGGCGCAGCGTCGATGCCTGTTTGTGTTTTCAGCCTGCCTGGCGATGGGGTGCGCGCTGGCCTTGGGGGAGCTGCCGGGAACGGCGGCAGGCGTTGGAACATGCGCGCTGGCCGCGCTAGTGGCTTGGGACGCGGGCAGGGCGGTATGGCGCCACCGCGCCTGCGCGAGAAACTGGAGAGAGACTCAGGCGGCCGGCGTCATGCCGTAGTCGGCCAACGCGGCGGGGTCGAGCAGGGCAACGTCCTTGCCATCGACCTCCACCAGGCCGGCTTTGCTCAATTGCTGCAGCACGCGGGAGAAGGTTTCCGGCGTCAGGTTCAGGCGGGAAGCGATCAGGTTTTTGTTGGCTTCCAGCGTCAGCACGACTTTCTCGCCGGCGGGCGCGTCGTCCATTTGCTGCAGCAGGTAGCCGATCACGCGCTGCAGCGCGGTTTCCACCGAGTAGCGCTCCACGTCCCGCACCATGCCGTGCAGGCGCAGCGACATGCCGGCCAGCATATTGCGCGCGAAGCCCGGGTCCTCGGCCAATGCCTGGAACACGCCGGCCGCGCCGATGTGCAGCAGCAGGCTGTCTTCCAGCAACTGGGCCAGCACCGGGTAGGGCTTGCCCAGGAACATCACCGCCTCGGCGAAGCTCTGGCCGGGGTGGATGATCTCCACTACCTTCTCCACGCCCTGCGGCGAGGGAATCGCCAGCTTCACCTTGCCGTACACCACCACGTACATGCCGTCGCATTCGTCGCCGCGCTGAAACAGCAGCTGCCCCCTGTCGCCGCGCTTGGCGTGAACGTGGGGCTCCAGCGTGGCCAGCTGCCTGTCCGACAGCCGCTGGAACAAGGGTTGGTGGCGCAGGTGCTGGATGATGTCGATCTGGGACATGGCGGGGCTTTCGGAATCGGTGTGGCGATGGTGGATGCTAACTCATCCCGCGAATTATTAGCAAAGCGCGATATTTGACAGCCGACAGGTTTTGCCGGGCACCTGGCGCAAGAAGGCGCGATGCGGGAGCGGGCCCCTTGCCCAGGCCGCATGAAGGAGAAAGCCGCCTGGCAGCGGCTTTTCTGAGCAGAGGGCGGTTAGCGGGAGACGAAGCCGCCGTTGATGAACAGGGTCTGGGCAGTGGTCCAGCGGTTTTCCGGCGAAACCAGGTGCTTGACCAACGGCACCAGGTCGGCCACCTGGCCCAGCTCGCCGTTGATGCTGGCGCGCTTCAGGTAGGCGACAGCCTCCGGCGTTTCCGCCGCGTAGAAGAACTCGGTGTCCATCGGCCCGGGAGCGACCACGTTGACGGTGACGCCGCGGTGGCCGATTTCCTTGGCCAGCGCGCGGGTGAAGTCCTCCAGCGGCGCCTTGCTGCCGGCGTAGGCGCCGTAATGGCCCGTGGTGGCCGCGAGCAGCGAGGTGCCCACGCTGACGATGCGGCCGTTGTCGCGGATGCGGCGGCCGGCTTCCTGCAGCGCGAAGAACGCGGCCTTGGTGTTCAGCGCGAAGATGGCGTCGAACTCTTCCTCGCTGACTTCGGTGATCGCTTTCTTCACCATCATGCCGGCGGTGTTGATCAGAATGTCCAGGTGGCCGAAACGGTCCTCCACCGCGTCGAACAGGCGGCGCACTTCCGCCACTTTGGTCACGTCGGCCTGGACCGCGAAGGCCTGGCCGCCGGCGGCTTGAATCGCGGCGGCGATTTCTTCCGCCCCGGCGCGGGAGCCGGCGCTGTGGTAGTGGATGGCGACGGCGGCGCCGTCGGCGGCCAGCGCTTCGGCGAAGGCGCGGCCCATATTGCGCGATGCGCCGATGATCAGTGCGACTTGTCCTGCAAAGTTGGCTTGGCTCATGTCAGTTCTCCGTTGGGTTCGCCGCTAGCGCGGCTTGCTGTTGACGCTTTGCAGTGTATTGCCAGCCTCAATCCGGATAAACGGCGCTTTATTGTTTACACTATCCAGAAAATCGTACCAATTGGAGCGGATATGGATAGGATCATGTCGATGCGGGTTTTCGCCGCCGTCGTCGATTGCGGCGGCTTCACCCGGGCGGCGCAGCAGTTGCAGCTGCCGCGGGCGACAGTGTCCAGCGCGGTGCAGCAACTGGAGGCGCAATTGGGGGCGCGGCTGCTGCATCGGACTACGCGGCGGGTGCAGCTGACGCTGGATGGCGGCACTTTCTACGAGCGCTGTCAGCAGTTATTGGCGGATTTCGACGAGCTGGAGTCCTTGTTCAGCCAGCAGGGCGCCAGCCCGCGCGGCAAGCTGCGGATAGACGTGCCGGGGCCGATCGGGCGGCAGGTGCTGGCGCCGGCGTTGCCGGCTTTCTTTGCGCTCTATCCCGACATCGAGCTGGAGCTGGGGGTGACTGACAGGCCGGTGGATTTGATTCAGGAAGGCGTCGACTGTGTGATCCGCGTCGGCGCGCTGGCCGAGTCGCGGCTGGTGGCGCGCCGGATCGGCATGCTGCCGCAGGGCAATTACGCCAGCCCGGATTATCTGGCCGCTTTCGGCGCGCCGGCCTCGCCGGACGCGCTGGCTGGCCATCGCGCGGTCAACTACGCGTCGCCGTCCACCGGCAAGGTGTTTGCCTGGGAGTATCTGCAAGAAGGCGAACGGCGCGAGCTGGCGTTGCAGTCCCAGGTCAGCGTCAACCAGGTGGAAAGCTATATCGCCTGCGCGTTGGCCGGACTGGGCCTGATCCAGTTGCCTCGCTACGACGCCGAGCCGCACGTCGCCGCCGGGCGACTGATGGAAGTGCTGGCCGGCTGGCCGCCGCCGGCGATGCCGGTATCGGTGCTGTATCCGCATCGCCGGCATTTGTCGCGGCGGGTGCAAGTGTTTGTCGAGTGGGCATCCGCGCTGCTGCGCGAGCGCTTGCGGCTGGAGTAGCGGCCTCATGAGAAGGCGCTGAACAAGGCGCGGGCGGAACTACTTTGTAACTAAATTGCCTGACAAAGTTTGCTTTTGTTAACGAATTGTTGGTGATGATGCGGTTCAGGCAATGGTTTGGCATTTTGTTGCGCCCCGCGCGCGGGTTGGCCGCCTTGTGGCGGCGCTGCCGAAGTTGGGGATTCGGCAAGCGGCCGTGGCGCAATGCCGCGGTTTTGTTGGCGGTTCTGGCTTTGGCCGGCTGGGGCGCGCACCGCTGGCTGGCGGAGGACCCGCCGCCTCCGGTGCTGACAGCCAAGGTGGAGCGCGGCGAGCTGGAGGATCTGGTGCTGGCCAGCGGCGTGATCCAGGCGTTGCGGCAGGTGGATGTTGGCGCCCAGGCCAACGGTCAGCTGAAATCGCTGAAGGTGGAGGCGGGCGACAAGGTGAAGCAGGGCGAGCTGCTGGCCGAGATCGACCCGGAGGACAGCCTGAACGATTTGCGCGCCGCCGAGGCCTCGCTGGACGCGCGCGTCGCGCAGCGCCAGGCCAAGCAGGCCGCGCTGCGACAGGCGGAGCAGGAACTGGCGCGCCAGCGCCGCATGCATGCCGAGGGCTCCACCTCGGACAAGGACCTGCTGGCGGCCGATACCAATTATCAAACCTTGAAAGCCGGATTGGCGGAGCTGCAGGCGCAGATCCGCCAGGACCAGTCGCAGCTGGACAGCCGCCGCACCAAATTGGGCTACACCCGCATCCAGGCGCCGATGGACGGCGAGGTGCTGGAGATCGTCACCCAGCAGGGCCAGACCGTGATCGCCACCCAGACGGTGCCGGTGATCCTCAAGCTGGCCGATCTGAGCAAGGTGACGGTGCGCGCCTATGTGGCCGAGGCCGACGTGATCCGCATCAAGTCCGGCCTGCCGGTGTACTTCACCGTGCTGGGCGCGCCGGACCAGCGCTACTGGGGCACGCTGCGCGCCATCCTGCCGATGCCGGAGAAAATCAACAACGCCATGTTCTACAAGGCGCTGTTCGACGTGCCGAATCCCGACGGCAAGCTGCGCGTGGACATGACCACCCAGGTCAGCATCGTGCTCTCCCGCTTGGACGGGGCGCTGAGCGTGCCGCTGTCGGCGTTGGGCGCGGCCGGCAAGGACGGGCGCTACGCGGTTAAGGTGAAGGGCAAGGACGGCAGGCTGGAAGAGCGGCAGGTGCGCGTCGGCCTGAAAACGTCCACCCGCGCCCAGGTGCTGGATGGTTTGAAGGCGGGCGAGCTGGTGGTGACCGGAGAGCAGGCCGACAAGCCCGAAGAGGGCGGCGCCGTGATGGTGAGCGCGTGAGCGGCGCCGGCCTTCAGCTGGATGGCGTCTGGCGGCGTTTTCCGTCCGGCGAGGACGAGGTGGCGGTGTTGAAGGATGTGTCGCTGAGCATCGCTCCCGGCGAGATGGTGGCCATCGTCGGCGCGTCCGGCTCCGGCAAGTCCACGCTGATGAACATCCTGGGCTGCCTGGATCAGCCGTCCGAGGGAAGCTACCGCGTGGGCGGTCGCGACGCCGGCCGCCTGGACAAGGACCAGCTGGCCGCGCTGCGGCGCGAGCATTTCGGCTTCATCTTCCAGCGCTACCACCTGCTGCCGCATTTGTCGGCCCTGGACTATGTCGCCATGCCCGCCGTTTACGCCGGCATGGCGCTGAAAGAGCGGCGCGAACGGGCGCAGGCTTTGCTGGCGCGGCTGGGGCTGGCCGGCAAGGAGCATCATAAGCCCGGCCAACTATCCGGCGGCCAGCAGCAACGGGTGTCGATCGCCCGCGCGCTGATGAACGGCGGCCGCATCATCCTGGCCGACGAGCCGACCGGCGCGCTGGACAGCCACAGCGGCGAGGAGGTGATGCGCATCCTCAAGGAACTGAACGCCGCCGGCCACACCGTCATCATCGTCACCCACGATCCGGCCATCGCCGCGCAGACCGACCGCGTGATCGAAATCCGCGACGGCGAAATCCTGCGCGACAGCGGCGCGGCGGCGCCGGCCGCAAAGATTGATGGGATGGCTCAGACCGACGGCGGCCCGTCCTTGCGCGAACGAATGGCGGAGGCTTTCAAGATGGCGATGCTGGCCATGCTGTCCAACCGCCTGCGCACCGCGCTGACCATGCTGGGGATCGTGATCGGCATCACCTCGGTGGTGTCCATCATCGCCATCGGCGAGGGCGCGCGCGACTACGTGCTCAACGACATCCGCGCGATGGGCACCCAGACCATCACCGTGTTCCGCGGCAAGGACTGGGGCGACGACAAGGCCGAAGGCATCCGCACTTTCCTGCCGGGCGATATCGCCGCGCTGGCGGAGGAGGGCTATGTCGACAGCGTGACGCCGGAAACCTCGCAGCCGCAGCGCATCCGCTACCGCAACGTCGACGTCAATGGCTCGGTCAGCGGCGTCGGCCGCGAATTCTTCCGCGTGCAGGGCATGAAGCTGGCCGAGGGCCAGGGCTTCAGCCGCGACGACATCCGCATGCAGCGGCAGGTGGTGCTGCTGGACAAGAACGCCCGCCGCAAGCTGTTCGGCGATGGCGAGGCGGTGGGCCGGGTGATCTTGGTGGGCACGGTGCCGGCGACGGTGATCGGCGTGGTGGCGCAGCGCGACCGCGGCTTTGGCGGCAATTCGCTGCAGCTGTGGATGCCGTATTCCACCACCGCCAGCCGCTTGTTCGGTCAGCAGCATTTCGACCGCTTCGTGATCCGGGTGAAGGACGGCCAGCCGACCAAGCTGGCGGAGAAAGCCATCACCACGCTGCTGACCCAGCGCCATGGCGGCAAGGATTTCTTTACCCACAATATGGAAGACGTGCTGAAAACGGTGGAGAGCACCAGCCGAGCGCTGGCCTTGTTGCTGACGCTGATCGCGGTGATTTCGCTGGTGGTGGGCGGCATCGGCGTGATGAACATCATGCTGGTCTCGGTGACCGAGCGCACCCGCGAGATCGGCATCCGCATGGCGGTGGGCGCGCGCCAGGGCGACGTGCTGCAGCAGTTTCTGACCGAGGCGGTGCTGGTTTGCCTGGTGGGCGGCGCCATCGGCGTGGCGCTGTCTTATGGCATCAGCTTTGTGTTCGCGCTGTTCGTCAGCTCGTGGAAGATGTCGCTGTCGCCGACGGCGATTTTGCTGGCGGTGGCGTGCTCGTCGCTGATAGGCGTGCTGTTCGGCTTCCTGCCGGCGCGCAGCGCCGCCAGGCTGAACCCGATAGACGCGCTGGCCAGGGAGTAGAAAATGAATCGACGCAAGACATGGCCGTGGCTGGCGCTGGCCGCCTTGCTGGCCGGCTGTCAGGCCACGCCGTATCAGCGGCAGCCTTTGCTGACGCCGGCGCAGTGGGCGCAGCTGGATGCGGCGGAGCAGGACATGAGTCGTGAGGCGTGGTGGGGCGGTTTCGCCGATCCAGCGTTGTTGCGGGTGCTGAGCCAAGCGCGCAGCCGCAATCCCGATCTGGAGATCGCGCTGCTGAAATTGCGCAAGGCGCAGCTGGAGGCGGGTCTGGCCGATGGCGACGCGCGGCCGACGCTGAGCGGTTCGCTATCGGGCAACCGCAGCCGCCCTTTGGATGGCGGCGCTTGGTCGAGCAGCCACAGCGCCGGCCTGAAAGTGGATTACGAGGTCGACCTGTGGGGACGGCTGGACGCCGCGCAGCGTTCGGCAGGAGAGGCTTTCGCCGCCAGCCGCTACGACCAGATCACCGCCGATTTGCTGTCCGACAGCGCCGCCGCGGGCCTGTATTGGGACATCGCCGCGCAGAAATCCAGGCTGGCCCTGACCGAGGCCGCGCTGGCCGACGCGCTGCGCATGCAGGCGCTGGCGCATTCCCGGCGGAGGGCGGGCGCGCTGGCCGAACAGGACGCGACCCAGGCGGACAGCGAGGCATTGGCGCAGCGCGCCAGCCTGCTGAGCCAGCGGGAAGAGCTGCGCAAGAAGGAAAACGCGCTGGCGCTGCTGCTGGACGCGCCGCCGGGCGCGCTGCTGCCGGACATCCCGCCGCTGGCCGCGCAACCGTCGTTGCCAGGCATCGCCGCCGGACTGCCGGGCGACTTGCTGCGTCGCAGGCCGGATTTGCAGGCGGCCGAGGCGCGGTTGCGGGGCAAACTGGCCGATGCGGACCAGCGCCGGGCGGACTTCTTTCCGCGTTTCAGCCTGAATGGAGACCTTAGCCGAGGCAGCGCCTCCCCGGCCGCGCAGCTGGGATTGGGCGCGACGCTGTCCCTGCCTTTTCTAGACTGGCGGCGACTGGATCTGAAACTGAAATCGAGCGAAGCCGATTACCAGCTGGCGGAGGCGGAGTTCCGCAAAACGCTGTACGGCGCCTATCGCGAGGTGGAAGAGGGACTGGACGGGCGCCGCCGCCTGGCCGCCAGCTCCGAGCTGCAAAGCGAGGCGCTGCGTTTGGCGGGGCGAAACGCCCTGCTGGCCCAGAGCCGCTACCGCGCGGGAGAGACCGATATGCAGTCTTGGCTGGAGGCCGCGCGCGGTGAGCGCCAGGCGAGGGAGAAGCTGTTGGGTTTGAATCTGGAGCGGCTGAAGAACCTGGCGTATCTGTACAAGGCCTTGGGCGGAGGCGCTTCGTCCGCTTGAGCGGCAATGGCCGGCCGCCGACCAGGCGGCCGTCAAGCCGCGCTAGTCCCGGCGCGGCACCGCGATCACGCGCGGCGCGTGGCCGGTGTGCGCCAGCAGCCGCGCCAATCCTTCCACCGGCACGCTCAGCGTGGCGGTGTTGACCAGTGGGTGGCAGAGTATCGCCTCCCGCGCCCACAGCGCTTCGTCCACCACCACTTCCACCTGCTGTTCGCGATCGTTGACCGCGGCCAGCAGCGTCACCGATCCAGGCTCCAGCCCCAGATATTTCTTCAGCCGTTCAGGTGAGGCGAAGCGCAGGCCTTTGGCTTCCAGCGTTTCGCCCAGCGTCTTGATGTCCACGCCGGCGTCGGCCGGCACCGCCACCAGGAAGTGGCGGCGGCCCTTGGCGTCGCATAAAAACAGGTTCTTGCATTCCGCACCTGGGAGATCCGGGATCAGTCGGGCGGCTTCCTCGCAGGTGTAGACCGGCGGATGCTCGAAGCGTTGGTAGGGGATGCGCTGCTCGTCCAGCAGGCGGTACAGGGCGTGTTCCATGCGGGCGTCTCCGGCGTTTTCGTTCCCTTCGAAACTATCACGGCCGGCGTCGGCGCGTCACCCCGCCAGTTTTCCGATCAAGCTTTCCAGCGCCGCCAGCGCGGCATCCGCCTGGCCATCCAGCTGAGCGCGCACGATGGCGCCGTCTGCGGCCAGGGACAGCATTTCCGCCATCTCGGCCTTGCCTGGGCCTTCCGGCAGCCGCTCGGCGATCGCTTGCCGCATCTCTGCCTTGTGCCGCCGCGCGGCGTCCGTCACCGCCGGCTCAGCCGGCATTTCTCCCGCGCCGTTGATGAAGGCGCAGCCGCGGAAGTCGTCCGAAGCGAACCACTCGCGCATGGCGTCCGCCAGCGCGGCGGGGCCGTCTCGGCGCGCGAGCGCGGCGTTGAACCAGTCCATCCAGAGACTGTGGCGTTGCTCCAGATAGGCCTGGATCAGGTCGTTCTTGCTGGGGAAGTGGCGGTAGAAGGTGACCTTGGTGACGCCGGACTCGGCGATGAGCCGGTCTATGCCGGTGGCGCGCAGACCTTCCTGATAGAACAGCCGGTGGGCGGTGGCGAGGATGCGGTCGCGGGCGGGCAGCGCGGCGATGTCGGTGGGCGAAATCGATTTCATGAAGTGATTGTAGACAGACTTGTCTACTTTGGTCTAGACTGGTTTGTATGTAGACAGATCTGTCTACTTTAATTTGAAAAGGAAACCGATATGGAAACCCGTCCTCCGCTGCCGCCGTTCACCCGTGAAACCGCGATCGAAAAAATCCGCCTGGCTGAAGATGGCTGGAACAGCCGCGATCCGGCGCGCGTGGCGCTGGCCTACAGCCTGGACACCCGTTGGCGCAACCGCGTCGATTTCCCGCGCGGCCGGGTCGAGGCGCAGGCGATGCTGGAGCGCAAGTGGAAGCGGGAGCTGGATTACCGGTTGATCAAGGAACTTTGGGCGTTTGACGGCAATCGCATTGCCGTGCGCTTCGCTTATGAGTGGCGTGACGACGCCGGCCAGTGGTATCGCAGCTACGGCAACGAGAACTGGGAGTTCGGCGCCGACGGCCTGATGACCGATAGGCACGCCAGCATCAACGACATGCCGATCAAGGAGAGCGAGCGCAAGTTCTTCTGGCCGCTGGGCCGGCGGCCGGACGATCATCCCGGTTTGAGCGAGCTGGGTTTGTAAGAGCGGCCTGCAAGCCGGACGGCCGGGCGCGGCATCTTGCGCGTTGCGACTTTCGCGCGCGGCATGGACAGGATGCGGCCTGGCTGCTTAGTATCGATGCTGTTGACATCGCGGCCTCTTCCGGAGACTTGACCATGCTTGAAACCATCCGACAGCGTTTTCTGGCGCTGCAGCCGCAGGCGGACTTCTGTTCGCTGCGCTATGTGGAGGAAGACAACGAGCGCCTGAGCGTGCGCCAGGGGCGGCAGCAGCCGCTGGTGCGGCGGCACGACCGCGGCGCGATGATCACGGTGCTCGATGGCGGCGGCTACGGCTATGCGGCTACCGCCGATTTGAGCGAAGCCGGGCTGCGCGCGGCTTTCGAGCGCGCCCGGAGCTGGGCGCGCGCCACGGCGGGACGCGGCGTGTTCGATTATCGGCAGATCCAGTTGCCCAGCCCGCAAGGCCGTTACCAGGGACCGGGATGCGATGGCGTGACGGAGTGGCCGCGCGCCGCGCTGCTGGATCTGCTGCTCAGCGAGTCGGCGGCGGCCAAAGGGGGCGACGACCGGGTGGTGGATTGGTCGGCCAGCCTGTGGCGGCAGGATATCCGCCAGCTATACCTGACCTCCTGCGGCGGCGAGACCGAGCAGCGCATGCGCGCATTGACGCCTTCGCTGGCGGTGACGGCATTCGACAAGGGACGGGTGCAAACCCGCAGCCTGGGCGGACAGTACGGCGGCCTGGGCCGCCAGGGCGGGCTGGAGCTGATCGCCGAGGCCGGCTTGCGCGGCGCGGGCCGCCGCGTCGCCGACGAAGCCTTGCAGCTGTTGGCCGCGCCCAACTGTCCGAGCGGCAAGATGGACTTGCTGCTGATGCCCGAGCAGATGATGTTGCAGATCCACGAAAGCATAGGCCACCCGCTGGAGCTGGACCGCATCCTGGGCGACGAGCGCAACTATGCCGGCACCAGCTTCGTCACGCCGGACATGTTCGGCAGCTATCGCTACGGCTCCGAGCTGCTCAACGTCACTTTCGACCCGCTGCAGCGCAATGAGCTGGCCAGCTACGGCTGGGACGACGATGGCAAGCCGGCGGAGAAGGTGTGGCTGATCCGTAACGGCGTCCTGGAGCGCCCGCTGGGCGGCGACATCTCGTCCGCCCGCGCCAGATTGAACGGTTTCGGGCTGGGCGGCGTGGCGAACAGCCGCGCATGCAACTGGAACCGCGCGCCGATAGACCGCATGGCCAATCTCAATGTCGAACCCGGCGACAAGACTTTCGCGCAACTGGTGGCCGGCATCGAGCGCGGCGTGCTGATGCAGACCAACGTCAGCTGGTCCATCGACGACTCGCGCAACAAATTCCAGTTCGGTTGCGAGTGGGGGCAACTGATCGAAAACGGCGAACTGAAGGGTGTGGTGCGCAACCCGAACTACCGCGGCGTTTCCGCCAGCTTCTGGCGCTCGCTGAAGGCGGTGGGCGATGCCGGCACCTTTACGGTGATGGGCACGCCGTATTGCGGCAAGGGCGAACCCAATCAGGTGGTGCGGGTGGGGCATGCCTCGCCGGCCTGCGTGTTCGGCGAGGTGGACGTTTTCGGAGGGGCGGCATGATGCGCGCGCATTTGCAAAGACTGGCGGCGGCGCTGAACGACGTGCTGCGCGAGGAAGAGGGATTCACGTTGTGGCTGGAGGCGGAGCGCACCGATTTCGTCCGTTTCAACCATGGCAAGGTGCGCCAGGCCGGCGGAGTGGAGCAGGCCTATCTGGATCTGAGGCTGATCCGCGGCAAGCGCCAGGCCACGCAACAGCTTTCGCTGTGCGGTGGCGATGACGACCTGGCCTTGCTGGAGGCCTCGCTGCCGGCATTGCGCGAGGCGCTGGAACAGGTGGAGGACGATCCCTTCCTGCTGTTGAGCGAGCAGCCGAACAGCACCGAAAGAATCGCCTCCGGCGCGTTGCCATCGGCGGAGACGATGGCCGCCGACATTCTCGCCGCCGCGGAAGGGCTGGATCTGGTGGGCATCCTGGCCTGCGGCGAGATGAGCTTCGGCTTCGCCAACCATCTGGGCCAGTTCAACTGGCAGCAGGGCGAAAGCTGGAATTTCGACTGGAGCCTGTATTCGCATGGCGACAAGGCGGTGAAGCGCAGCCAGGCCGGCAGCGTCTGGGATGCCGGCGCGATCCGGCGCGGCATCGCCGAGGCCGCCGAGCAGCTGGCCTTGCTGAAGCTGCCGCTGAAAACGCTGGAGCCGGGCGAATACCGCGCTTACTTCACGCCCACCGCTTTGGGCAGCCTGCTGTCCATGCTGAACTGGGGCGGCTTGTCGGAAAAAGAGGCGAGGGCCAAGCGCAGCCCCTTGCTGAAGCTGGTCGACGGCGAGGCCAAGCTGTCGCCGCGGGTCAGTCTGGCTGAGGCGGCCGGGGAAGGGCTGTCGCCGCTGTTTCAGGCCGAAGGATTCATCCGGCCGGAGCGGGTGGATCTGATCGCCGGTGGAGCGCACCAGAACAGCCTGATCGGCCCGCGCAGCGCGCGGGAGTTCGGTCTCGAGCCGAATGCCGGAGCCGACGAGTACGCGGAGTCGATGCAGCTGGCACCGGGCGAACTGCCGCGCGATGAAGCCTTGAAGGCGTTGGGCACCGGCGTCTATCTGTCCAATCTGTGGTACCTGAACTTCTCCGACCGTGCCGCCTGCCGCGTCACCGGCATGACGCGCTTCGCCTGCTTCTGGGTGGAGAATGGAAAAATAGCCTCCCCCCTGGGCGTGATGCGCTTCGACGACAGTCTGTACAGCCTGCTGGGAGAGCAGCTGGAGGCCTTGACCGCGGAGCGCGAGCTGCTGGTGGACGCGGGCAGTTATGGCGGCCGCGCGACCCAGAGCAAGCTGTTGCCTGGCGCGCTGGTCAAGTCATTGCGCTTCAGCTTGTAAGAGCGGTTGCCGGGGCGAGGCGGAGGACTGTTTTGTCCTGGCGGTTTTTTGGGCTGCAATGTATGCGGTTTTTACATGGTTAATGTGTTTGGCATGGCGCCGCGTCGATGCAATATGCTCAATGCCCGCTATGTTTAGCCAGGGAAAACTACAAGAGCGCATGCGCGGATGGCATGCTTTCTCTTCATCGAGCATGGTGTAGAATGATCCCATCGCGAACCACCAGACATGGCCGGAAAAACGCTGAGCGCCGGCGCGGCATGTCGATGTGGCATCTATATTTCCAGCCTTCGCCGGATGGCGGATGTTGTATCCGGCGGCGCGGCCAAACGTGGGCCGCGCCGCGACACCGAATCAAGGAATGCGTTGTGACTGATATCGCCAAGCTCGAACCGACCGCCGTCTGGGAACACTTCCAAACCCTGTGCGACATTCCCCGCCCGTCCAAGCACGAGGAGCAGGTGCGCGACTACATGAAAGGCTGGGCGGAGCTGCGCGGCCTGGAAACCGTGGTCGACAAGGTCGGCAACCTGATCATCCGCAAGCCGGCCACGCCGGGCTATGAAGACCGCGCCGGCGTGGTGCTGCAGGGCCACCTGGACATGGTGTGCCAGGCCAATAGCGGCACCGAGCACGACTTTTTCAAGGACCCGATCCGCCCGGTGCTGAAGGACGGTTGGCTGATCGCCGAAAACACCACGCTGGGCGCCGACAACGGCATCGGCGTGGCGCTGGGCATGGCGGTGCTGTCGGGCGACGACGTCGCCCACGGCCCGGTGGAAGTGCTGCTTACGCTGGACGAAGAGGCCGGCATGGGCGGCGCGCTGGGCCTGGAAACCGGCCTGTTGCAGGGTCAATACCTGATCAATATCGATACCGAAGAGTGGGGCGAGTTCTACATGGGCTGCGCCGGCGGCGTCGATGTCAACGTCACCCGCGAATACGCGGTCGAGCCGGTTCCGGCCGGCTACCAAGTAGCCAGCCTGACCATCAAGGGATTGAAGGGCGGCCACTCCGGCGCCGACATCCACCTGGGCCGCGGCAACGCCAACAAGATCCTGATCCGCCTGGTCCGCGAGTTGGAAGCCGAAACCGAGCTGCGCCTGGCCTCGCTGCAAGGCGGTACCGCCCGCAACGCGCTGTCGCGCGAGGCCTTCGCCGTGGTGGCGTATCCCGCTGCCGACGCCGCCAAGGTGGCGGCCAAGCTGGACGCGTTCCAGGCGCTGATGCGCTTCGAGCTGGCCGGCGTCGACGAAGGCGTGGCTGTGCTGTCCGAAGCGGCTTCCGCCGTCGGCGTGCTGGCGGTCGCCGATCAGGATGCCATCCTGTCCGCGCTGCATGCGGCGCCGCACGGCGTCAAACGTATGAGCCAGCGCGTCGAGGGCGTGGTGGAAACCTCGAACAACCTGGGTGTGGTGCACGTGGTCGACGGCAAGGTGTTCGCCAACCTGATGGTGCGCTCCCTGCTGGACTCCGGTACCTGGATGCTGGCGCGCGAAGTGGAAAGCTTGTTCAAGCTGGCGGGGTTCAAGGTGGAGATGGAGGGCGGCTATCCGGGCTGGGCGCCGAATCCGGGCTCCAAGCTGCTGGCGCTGTTCAAGGACGTTTACCGCAAGGAGTTCGGCGGCGAGGCCGAAGTGCAGGTGATCCACGCCGGCCTGGAGTGCGGCATCCTGGGCTCCAAGTACCCGAATCTGGACATGGTGTCCTTCGGCCCGAACATCCGCGGCGCGCATGCGCCGGGCGAACGGGTGGAAGTGGAATCGGTCGGCAAGGCCTGGCAGCTGCTGCAGGCGGCGCTGAAGGCGATTCCTGCGCGTTGAGCGGTTTTTCTCGCAATGGAAAAACGGTCTGGCCTTGCCAGGCCGTTTTTTATATCGGCCGCCGGCTGATCATGGCATGCTGCGGGTTTGTCAAAATGCTGGAGAAATCCGTGAAAAAAGAACAATTGAGCATCCATCTGCGCATCCAATACTTGTGCAAGGCCGCGCTGGCCTTGTCGATCGGCGTGTTTGGCCTGTTGGTGGCGAGTGGAAACATCATCGATTACGACTCCAACTGGCAATTCGTCCGCCGCGTGCTGGCGATGGACGCCTTGGAGCCGTGGTTCAACGGCGCGGCTTTGGAGGGCCGGGCGGTGCGAGACCCGTTCGGACAGCAGCTGGCTTATTTCGCCATCATCGCCGGCGAAATGATCTGCGGACTGCTATGCGCGGCGGGCGGTATCGGCATGCTGAGGGCTGCGGCGGGGCGCGATGGCCTGGCTTGGGGCAAGAGCCTGTTCACGCTGGGCGCGCTGGTGGCTGTGCTGGTCTGGTATTTCGGCTTCGCGGTGGTGGGCGGCGAGTATTTCGCGATGTGGGCCAGCAAGTGGAATGGCCAGATGAAGGCCTATGCCTTCGTCGGCTTCATTCTGCTCAGCCTGGTCTACATCCGTCAGCGGGAAGAGGCCTGATCGCCGGCGCTTCGCGGCCCTTGGCCGGCGAAATGGCGGCCGAAGCCTATGATCACCAGCGCGCTGGTGAAGATGATCTGCAGATCGGCCAGCAGCCGCACCGGCCAGTAGGTGGGGTACATGTCGCCGTAGCCCACGGTGGCCGCGGTAGCGATGGAAAGGTGGAAACAGTCCAGAAACAGCAGGGCGGCCTTGCCGTAGAAGCCGGGCAGCGGGCCGCCCTGGCGGTCGTATAGCGGCGTCATGCCGTGGAAGGCGCTGCCACCGCTCAGCAGCAACGCAAACAGGTAGTAGACGACAGCGAATTGCAGCACGAGGCCGATATAGAGGCCGATCAAGTCGCCCAGCTGGCGCTGGCGCGGCCGCCGCAGGATGTGGCGGCCGGTGCGCCACAGCGGCCAGAAGAACACCGCCCAAGCCAGCCATTGCTCGCCCTGGCGCGGCAGCATGGCATGCAGATCCGCGCCGCGCCACAGCAGCGTGAACAGCGCGGCGCAAACCAGCGACAGCGCTGTTTCCGCGTGCAGTTGCAGCCGGGTCTCCAGGCTGGGCAGCGGCAGCGAGGCCATCAGCCGGCCAGGCGCTCGCGGATGCTCTTCTCGATGCCGGCGGCGTCCAGGCCGCACAGCGACAGCAGCAGCGCCGGATCGCCGTGCTCGACGTAGTCGTCCGGCAGGCCCAGCTGCAACACGGGAGTGGCCAGGCGCATGGCTTGCAGCGCCTCCACGCAGGCGGAGCCGGCGCCGCCCATCACCACGTTTTCCTCGACGGTGACGATCAACTCATGGCTTTCGGCCAGCTGGCGCACCAGCTCGGCATCCAGCGGCTTGACGAAGCGCATGTCGGCGATGGTGGCGTCCAGCGATTCCGCGGCGGCGAGGGCGGGGCTCACCATGCTGCCGAAGGCCAGGATCGCGATTTTCTTGCCTTGGCGGCGGACCACGCCTTTGCCGATGGGCAGGGCTTCCATCTGCTGCTGGATTTCCACGCCGGGGCCGGTGCCGCGCGGGTAGCGGACGGCGGAGGGGGTGTCGAGCTGGAAGGCGGTGTACAGCAGCTGGCGGCATTCGTTCTCGTCCGACGGCGCGATCACCGTCATATTGGGAATGCAGCGCAGGAAGCTGAGGTCGAAGGCGCCGGCGTGGGTCGGGCCGTCGGCGCCGACCAGGCCGGCGCGGTCCAGCGCGAACATCACCGGCAGGTTCTGCAGCGCCACGTCGTGGATCAGCTGGTCATAGCCGCGCTGCAGGAAGGTGGAATAGATCGCCACCACAGGCTTGAGGCCGTCGCAGGCCATGCCGCCGGCGAAGGTGACCGCATGCTGTTCGGCGATCGCCACGTCGTAGTAGCGGTCCGGGTGTTCCTTCTCGAAACGAACCATGCCGGAGCCTTCGCGCATCGCCGGCGTGATGCCGACCAGGCGCTTGTCCAGCTTGGCCATGTCGCACAGCCAGTCGCCGAACACCTGGGTGTATTGCGGTTTGCCGCCGCCGCTCTTGCCGCCGGCGAGGCCGTTGGCCGGATCGAACTTGGTGACGCCGTGGTATTTGACCGGATCGTTCTCGGCCAGCTTGTAGCCCTGGCCCTTCTTGGTGACGATGTGCAGGAACTGCGGGCCCTTCAGGCTGCGGATGTTCTTCAGCGTGTCCACCAGCACGTCCACATCGTGGCCGTCGATCGGGCCGATGTAGTTGAAGCCGAATTCCTCGAACAGCGTGCCCGGCGTGAAGAAGCCCTTGACGTGCTCCTCCACCTTGCTGGCGATCTCTTTCAGCGGCGGGGCGATGCCCAGCACCTTGCTGGAGCCCTCGCGCATCGCGGCATAGAAGCGGCCGGACATCAGCTTGGCCAGGTAGTTGTTCAGCGCGCCGACGTTGGGCGAGATCGACATGTCGTTGTCGTTCAGGACCACCAGCAGGTCGGTGTCCATCGCGCCGGCGTTGTTCAGCGCCTCGAAGGCCTGGCCGGCGGTCATCGCGCCGTCGCCGATGATGGCCACGCTCTTGCGGTCTATGCCCAGCGTCTTGGCCGCCACCGCCATGCCCAGCGCCGCGCCGATCGAGGTGGACGAGTGGCCGACGCCGAAGGTGTCGTACTCGGATTCCTCGCGCTTGGGGAAGCCGGCCAGGCCGCCATGCTGGCGCATGGTATGCATGCGCTCGCGGCGGCCGGTCAGGATCTTGTGCGGGTAGGTCTGGTGGCCGACGTCCCACACCAGGCGGTCGTTCGGGGTGTCGAAGACGTAGTGCAGGGCGATGGTCAGCTCGATGCTGCCCAGATTGGACGCGAAGTGGCCGCCGGTCTTGCTGACCGACTCCACCAGGAATTCGCGCAATTCGCCCGCCAGCTGCGGCAGCTGGGCTCGGGTCAGCTGCCGCAGGTCGGCGGGGCTGTTTATGTTTTCAAGCAGCGGATACATTGTTGTGATTCTGCAGTGAGGTGGCTCGCCGGGCGGTGGTCCGTCCTGATGGTTTCTCCACGAGCGGTTCAAAACGAGCGGGCGACGATGTAGTCGGCCAGTTGTTTCAGGCGATCAGCCTGCGGGCCGAAACCCTGCAGCGCGGCGAAAGCCTGGTCGTGCAAATCCTTCGCCATCCGCTTGGCCTCGGCAAGGCCCAGCAGGCTGACATAGGTGGGCTTGTCGTTGGCGGCGTCCTTGCCCGCGGTCTTGCCCAGCGTGGCAGTGTCCGCCTCGCAGTCCAGGATGTCGTCCACCACCTGGAAGGCCAGGCCGATGCGCTTGGCGAAGGCGTCCAGCGCCTCTTTCTCCGCGCCGGACAGCTCGCGGCCCGCCATCGATCCCGCCAGCACCGAAGCGCGGATCAGCGCGCCGGTTTTCAGCATGTGCATGAATTCCAGTTCAGGCAGCGTCAGCGGCAGGCCGACGCTGGCCAGGTCTATCGCCTGGCCGCCGGCCATGCCGGCATGGCCGGCGGCGTGGGCCAGCGTGTGGACCATTTCCAGCTGGCTGGCGGGGGCGATGCCGGGCATGGGCTGGGAGAGCAGCTCGAAGGCACGGGTTTGCAGCGCGTCGCCGACCAAGAGCGCGGTGGCGTCGTCATAGGCGATGTGACAGGTGGGCTTGCCGCGGCGCAGCACGTCGTTGTCCATGCAGGGCATGTCGTCGTGCACCAGCGAGTAGGCGTGGACCATTTCCAGCGCCGCGCCGATGCGGGCCAGATTGTCGCGTTCCGCGCCGACCAGCTCGCCGGCGGCGAACACCAGCAGCGGACGCACGCGCTTGCCGCCTTCCAGCGTCGCGTAGCGCATCGCCTCATGCAGGCGCTGCGGCGCGCAGCCGGCGGCCGGCAGCAGCTTTTCCAGCGCCTGCTCCATGTATTGCTGGATGGAGGTCATCCAGCCGATGAAGGTTTCATTGGCCATTGGGCAGATCCAGCGCCTTCAGTTCGTTGTTTTCCAGGATTTTCAGCTGCTGTTCCGCGTCGGCGAGCTTGCCCTGGCAGAACTTGATCAATTCGGTGCCTTGCTTGTAGGAAGCAAGGGCTGTTTCCAGCGGCATGTCGCCGCTGTCCATCGCCTGGATGATGTCCTCCAGCTGGCCCAGCGCGGTTTCGAAGCTGGCCGGCGCTTTTGCGGCTTTTGCCATGGCGGAGTTCCTCGTGCGTGTCAGGCCGACATTCTAGTCCAATTCCGATGAAAAACGACAGTGCTCCGGCCCGATGTGCGTCAGATGGGGCGGTTTCGGCGCGGCGGCGAATGGTGTAGGGTGGCGGCTCCCTTTCTTTTCCGAGGCCTGACATGTCCGAATCCGCCCGCACCATCCTGATCACCGGCTGCTCCAGCGGCATCGGCTATCACACAGCCAAGTGGTTTCGCGAGAAAGGCTGGCGAGTGTTCGCCAGCTGCCGCAAACAGGAAGATGTGGAGCGGCTGCGCGCGGAAGGCTTCGAAAGCCTGCGGCTGGACGTGGACGACGCCGGCTCGATCCGCTCGGCGCTGGACGAGGTATTGGCGCGGACCGGCGGCACGCTCGACGCCTTGTTCAACAACGCGGGCTTCGGCCAGCCAGGCGCGGTGGAGGACATTTCGCGCCAGGCGATGCGCGAGCAGTTCGAGACCAATCTGTTTGGCCCGTGGGAGCTGACCAACGCGGCGATGGCGGTGATGCGCGCGCAGGGCCATGGCCGCATCGTCTACAACAGCTCCATTCTCGGCTTCGCCGCGATGCGCTGGCGCGGCGCCTACAACGCCAGCAAATTCGCGATGGAGGGCCTGTGCGACACTTTGCGCCATGAACTGCACGGCACGGATATCCATGTCTCGCTGGTAGAGCCGGGGCCGATTGAGAGCCGCTTCCGCCCCAACGCGCTGGCGCGTTTTTTGAAAAACGTTGACATCGACGGCAGCGTGCATCGCGACAATTATCAGCAGCAGCTGGAAAGGCTGAAAAAAGAAGGCCACGCCGCGCCGTTCACGCTGCCGGCCAGCGCGGTGGCCGAGGCCGTGTGGCACGCCGCGACCAGCCGCCGGCCACGCGCCCGCTACCGGGTGACCTTTCCCACCAAACTGTTCTGGTTCCTGCGGCGTTTCCTGCCCCAGCGCTGGTACGACGGCGCTTGCCGCGGCGCGACATGAGGCATCCAAGTCCTTAATTGAATTTTCCTGATGCCATCTTGATATTTTTTTGTTGATCCGCGTAGCGAATTGGCTTTACATTCATTCGCGCTTGTCATGGCTGCGGCAGTTGGCGATGGCGGGCGCAAAGAATAAAGCGGGCCGGGAAGGCCCCGCGCTACGAAGGAGAACAATTCAAGATGACGCACCTGAAATGGCTGCCCATGCTGATGCTGGGCGGTTCGCTCGCGCTGTCCGCTCATGCAGCCGACCCGAACAAAGTGCTCAGGATATCGTTTCCGGTGCCGGAAACCGGTTTCGATCCCGGCAAGGTCAATGATGTGTATTCGATCGGCGTGATCGAAAACATTTTCGAGCCGCTGCTGAAATACGATTACCTGGCCCGGCCGCTGAAAATGAAGCCCAACACCGCGGCGGCGATGCCGGAGGTTTCGGCCGACGGCCGCGTGTACACGATACGAATCCAGCCCGGCATCTATTTCGCCGATGACCCGGTGTTCAAGGGCAAGAAGCGGGAGCTGACCGCCGAGGACTACGCTTACTCCTTCAAACGCTTCGCCGATCCCGTCGTCAATTCGCCGGTCTCCAATATGATGACCGACTGGGTGCTGGGCCTGGCGGAAGCCGGCAAGCGGGCGAGTAAGACAGGCAAGTTCGATTACGCGTCGCCGATCCCCGGCATCCAGGTGTTGGATCGCTACACCTTGCGGCTGACGCTGACCAAGACCAACTTCATCTTCCTGTACACGCTGGCGGCCAAGCAATTCGGCGCGGTGGCGCGCGAGGCGATTGAGGCCTACAGCAAGGACACGATGTCCCACCCGGTCGGCACAGGCCCCTTCATGCTGAGCGAATGGAAGCAGGGCAGCAAGATCGTGCTGTTGGCGAATCCGGGTTATCGCAAGGTGGCGTTCGATGGCGAGCCGGGCAGCGACCCGCGTGACCAGGAGATCGCCAGGGAAATGGCCGGCAAGACCCTGCCCGTGGTCGGCCGGGTGGAGATCCGCGTGATCGAGGAGGATCAGCCGCGCTGGCTGTCTTTCCTGAACAAGCAGCTGGATGTGGTCGCGGTGCCCAAGGCCGCGATGAAGACGGCGCTGCACGTGACCGACAATGATCCTTTCCAGACCACGTTGAACCCTGTGCTGGCGAAGCGGGGCATCAAGCTGTCCCATGTGCTGAACCTGGACGTGACCTACGCCTATTTCAACATGTTGGATCCGGTCGTCGGCGGATACGGCAAGGACAAGATCGCGCTGCGCCGCGCGATCGCGCTGGCTTATCCGCTGAAGCAGGAAGTGGTGCCGCTGCTCTATGGCAATCAGGCGGTGCCGATGCAGGGCGCAGTGTCGACCGGGATGGCGGGTTCCAGCCCGGGCTTCCGGGGCGAAGTCAAGTACGACCCGGCGCTGGGCAACGCTCTGCTTGACCAGTTCGGCTACAAGATAGGGCCGGACGGCTACCGCACGCTGCCCAATGGCAAGCCGCTGCAGATCACCCAGGCAACCCAGGCCTCGGCTTTGGACAAGCAGTTCAACCAGATCTGGCAGAAGACATTCGACAGCCTCAAGATCCGGGTGAATTTCAAGGTGGCCAAGTGGAACGAGAACCTGAAGAGCGCTTATGGCCACAAGCTGCAGATGTGGAGCCTGGGCGGGTCGGCTTCGATGCCGGACGGCGACGACACCATGGTGGAGCTGTGGACCGACAGCATCGCCAGCGGCAGCAATCTGTCCGCCTTCAGCCGGCCCAAGTTTGACCAGCTTTTCGAAGCCTCGCGCTTGCTGCCCAACGGGCCGGAACGCGAAGCCAAGTTCGAGCAGATGAACCGGGTGGTGGCGGCATACCAGCCTTATGTCTTGGGGGTTACCCGCTTCACCAATTCGTTGTCGCAAGGTTACGTGCTCGGCTACAAGCCCCACCCGATTTACACAGTCGGCGGCTTCTGGCGCTACGTCGACGTCAACCGGCGCTGAGTCCATCTCGTTCGACTCCGCCGGATGGCCGGACGGAGCAAGGAAAAAACATGTTCGCATTCATCATTCGCCGGCTCTGGCAGATGATCCCCACCATGCTGGGCGTCATGCTGCTGGTGTTCGTGCTGTTCAACTGGGTGGGCGGCGACCCCACCTTCATTCTGGAAGGCAAGCGCCTGACGCCGGAGATGCTGGCCAATATCCGCGTGCAGCTGGGCCTGGACAAGAGCCTGCCGGAGCAATTCCTGCTGTTCGTCAAACAGGTGTTCACTTACGACTTCGGCAACTCCTGGGCCACGCAGCAGTCGGTAGCAGGCACGTTGGCCAACCGCGTCGGCCCATCGCTCACACTGGCGGGCAGCCTGCTGGTGCTTGAACTGCTGACCGCGCTGCCCATCGCCGTCGCCGTCGCCTATTTCCGCGGCACGCTGACCGACCGCCTGGTCACCATGATCTGCACGGTGGCGATGTCGGTGAGTTCGCTGGTCTACATCATCGTCGGCCAATACCAGCTTGCCTTCGTGATGGATTGGTTCCCCGTGATGGGGTGGGACGACAGCAGCCTGGCCACCAATCTGCTGGTCTACCTGCCGTTGCCGCTTATCCTGGGCATTCTGGTGGCGCTGGCGCCCAGCGTGCGCTTCTACCGCAGCTTCGTGGTGGAAGAGCTGAACCACGACTACGTCCGCACCGCGCGCGCCAAAGGCCTGCCCGAGTCGCGCGTGCTGTTCAAGCACGTGCTGCGCAACGCGCTGATCCCGGTCGTCACCAACATCACCATGTCGCTGCCTTTCCTGATGCTGGGCTCGATGCTGCTGGAACGTTTCTTCGGCATCCCCGGCATGGGCAATGAGCTGCTGAACGCTGTCGACAAGAGCGACTTCCCGGTGATCAAGGCGATCACCATCACCATCGCCGCCGCGGCCATGGTGTTCAACCTGCTGGCGGACGTCCTGTACAAGTGGATCGATCCGCGTGTCCAGCTGAAGTAAGGGGAGAGAGACGATGACGACATTGCAGAATACCGCCGGCGCCGCGCCGGCCGCCGTCCCGTCCCGCAGCCTGTGGGCGCTGGGTTGGCAACGTTTGAAACGCGACCGCATCGGCTTCGCGTGCCTGTGGATCGTGAGCGGCTTCATGCTGCTGGCCTTGTGCAGCTGGGTGGGCCTGATCGGACGCGGCTGGAGCGCCGAAGTGGCGGTGTCCTATGCGCCGCCTACTTTCCTGTATCAGCAGGCGCATGATGCTGCCCAGGCCTCTGGCGCGAAAAAAGCCGAGACGGTCACAGGCACGGGCCTGCGCCCTGAGGAAGACCCGATCTGGACGGAAACCCAGGCGGCGATGAAGAACCGCGACAAGTACGTGGTGCCGGAGGTGAAGAAGGCGGAGTCGCTGACGTTCGGCGCGGACATCCGCGGCCGCGACATCCTGGACAAGGTGGTCAAGGGCACGTCCACTTCGCTGTTCGTCGGCTTCTTCGGCGCCTTGCTGTCGGTGGTGATCGGCGCGTCGCTTGGCGCTTGCGCCGGTTTCCTCGGCCGCAAGATCGATGATTTCCTGATGTGGTTCTACAACGTGTTCACCGCGATGCCGGACATGCTGCTGTTGCTGGCTTTTGCCGCGGTGGCCGGCCGCGGCCTGGGCACCGTGATCCTGGTGCTGTCGCTGACCAGTTGGCCGGGCACTTTCCGTTTGGTGCGCGCCGAGTTCATCAAGCTGCGTTCGCGCGAGTTCGTGCAGGCGGCGGATGCCATTGGCGCCAGCAGCGCGCGGCGGATGTTCGTCCACATCCTGCCCAATGTCTCCCATTTGCTGCTGGTGCAGTTTTCCTTGCTGATGGTGGGCCTGATCAAGTACGAGGTGATCCTGTCCTTCCTCGGCTTCGGCGTCGACGTGCGCCAGGTGAGCTGGGGCTCGATGCTGTCCGAAGTGCCGGAAGAGCTGATGCAGGGCTACTGGTGGCAGCTGGCGATGGTGGTGGTGTTCATGTCGCTGCTGGTGACCGCTTTCAGCATGCTGACCGATTCCCTGCGCGACGCGCTGGACCCGAAGGTAAAGTGAGGATCACACCATGAGCAACAACAAGACTTTGCTGTCGGTCCGCAATCTGCGGGTGAGTTTCCGCCAGGAGGACGGCGGGCGCTTCGAGGCGCTGAAGGGCGTGAGCTTCGACATTCCGGCGCACCGGACGGTGGCGCTGGTGGGGGAATCGGGTTCCGGCAAATCGGTGACGTCGATGGCCATCATGCAGCTGCTGCCGCCGCAATCGAGCGAGATCGATCCGGCGTCGGAGCTGCGCTTCGACGGGCGCGACCTGCTGAAGCTGAGCGCGGCCGAACTGCGCCGGCTGCGCGGCAAGGACGTGGCGATGATCTTCCAGGAGCCGATGAGTTCGCTGAACCCGGTGTTCACGGTGGGCGAGCAGATCGTCGAGACGCTGACGCTGCACGCCGGGCTGGGGCGCGGCGCGGCGTGGAAGCGGGCGGTGGAGCTGCTGCGCGAAGT
>NZ_JAYFSJ010000019.1:0-95386 GCF_039708975.1 Chromobacterium indicum
TGCAGTGCAAGTGTTCGGCTTTCGCCAAGCACTTACACCTATCGGTTATTCGTTCTGTTAAAGAGCAGTGCTGGCCGATTCGTCGTCACGCCGGAACCGTTTCGTTTCCGCTGTTTCGTTCGCTGCGTCAGCTGAGGAGGCGAACTATACGCCCAGACCCCACACCCGTCAACACCTTTTGCGAGAAAAAGCAGGAAAATTCATCCCCAAACCGCCAAATCGCAGACAAGCCCATGATCCGATAGAAGATATGAACAAAGGGTATTTGAACCTGCCCGTAAAAAAGCGCATGCCGGCCCGTTTGCCACCGCGCCGGCGCACCGCAAAACAAACAGGCCGGCGTTGCCGCCGGCCTGTCTCAATGCTCTTCTCGTCCGTTATAGATAGCCAAGCAGTTGCAATGGATGATCGATGTTGATATCCGCGCCCCACTGCGCCGGCCTGTCCTGCTCGGAGAAATAGCCCCAGTTGACCAGCACCGTCTTCATTCCAACGTTGCGGCCAGCCTGGATGTCGCGCTCGGCATCGCCAACATACATGCAATGTTCAGGCGCGATGCCGATCTGGCCGGTCGCATGCAGCATCGGCTTCGGATCGGGCTTGGCCACACCTACGGTATCGCCGCTGACAATCACCGCCGGCGGGATGGCGAAAGGCAGCCACGGAACCAAGCGGTCAGTGAAGCGCATCGACTTGTTGGTGATGATGCCCCAAGCCAAGCCGCGCTGGTCCAGCTCGGCGATCAGCTCATTCACGCCATCGAACAGAGTAGTCTCGCCGGCGAGATTGGCGTCATACAGATCCATGAAACGCACCCGCAGCGCCTCCATCCGGTCGGCATCGAGATCGGCACCGAAGCCGAGCTGAACCAGACCGCGCGCACCATGGCTGGCGACGGGACGGACAAGCTCATAAGACAGGGGGGCGAGCCCCTCCTCCGCCAGCAGGCAGTTCAACGCCGCACCCAGGTCGCGTGCGGTGTCGGCCAGCGTGCCGTCCAAATCGAACAATACTGCCTTGATCATGATTCCTGCTTCACCGGATTGAGAGTGAGACCGACATTGCACCATCAACGGATAGTCTTGCCAAGGAACAATCGATACGCCGGATTTTCGGTTTCCTCTATATAAGGATATCCGAGCGTGTCGAGGAATTGCTGGAAGGCTTGCGCATCGCCGGACGGCACCTGGATGCCGACCAATACTCGGCCATAATCCGCGCCATGGTTGCGGTAATGGAACAGACTGATATTCCAGTCGGTGCGCATCGCCTCCAGGAACCGCATCAGCGCGCCGGGGCGGTCCGGGAATTCGAAGCGCAGCACCCGCTCGTCCTTCAACTGCGGCGCATGCCCGCCGACCAAGTGGCGGATATGCAGCTTGGCCAGCTCGTTGTCGGTCAGGTCGATGCCACCCAGCTCCGCCTCGCGCAGGTCGCCGATCAACCTTTCCACATCGTCCCGGCCGGCGATCTGCACGCCGACGAAGACATGCGCGACGCTGGGATCAGCGAAGCGGTAGTTGAACTCGGTGATATTGCGCCCGCCTATCACCGAACAGAAGCGCTTGAAGCTGCCCGGCTTTTCCGGAATGGTGACGGCGATGATGGCTTCGCGCCGCTCGCCCAGCTCCGAGCGCTCCGACACATGGCGCAGGCGGTCGAAATTCATATTGGCGCCGCAGGAGATCGCCACCAGCGACTGCCCCTCGCAGCCTTCGCGCTCGATATAGGCCTTGACGCCGGCCACCGCCAGCGCGCCGGCCGGCTCGACGATGGAGCGGGTGTCCTCGAAAATGTCCTTGATCGCCGCGCAGATGGCGTCGGAATCGACCAGGATGATTTCATCCAGCAGCTCGCGGCAGATGCGGAAGGTTTCCTCGCCCACCAGCTTGACCGCCACGCCATCGGCGAACAAGCCCACGTCTTTCAACTCTACCCGCTCGCCCTTCTCTATGGACTGGCGCATCGCGTCGGAGTCCACCGGCTGCACGCCGATGATCTTGATCTCAGGCTTCAGCCGCTTGATGAAGCTGGCCACGCCGGCCGCCAGGCCGCCGCCGCCGATGGCGACGAACACCGCGTTCAGGTCATCCGGATGCTGGCGCAGGATTTCCATGCCCACCGTGCCTTGGCCGGCGATCACGTCCGGATCGTCGAATGGCGGGATATAGGTGCGGCCGCTCTCATCGGCCAGCTTGACCGCATGCTGGAAAGCCTCGTTGAACGAATCGCCCGACAACACCACCTGGCCGCCGCGCTGCTTCACCGCGTCTATCTTGATCTGCGGCGTGGTCACCGGCATCACGATCACCGCCTCGCAACCCAGCTTGCTGGCCGATAGCGCCACGCCTTGGGCATGGTTGCCGGCGCTGGCGGTGATCACGCCGCGCGCGCGCTGCTCGGGCGTCAACTTGGCCATCTTGTTGTAAGCGCCGCGCAGCTTGAACGAGAACACCGGCTGCAGGTCCTCGCGCTTGAGCAGAATGTTGTTGCGGTAACGACGCGACAGATTGGGGGCCAGCTCCAGCGGCGTCTCCACCGCCACGTCGTACACCCGCGAAGTGAGGATGCGTTCCAGATAGTCTTGCTTGTTGCTCATGGCGATGCCTTGTCCCTGATAGTTTCTTGTATTTGAACTGTCAGAGTATCAGGAACTCCAAACCAGCGGGAGACCTGTCCGGTAGAATTTGCTGCATTGCAATATGCAACATGTCGGACAGGCTTTTTCCGGCTGCGCAGGTAGCCCGAGTGTGTATAATCAACGGCTACTGTTTGTTACCCCTAGCAAGCCCCCTCCAGAAAATGAAAAAATTCACCACTGCCCTGGTGGCCGCCGCGCTGGCGCTGCCCTCGTTTGGCTTTGCCAATACCGCATTCGTGCCGCCGACGCCGGAAATCGCCGGCAAGGCCTATTACCTGCTCGACTACAACAGCCAGCAGGTGCTCGCCGCCCGCGATCCGGACGCCCGCGTCGAGCCGGCCTCGCTGACCAAGCTGATGACCGCCTACCTGACTTTCAAGGCGCTGAAGGAAAAGCGCCTGTCGCTGGAACAGACGCTGACCGTGTCTCAGCGCGGCTGGAAGACCGAAGGCTCGCGGATGTTCCTGGACCCGAAAGTCCCGGCCAAAGTGGACGACCTGATCAAGGGAATGATCGTCCAGTCCGGCAACGACGCCTGCGTGACGCTGGCCGAAGCCATCGCCGGCAGCGAAGACGTGTTCGGCCAGCTGATGACCCAGCAGGCGCAAAAGCTGGGCATGAAGAACACCCAGTTCAAGAACGCCACCGGCCTGCCTCATGACGGCCATTACACCACGGTGCACGATCTGGGCATCCTGGCCGCCGCGCTGATCCGCGACTATCCCGAGTTCTACCCGATCTACTCGATGAAGTCGTTCACCTACAACAACATCAAGCAGCCGAACCGCAACCTGCTGCTGTACCGCGACCCCAACGTTGACGGCATGAAGACCGGCTACACCGACAGCGCCGGCTACAATATGGTTACCTCCAGCCACCGCGACGGCCGCCGCGTGATCTCCGTCGTCGTCGGCACCGCCAGCCCCGAAGCACGCGCGGTGGAAAGCTCCAAACTGCTGAACTACGGCTTGCAATTCTTCGACACGCCCAAACTTTATGCTGCGAATACCCGCGTCTCGGACGTTTCCGTGTACAAGGGCAGCGAAAAGGCGGTGTCCGTAGGCTTCAGCGGCGACGTGTTCGCCACCGTGGCCAAAGGACAGGCCGCCAAGCTGAAGGCCGACATGACCACCATGCAACCGCTGATCGCGCCGATCAAGGCCGGCCAGGTGGTGGGCAAGCTGACCGTCACCCTTGACGGGAAGCCGCTGCTGGAGCGCCCGGTGGTAGCATTGAAAGCCGTGGAAGAAGGCGGCTTCTTCAGCCGGCTGTGGGACAGCCTGAAGCTGATGCTCGGCTGGAAGTAAGCCGCGGTATAATAGTATTCAGTAGTACGCAGCGCCGCGGCTCGTCCGCGGCCTGCCATTTTGTAATCGCATCAGAGTAGCCAGACATGTCCGACGAAAAACAGGAACTGATGGAATTCCCCTGTCGCTTTCCGCTCAAGATCATGGGCGAGCGGCATGATGAATTCGTCACCACCATCACCGAAGTGGTTCGCATCAACGCCCCCGATCTCGCCGAGATCGACGTGGTGCTGCGCGAAAGCTCCGGCGGCCGCTTCTATGCGCTGACCGTCACCGTCACCGCCACCTCGCGCCAGCAGCTCGACAGCATCTATCTGTCGCTGACCGGCCACCCGATGGTAAAAATGGTCCTCTAAAAACACCGGGAGTTCAGGTGCCTCGCATCATCAAACATCTGGGCCGGGTCGATTACGAGCCGACCTGGCGCGCCATGCAGGCCTTCACCGACAGCCGCGCCGCCGAGACCCGCGACGAGCTGTGGGTGGTGGAGCATCCGCCGGTATTCACCCAGGGCCTCGCCGGCAAGCCGGAACATCTGCTGCAGCAGAACGACGTCCCGGTGGTGAAGACCGACCGCGGCGGCCAGATCACCTATCACGGCCCCGGCCAGCTGGTGGTCTACCTGCTGGTGGACTTCAAGCGCATGCGCGTCGGCGTGCGCGACCTGGTGCGCCACATCGAACAGGCCATCATCGACATGCTGGCCGAACAGGGCATCGTCGCCAATGGAGACGTGGACGCGCCCGGCGTCTATGTGGACGGCGCCAAGATCGCCTCGCTGGGCCTGCGCATCAAGAACGGCGCCACCTACCACGGCCTGAGCCTGAATGTGGACATGGACCTGACCCCGTTTAGCTGGATCAACCCTTGCGGCTACGCCAACCTCAAGGTGACCCAAATGAAGAATCTGGGCGTGAACCTCACGGTCGCCGAAGCCGCCGACAAGCTGCTGCCGCACCTGGAACGCCACCTGAGCATAAGCAAGGAGACCGCATGAAGCCGGACAACCAGGCCGGGGTGAAGCACAAGGGCGCGGCCAAGACCGCCCGCATCCCGATCAAGATCGTGCCGCTGGACGAAAAGCTGAAAAAGCCGGAATGGATCCGCGCCAAGCTGCCCAACGGCCAGCGCTTCCACGAGATCAAACAGATCCTGCGCGAACAGAAGCTGCACACCGTCTGCGAAGAAGCCACCTGCCCGAACATCGGCGAGTGCTTCAGCAAGGGCACCGCCACCTTCATGATCATGGGCGACATCTGCACCCGCCGCTGTCCGTTCTGCGACGTCGGCCACGGCCGCCCCAATCCTCTGGACCCGAACGAGCCCAAGCACCTGGCCGAGAGCGTGGCCGCGATGCGGCTGAAATACGTGGTGGTCACCTCGGTGGACCGCGACGACCTGCGCGACGGCGGCGCACAACATTTCGCCGACTGCATCGGCGCGGTGCGCGAAATGTCGCCGAACACGCAGATCGAAACACTGGTGCCGGATTTCCGCGGCCGCCTGGACATCGCCGTCGACATCCTGACCCAGACGCCGCCGGACGTGATGAACCACAACCTGGAAACCGTGCCGCGCCTGTACAAGCAAGCCCGCCCGGGCGCCGACTACGCGCACTCGCTGCAGCTCCTCAAGGACTATAAGGCGAAGAATCCGAACGTGCGCACCAAATCCGGCCTGATGGTGGGCCTGGGCGAGACCGACGAGGAAATCCTGGAAGTGATGCGCGACATGCGCGCCCACAACGTGGACATGCTGACCATCGGCCAATATCTGCAGCCGTCCGACGGCCACCTGCCGGTGCTGCGCTACGTGCATCCGGACGTGTTCAAGATGTTCGAGGAACAAGCCTACGAAATGGGCTTCGTCCACGCCGCGGTTGGCGCGATGGTTCGCTCCAGTTACCACGCGGATGAACAGGCGCACGAAGCGGGCGTGTAATACACCCGGCGACCTCAAGCAAGAACGGCATCCGCGCCCAGCCCGGATGCCGTTTTCACATCTCCCCCTTCTCATTCCGTGGGCTTTTCTATCACCAGCACGCTGGGGGCCCAAGCATAGCGGGTAGCATCGTCATATTGCCACTGATAAGTTTTGGGCTGTACCAGTCTAACGGACAAACCATGGCACTTCACCAACTCCCCTGCCTTATCCCGCAATTTATCGCACTTAGACTCAAACCAACCCACCGAAGACCCATATGACGCCCACTCTTTTTCATCCACACCCATCCAAAACCCCAAGCAACCAAACTCCAGCGCCCCTCCGCTCTCCATGCTCAGCAGTAAGGCATCACGCAAACGGCGCACGTCCTTGGCCAGTCGCCCCCCCGGCCCTGTCTGATAATTCTTCACCTCTACAAGCACCCTTGGCACCCCACTCTGATCAGCTTCGGGCGCAACCCATAGTACGATATCCGCCCGCCCCCTTTCTCTGAGAGTGGCCGGAGGACTGCCTCTGAAACACACATCAGCGCATTCCAACGTTTCTCGCACATTGGCCTCCAGCGTAACGTAGCAACCTTCGTCCAGCTCTGCCAGCTCCCGCGCGATGGCGCAAGTCAGCAAGTACTCCGGCGCTCCGTGGAGCCCCTCATCCCCCGTCCAGCGCAAGTACTCCCGATACGCCTTTCGGATACCAGAGCAGATCGCCCCCTCCACTTCGCTCTTCGAAACTCTCAACGCCGTCATGTCACGCCTCTCCAAAATGATGGTCAGCATAAAAACTGCCTCCACCCATGCAAGATAGATCAATGGATCATGCAAAATGAAAGTCCGGCGCATCTTGCGGTTGAAATCCCCCCACCCAGAAGTTTCTATTTATGAAGCGATGGCAAATCCGCCACGCCGATTCCATCAAATAACAATCAGGTTTGATTTAATAACGGTTTTCGCTTATAGTTGGCTTGTTATTAATTTTGCAAAGGCAAACCGTGGACAACGACGGTTCTAGTCGATCTTCGATCGCAGTATAAGCCTTGCAGGATTTCAGCAGACCGAACACTCTTCCTCTGCCGCATCCTGCAAGCAGGATGTGGCGTCCAGATCCGGCGGCAAGCCGGCTCCCAAGCCGCAATACGACACACCGCGCCTCATGATGGATACTGTCCGGCCTTGATTGGCCGCATCCTCAACCGAGCCAGCGTCGCCGCGGCCAGCCCCCATCGACAGATCACGCGTCAGACGGATTGTTTGCGCATGCTTTCGTTTCGCAAAGGAGATTCCATGCCGGAAGAGCCAGAACCGCGAGCGAATGCGTCGCACGCCTGCCGGACAGGCTGACCTTCCCTCGGGTGGGAATAAGCAGACCAGCAGCTGCGCGATATTCGCTCGTTCAATATCGGAGTACATCCGCGACTACGGTTTATGCAACCGGAACGGGATGTTTATTACCTGTTGAAATAATAATGGGGGACTCAATATGCACGCCCTGAAATTGACCCAGCTGCTGAAATTCTTCACCCGCAATAATCAAACTGCCGCATCCGCCGATTTCCGTCTGAATATCGTTTGCGATAAAGACGTGATCACCACGCTGCGCAAACGCCTGTTTTGGGAAATGCACGATCTGGGCCTGCGCGCCTCTCAGGTCACCATCGCGCCGGAAGGCTCCGATAGCCACTGCAAGCTGTCGGTAGTGCTGAACTGCCCGCTGCAGCAACGCCAGATTCTGGACGACATGGCGCTGCGCCTGAGCCAATTGCCGGAAATCCACCGCGTACACTGGGGCCGCCGCGCGCAAGCCGCCCGTCCGCAGACGCGCGGTCTGTTCGGCCACGGCCGCGCCAGAATCGCCTGACAATCGTCTCATCCGCCACGCCACTTTATAAATAAAGCGAGGAACATACCGACATGCCCGAAGAGCCCGAGCCGCAAACAGCAAGCCTTCGCCGCCGGTAATCCCCTGTCGTAAGCATCGGGGAGTGCCGCCGCGGCATGACCCGATCCGTTTCGCGTCCCAAAGCAGGACGCGGACATCCGTCGCCGCGCGCGATGGCCGGCTCGCCCGGCCGCCGCGCGGCCAGGAGCTTACGATGATGCAAAATCCCTTCCTGAATCCGCGCCAGCAACAGCGCTACCAATTGTCGATCGCCTGCCCGGCCATGTCGCTGGGCGCGGCCCGCCGCGAACTGCGCGGCCAGGCGCTGAAACATGGCCTGCGCATCCTGCAATGGCGGGAACAGCCGCAGCCCCCCGCCCGCGGCGCCATCCTGGCCGCCGCGCCTTGGCTGATCAGCGCGGACTTCCGTTCCGACTCCACCGCCTGCATGCATTTCCTGCAGGGCATCGCCCAGCGGCTGACCACGCTGCCGCTGACCCAGGTGAAGCTGGAATGCCTGTCGCTGCCGCCCACCGCCAACCGCGCGCTGGCCTGACGCCGTCTTCCGAAATCATGCGCCGCGCCTTCGCGCCCGGCGTCCAAGCAGCACAGGAGACGGCATGACATAGCGCCCCCCATAACCTTTTGAGATGCCACCCGCTGGGGCGTTCGCATAGAGCCCCCCAACGGGCGGCAATGTTCTCTCGCTTTTCGAGCTGACACATTGTCGGCGCTGATGCACGAGAGCCTGCTCACTATCCTTTCCGACATCGGCCGTTTCAAGGCGCGCGGAAGGCGAAATCGCGGGCACGCTCGAATGGCAGGGCTGGTCGTGCCCGCAGCGCCAGGAGATTTACCATGACCAAGAACCTCACCCCCCGCAAACGGAACCGGGGCTTCATCGCCGCTCCGGGCAAAACCGGCGACCAAATCGCCTTCCGCCTGGCCCACGAAGCCTTGCTGCCGCAGGAAGAAACCTTCAAGCGGCTACGCAGCCAGCCGGAAGGCCTGACCTCCGCCGAAGCCGCTCAGCGGCTGGAGCAATACGGCCGCAACGAAGTGGCCCACGACAAGCCGCCGCATGCGCTGATCCAGCTGCTGCTGGCATTCAAGAACCCGTTCGTGATGGTGCTGATCGCGCTGGCCGCGATCAGCTACGTGATGGACATCGCGATGGCGGCGCCAGACGATCAGGACTGGACCAAGGTCATCATCCTGGCCAGCATGATCGGCGTCAGCGGCCTGCTGCGCTTCTGGCAAGAATACCGCTCGGCCAAGGCGGCGGAAAAACTGAAATCGCTGGTGCGCAACACCGCCACCGTCCAGCGCCGCCCGACTTCGCCGACCGTGCCGCTGCGCATGGAAGTGCCGATGACCGAATTGGTGGTCGGCGACATCGTCCACCTGCAAGCCGGCGACATGGTGCCCGCCGATGTGCGGCTGCTGGAATCCCGCGACCTGTTCATCAGCCAGGCGGTGCTGACCGGCGAGGCGCTGCCGGTGGAGAAGTACGACACCTTAGGCTCCGTGGCCGCCAAATCCGCCGATGGCCAGACCGACGGCGACGCCGGCTTGCTTGACCTCTCCAACGCCTGCTTCATGGGCACCAACGTGGTGTCCGGCACCGCCCGCGCGGTGGTGGTGGCCACCGGCACCGATACCTATTTCGGCTCGCTGGCGCGCAACGTGGTCAGCCACAAGCGCATCGAGACCAGCTTCGACAAGGGCGTCAACAGCGTGTCCTGGCTGTTGATCCGCTTCATGCTGGTAATGGTGCCCATCGTCTTCATGATCAACGGCGTCACCAAGGGCGACTGGATGTCCGCCCTCACCTTCGCGCTGGCGGTGGCCGTGGGCCTGACGCCGGAAATGCTGCCGATGATCGTGTCCGCCAACCTGGCCAAGGGCGCGGTGGCGATGGCGCGGCGCAAGGTAGTGGTGAAGCGGCTGAACTCGGTGCAGAACTTCGGCGCGATGGATGTGCTATGCACCGACAAGACCGGCACCCTGACCCAGGACAAGATCATCCTGGAGCACCATTACGACGTCTACGGCGACAAGGACGAAACCACGCTGCAGCTGGCCTGGCTCAACAGCTTCCACCAGAGCGGCATGAAGAACCTGATGGACATCGCCATCGTCGAACGCGCCGACGAGCTGGGCGAACGCGTCAAGCTGCGCCATTACAGCAAGGTGGACGAGCTGCCGTTCGATTTCGAGCGCCGCCGGCTGTCGGTGATCCTGCAGGAGCAGAATGGCCAGCAGCTGATGGTGTCCAAGGGCGCGGTGGAAGAGATGCTGGCTGTCTGCAGCCACATCCAGGACGGCGACGACGTGCGCGTGCTTAACACCGAAGAACGCGCCCGCCTGCTGCGCCTGAGCCAGGAATTCAACGCCGAAGGCTACCGCGTGCTGGTGGTGGCCACCCGCCACATCCCATCCGACGAGCGCAAGAACGCTTACCAGACCGCCGACGAAAAGGGCCTGGTGGCGCGCGGCTTCCTGACCTTCCTTGATCCGCCTAAGGATTCGGCCGCGCCGGCGATCAAGGCGCTGAACGAGTACGGCGTCACCGTCAAAGTTTTGACCGGCGACAATCCCATCGTCACCGCCAAGGTCTGCCGCGACGTCGGCCTCAATCCGGGCAAGCCGCTGCTGGGCCCCGAGATCGAGGCGATGGATGATGTGGCGCTGTGCGCAGCGGTCAAGCGCACCACCATCTTCGCCAAGCTGACGCCGCTGCAGAAATCGCGGGTGGTGAAGGCGCTGCAAGCCAATGGCCACACCGTGGGCTTCCTCGGTGACGGCATCAACGACGCGCCGGCGCTGCGCGACGCCGACGTCGGCATCTCGGTGGACAGCGGCGCCGACATCGCCAAGGAAACCGCCGACATCATCCTGCTGGAAAAGAGCCTGATGGTGCTGGAGGAAGGCGTGATCAAGGGCCGCGAAACCTTCGGCAACATCCTCAAGTACCTGAACATGACCGCCAGCTCCAACTTCGGCAACGTGTTCTCGGTTCTGGTGGCCTCGGCCTGGCTGCCGTGGGAGCCGATGCTGGCGATGCAGCTGTTGCTGCAGAACCTGATCTACGACCTGTCGCAGATGTTCCTGCCCTGGGACAAGATGGACCCGGACTTCCTGAAAAAGCCGCGCAAGTGGGAAGCCGGCAACATCAAACGCTTCATGCTATGGCTGGGGCCGACATCCTCGGTGTTCGACATCACCACCTACATCCTGCTGTGGACAGTGTTCGGCGCAGGCGCGGCCTACCACATGCACGGCGGCGACGGCGGCCAGTTGATCATGAACACCGGCTGGTTCATGGAAGGCCTGATCTCGCAGACGCTGGTGGTGCACATGTTGCGCACCCGCAAGATTCCGTTCCTGCAAAGCACGGCGTCGCTGCCGGTACTGCTGTCCACCAGCGCGGCCATCGCCATCGCCTGCTATCTGCCGTTCTCGCCGATCGCGTCCTCGCTAGGCTTCATCCAGCTGGACACCAGCTACTTCTGGTGGCTGCTGCTGACCATGGCCGGCTATCTGGCGCTGACGCAGACGGTGAAAACCATCTACATCAAGCGCTACGGACAGTGGTTCTAAGCGCCTGAAACCGCGGCGACGCGGAAGCATGCCCGAAGGCCGGTCATTGACCGGCCTTTTCCATATCGCCAACTCGCCTATAGTTCAGCAACATCCAAGCCGCCAGGATTTTTGTGCAAAACCTGCACTTTTAGACAGCTAGTATTCGTACCTAATCGCTCCCGCCTCTTCTTCCCGCCTCATAAAAATCACGGCCCCTCCCTCATGCCGGCCGCCTCCCGCAAGCTGTGGAAATTAATCTGGCAAGGCTTCGTCCATATCCATCCGCTCCGGGCTGAATTACCACAAACAGTATCCATTCCAATAACCAGATGGAGAAAATCATGAGCATGGACGATGCAGGCGGCCAGAAGCGCTGGGCGCGCGATTACGTGTTCGACATCCTGAGCCAGCTGGGCATACACCGCATTTTCGGCGTGCCCGGCACCAACGAGATTCCCATCATCGACGGCACCTCCTACCCGGAAAACGAGGTGGAGTACATTGAGTGCCTGCATGAAAACATCGCCATCGGTGCGGCGATGGGTTCGGCGCGGATGACGGGCAAGCCCGGTGTGCTGGTGGTGCACGTGACGCCCGGCATCGCCCACGCCATCGGCAATCTGTTCAACGCCTGGCGCTCGCAGGCGCCGCTGGTGATCCTGTGCTGCCAGCAACAGAACGAGCTGGTCACCCAGGAGCCTCTGCTGGCCTCCAATCTGGTGGACTTGGCCCGTCAATACACCAAGTGGGCGCATGAGGTCCGCACCGAGCAGGAATTTCCAATGGTGCTGCAGCGTGCGTTCAAGGAGGCGATGGCGCCGCCCAACGGCCCGGTATTCGTCGCCATTCCCTGGGAATTCACCATGCGCCGCATCGGCGACGACGATCGCATCAAGGGCGTGACGAAGATCTCGCCGCACTTCACCGCCGATCGCCAAGCAATAACGCAGGCGGCGCAGCTGCTGCGCGAGGCCAAGAACCCCATCATCGTCACCGGAGACGCCGCCGGCTACGCCGAAGCCTGGCCGGAACTGCAGCGGATGGCGGAGCTGCTGGGCGCGCCGGTGCTGCAGCAAACCTTCAGCAGCCTGGCCAACTTCCCCAACAACGATTACCACTGGCAGGGCGAGCTGCCCGGCAGCCAATCCGGCGTGCAGCAAGTGTTCGCCGGCCATGACGTCGCCTTCCTGTGCGGCTTCAGCAACCAGGCGCAGATCACGGTCTACAAGTACAGCGACGGCCCGCTGATTCCGCCCTCCGTCACCCAGGTCTACCTCAGCAACCACACCTGGGACATCGGCAAGAACTACTACGGCGAGGCCGCGCTGTTCGGCGACCTGAAAGCCACGCTGCCGCTGATCAACCAGTTGATCGGCGACCAGCCCTCGGCCGCGGCCGTTGCCCGCAACGCCAAGCTGAAAGAGCTGGCCGCCCAGCGCAAGGTCGCCTGGGACGCCTATCTGCGCGAAGCGATGCATCAGAACGAGATCTGGGCGGTGGTGATCGCAGACGCGCTGCGCAAGGAAATCGGCGAGCGCCAGTTGGAGAAGCAGTTCGTTTACGTGCACGAGGCGGTGTCCGATCCGGCGCCGTTCCAGTACCTGCTGCCATTCACCGACCAGGCGGCGGCGCCGATCAGCTATTACTGCGTCGGCGGCGGCTCGCTGGGCTGGTCGATGCCGGCCACGTTGGGCATCAAGCTGGAGCCGGACGGCTGCCAGGGCATCGACACCCGCTTCGTCGTCGCCGCCACCGGCGACGGCTCCTCGCTGTTCTACCCGCAAACCTGGTGGACCGCGCAACACCGCCAGTTGGGCGTGCTCTACATCATCACCAACAACCACGAATACCACACGCTGCAGATGGGCCTGCAGCAAGTGGAGTCGATATACGGCGATGCGCCGGGCTACGAATGGACCGCCAAGACGCAAGACCCGGAATACCTGCGCATCCATCGTCCCAAGCCGGATTTCGTCACCCTGGCCAAGGCCTTCGGCGGCATGGAGGGCGAAATCGTCCGCCATCCGGAGGACGTGCGCGCGGCAGTCAGGCGCGGCATTGACCACGCGCTGGGCGGCCACGCCTACGTGCTGGACATGCACACCGTCGGCCTGGAACAAACCCCGCCCACGCCGGAAGAAGCCAATGCCCGCTACGAAAAACAGCCCCGGCTGGACTGCTTCCACTTCGGCGCGGACGCGCTGAGGCGCAGCGACGACACAGGCCTGCCGGGCAATGTGCCGGTGATCTTCTGAACGCAATCCACCCAGAGAAGGAAACAGCACCATGGCTGAAGAAAATTTCGACATCGCCATCGTCGGCGGCGGCGTATCCGGCGTCTATTGCGCCTGGCGGCTGAAACAAACCAACCCCGGGCAGAAGATCGCCGTATTCGAAGCCAGCGACCACATCGGCGGGCGGCTGCTGTCGGTGCGCCCGCCCGACATTCCCGACATGGTGGCGGAGCTGGGCGGCATGCGCATCCTGCCCGCGGTGCAGCCGCTGGTGACGAAATTGATCACCGAATTGAATCAGGAGCTGCCGGCCGACGAACAGATTTCGCTATATAAATTTCCAGTGGACGAGCCCCAGAACATCGCCTTCCTGCGCGGCGTCTACCTGCGCCTGGCCGACTTCACCAACGATCCGGACATCGTCCCCTACCAACTGAATTTCATCGACCACGGCCAAAGCGCCGGCGAGGTGATCGTCAACGCGATCGAACAGATCGTGCCCGGCATCACCAACTCGAACCTGAACGAGGAACAGCGCCGCGAAATGGCGCAAAGCGCCGAATTCGGCGGCGTGCCGCTGTACAAGCAAGGCTTCTGGAACGTGCTGCTGCGGGTCATCACCGGCGAGGCTTACCACTACGCCGAAGATGTCGGCGGCTACGACTCCACGCTGTGCAACTGGAACGCGGCGGACGCGATTCCATGGTATCTGTCCGACTTCGGGGTCAGTCCGGAATACATGGGCTTCAGCAACGGCTTCCAGCAGGTGCCGCTGTCGCTGGCCCAGCTGTTTGAAAAATCCGGCGGCGATGTCAGGCTGGCATCCCACATCTCCCACATCACGCTACAGGGAGACGGCTTCGCCTTCCAGGTCAACGGCAGCGCGGCGACGGCCAAAAAGCTGATCCTGGCGATGCCCCGCCGCTCGCTGGAACTGCTGACCGCCACCAGCCCGGCGCTGCAGGACGCCAAAACCCAGGCGCTGATCTCCACCGTCACGCCGCGGCCGCTGTTCAAACTGTTCACCACCTATGACAGCCCCTGGTGGCGCAACACCGGCTACTCCTCCACCAACGCCAAGGGCGAACCGGTCTACGTCGCGGTGCAGGCCGGCCGCTCGGTCACCGACCTGCCGGTGCGGCAAACCTACTATTGGCCGAAGAGCGATGGCACCGCCGCCACCGAAGGCCATGCGATGCTGCTGGCCAGCTACGACGACGGCGACAATACCGGTTTCTGGGACGGGCTGCGCGCCAAGCGCCGCCAGCCCAGAGCGCTCGGCAGGGATGTGGCGCAGTTGGCCGATCCCTTCATCGGCGTGGACGACAATGTGCAGCGCGACGAGCTGGAATGGCACCAGTACAAGGCGCCGCGGATGATGACCGAGGAAGTGACCCGCCAGCTGACCGTGATGCACAGCCTGAACTACACCCCCAAGGTGCGCAACGCCGCCTACCGCGACTGGGGCGACGATCCGTTCGGCGGCGGCTGGAACAGCTGGAACATCGGAGTGAAGAGCTGGGAAGTGAAGCATGCCGTGGTGCAGCCGACCGACCTGCCGCTGTACATCTGCGGCGAGGCCTATTCCGACGCTCAGGGCTGGGTGGAGGGCGCGCTGCAGACCGCCGGCTATCTGTTGGCGAAACTCGGCGTCGCGCCCTTCCCGCAGTGATCTACGCTTAGACAACGGACCGTCCGGCCAAGCCGGCGGTCCGTTTTTCAAATCCGGTCCTGATCCACCAATCCCAGACGCGGCACCACGGCGCCCTCTCCCAGCACCGTCCCTGGCGACAATACCGCGTTGGCCGCCACCCGCACGCCATCGCCCAGCAAGGCGCCCAGCTTTTCCAGGCAGCAACACCTTGCCGGCCACATGCAGGCGTATCGTCTTGTCGCCTCGCTCGTTCCAGTGATTGGCCAGGATGCTCCCGGCTTCCAGGTTGACGTCGGCGCCCAGCACCGAATCGCCGACAAAATTGAAATGGGCGAGCCGGCTGCCCGGCCCGATGATGGAAGTCTTGATCTCACAGCCCGGCCCGACCGTCGCGCCGGGACACAAAACTACACCGCCGCGCAAATAGGCGTGGGCGGCCACCCGGCAGCCCGGGCCTATCCAGACCGGCCCCTTCAGGATCGCCCCCGCCTCCAGTGTCGCGCCGCGATGAACCATCGCCTCGCCATCCAACACCCATTCATCGGGATTGACGGCCGCGCGCAGCGCAGCCAACGCATCAGGCAAGTCTCCCAGCCATCGCCAGGGCTCGTCGGCGGCATCAAGCCAGGGCAAAGCCTGAACCACGGAATGAAACAAACGGTGAAATTCCGGCATCGGGCGCTCCTCAGGGCAAAGAAACTATTTGACGCGCGCAAGCGCAGGCCGGCAAGCACCCAAAACAAAACTGCCGTCCCCTAGCGGGAACGGCAGTTTGCATTGTCGCGCAGATGTCAGCCCATCGGCGCGTCCTGTTCCAATCCGTTGCCGGTATTAGAAGGAGTGAACCATGTTCAGGCCCACACCGCGCAGCTTGTTGCCGGCGGTGGCGGTATCGCTGCCATTGGTGAAGATGGCTTGATCAGCCTTCACTTCGCCATATTGCAGGCCAACGGTGGTGCGCTTGGACATTTGATAGTCCACGCCGACCAGGAACTGCTTGTAGCCGCTGTTCGGTTCGGAATTGCCATCAACCTTGACGTTGGTGCCTTGCGCGTAAGTCAGCTTCGGCGTGAATGCGCCCAGGGTGTAGGCGGCAGTCAGCGCGTATTCCTGCGACTTGTACTTGCTGCCATCCAGGGCCGGAGCATTGTCGCCCAGGAAGTAGCTCAGCGGAGTCACGGAGCTGTCGCCACGGTCGTTGCGGTAGCCGAAGGCAACCAGCAGGTTGTTGGCGTTGTAGCCAGCTTCCAGACGATGGCTGTCATTGGACTGGGTACGCACGCCGGCGATGGTCACCGGAGTCTGGTGGATGTACTGGTACTTGCCGAAGAAGCCGCTGTTCTCGTAGGACAGGCCCAGGTTGTACAGCTCGCGCGAGCTATCGCTCGGCGCGGTGGCGAAGGAAGCGGTCTTATCTTCCTTGGTGCCGTACAGGAACGCGCCCTGGAAGCCATTGTAGTTGGCGGTGTCAAAACGGATGGCGTTCTTCACGCGGACATCGTCACGGGTAAAAGCGTTCAGTTGCAGCGCATCGCTGGAGCTTTCCCACGGGTTCACGACGCTCATATTGGAGTCGCTGAAGGTGGAGATGTTGCCCAGGCGAACCTTGCCGTAGCCGGTATCCAGGCCGACGAAGGATTCGCGGCTGGCGAACGTGCCGTACTTCTGACGGTTGGAACCGTCGATGTCGAAGCCGCTCTCAACCTGCCAGATGGCCTTCAGGCCATTGCCCAGGTCTTCGCTGCCTTTGAAGCCGATACGGGAGCCCATGTCATCGACGTTGGTCTTGTTGATACCAGCGGCATCAACATTTTCCACGCCGGCCTTCAGTTGGCCGTAGATGGTGACATCAGCGAATGCGGCAGCCGGCAGAGTGGCAACCGCCAGGGCGATCAGAGTTTTTTTCATGGTGAACAATCCTTGTGGCTTGTCTTAGAAAGCGATTGAATACTAATTCCACAGATGGATATATGCAAGTGAACACTTCGGTACTATGTTGTAAAAACACATCACAAGCGGCAAAAATACAACACTAGTTACAAGCCCAGAAATCTTGTCCAAACTTAACAAATTTATGTATTTTTATTGCTTAACGAACATTAACAAAGCCATTAACGCCGAAACAATGTTCAATATCGAAAAAAAAGGCCCACATGTGTGGGCCTTACATAAGGATAGACTTGACCTGAGCCTGCTCGAACCTAAGGAATGCAGACATCAACCAGACTCAATTTAGAGTGTACTCGCTTTCGTTTTTCCAATCAATTTCTTTCCCGGCGCACTTTGTCAAACATTGTTAAGCCATTCCACATGCTTTGCGAGCGCGGCCATGCCGCGATGTCCCGCAGGCCCTCGGCTCAGCCATCTGCGGACGCTTCGCGCTGCGCGGGGAAGTGCAGCTCGGCGCACAAGCCGCCCAGCGGGTGATTGAACAGGAAAATGTCGCCGTGATGCTCGCGCGCGATGGCCCGGGCAATCGCCAGCCCCAGTCCGCTGCCGCCGGTATGCTTGGCTCGGGAGTGCTCCAGCCTCACATAGGGCTCGAATACCCGCTCGAGATCGTCCTCGGCGATGCCTGGGCCATGATCCCGCACCATGATTTCCACGCGGCCGGCACGCTCGCGCAACGACACCTCCACAACGCCGCCGCCATAACGGCGGGCATTCTCCAACAGGTTGGCGATGCAGCGGCGCAAGGCCTGCGGCCGGGCGTACAAGGGCTTCACCGTTTCCGTCCTGCACGCCACTTCGGCGCCCAACGCCTCCACGTCCTCGACCACGCCCTCCAGCAAGGCGCCGACATTGAGCAGCACCGCGCTTTCATTGCCCTGCCCCATCCGCAGATAGGCCAGCGTGTCGCCTATCAGCTGATCCATCTCGACCAGGTCGCGCTCTATCGCCTGGCGCGCGCTTCCCTCCTCCAGCTGCTCCAGCCTCAGCCGGACGCGGGTGATCGGCAGGCGAAGATCGTGCGACACGCCTGCCAGCATCTGGCTGCGCGTCTGCAGATAACGCTGCAGCTCCTGTTGCATGCGGTTGAAGGCCCGGGAAGCGTTGACCACCTCCTGGGTGCCGGTTTCAGGCAAGGGCGGCTGGTTGAGGTTGGCCGCCAGCCCGGTCGCGGCCTGGGAAAACAGCGCTAGCGGCCGCGTCAGGCGGCGCACTGCCCAGGCGGAGGCCATGGCCACCACCAGCGCCACCAGCAGCAGCCAGGCGGTCACCCGCCACGGCGTTTCCGCCGCGCTGGATATCTGGCCGATGCGGAAGGTCACCACGGTGCCGTCCTTCAGCTGCGCCTGCACCGTGGCCATCTGGATCTTGAACTCCGGCCCGCCTTCGCCCAGTTTGTTGGGAAAGGCCTGCACCCAGAACTGCTTGCCCGGCGTGAACACGTGCTGGCCCGGCTCAACGAAGGGGCGCAGCAAATCTTCCGCGGCATCGGGAGAGTCGTCGCGGAAGGACAGCACCTGCAGGCGGAACGGAGAGCCAAGATCGTCCTGGATCAATTCGCGCAGCTTGCCGGCTTCCGGCAGATTGGTCTTGCCCCCGACCCGCCAGGGCTGGTCGAGCAACACCTGGGCGTTGGGCGAAGTCAGCGCGCCGGCCAGCTTGGGCCGGCTGGCGGCGGCGGTTTCGTCCAGCAAATTGATCATGTCCGCCAGGTGCTGCGCCACGTACTCGGCGCGCAAGGTGCGGCTGAGCCGCTCGCGGTCGGTCAGCACCAGCGCGATGCCGATCACGTTGGCCAACAGCACGCTGGTCAGCAGCGTCAGCAACAGCTGGCCATACAGGGTGCGAGGCAAGCGCCTCATCTCACCGGCACCACCTCGCAAGCCAGCATGTAGCCGCCGCTGCGGATGGTCTTGATCAGCAGCGGTTCGCGGGCGTCATCGCCCAGGCGGCGGCGCAAGCGGCCTATCATCACGTCGACGGTGCGGTCGAAGGGACCGGCTTCCTTGCCGTTCATCGCCTCCATCAGCTGGTCGCGCGACATCACGCGCTGCGAATTCTCGGCCAGCGCCTGCATCAGCTTGAATTCGCCGCCGGACAGCGGCGTCACCACGCCGCCGCCGTCGACCAGATGCTGGGCGCCCAGCTCCAGCCGCCAGTCGCCGAACTGCAGCGCGCGCAGCGCGCTGTTGTTGCGGCGCTCTTCCACCCGGCGCAGGATGCTGCGCACGCGGGCCAGCAATTCGCGCGGGTTGAACGGCTTGGGCAGGTAATCGTCGGCGCCCATTTCCAGACCGATGATGCGGTCCAGTTCGTCGCCCCGCGCCGTCAGCATCAGGATCGGCATATTGGAGCGGGAGCGCAGGTCGCGGCACAGTTTCAGGCCATCCTCGCCCGGCAACATCAGATCCAGGATCAGGATGTCGAACGACTGCTCGGCCAAGGCGCGGTTCATCGCCTCGCCATCGCCCACCGCCGAGACAACCATGTCCTGGCGGCTCAGGTAATCGCTAAGCAGATCGCGCAGATCCGGATCGTCATCGACAATAAGCACGCGGGAAGCTTGAGACATCGGCAGTTCCTAAGGTATCGGGAGTTAATCACGAAGGTGTCGCCTGCAAGCGCGACAACAGCGCGGGCGCCGTGTTTGGGCGCCCGCGCTCTCAGGGTTGGAGTGACGAAGGTTTCAATTGGTTCCGCTGTGCGGTTCCTGCCGGGTTCGATGCCAGGAATAGCCGATGCCGCCGGCCAGCAGGGACACCGTCGCCAGCAGCGACCAGGCGGTGGGCAGCTTGAACGCCACCAGGCCCGCGTCGTGCAGGTAGACCAGCCCCACCTTGACGCCGATCAGCACCAGCACCAGCGCCAGCGCGTACTTCAGATAATGGAAACGGTGCACCATGGCCGCCAGCGCGAAATACAGCGCGCGCAGGCCCAGAATCGCGAAGATGTTGGAGGTGTAGACCAGGAACGGATCCTGCGTCACCGCGAAAATGGCCGGGATGCTGTCCACCGCGAACACCAGGTCGGCCGACTCCACCAGAATCAGCGTCAGCAGCAGCGGCGTCGCCCACCAGCCCTTGCCCAGGCCGTGGCGCTCGCCGCGCACCAGGAAGGCGTTGCCGTGCAGCTCCGGCGTCAGCCGCATCCGGCGGCGCAGCCACTGGTAAAACTTCTGCTCAGCGAGCGGCGTGGCTTCCTCGTCGCCGGAGAACAGCATTTTCAGGCCAGCCCACAGCAGGAAAACGCCGAACAGCAGCAGCACCCACTGGAACTCGGCCACCAGCGCGGCGCCGGCACCTATCATCAGCGCCCGCAGCAGGATCGCGCCCAGGATGCCCCAGAACAGCACCCGGTGCTGAAGCGCTCGCGGCACCGCCATGCTGCCGAATATCAGCGAGATCACAAACACATTATCCAGCGACAGCGACTTCTCCAGCAGATAGCCGGTGAAATACTGCACGCCGGCGTCGGCGCCGCGATACCACCACACCCAGCCGCCGAAGGCCAGGCCGATGCCGATATAGAACGCCGACAGCTTCAGGCTGTCGCGCACGCCGATCTCGCGGCCGTCCTTCTGCAGGATGCCGAGGTCGAACGCCAGCAGCGCCAGCACGCCGGCCAGGAAAGCCAGCCAGATCCACAGCGGGTAGCCCAGCGCGGGGGCGGTCAGAAAATCGATCACTTCAACACTCCATTCAATCCGTCAATGCGGGCGGACAGACGCCGCCCGCGAGGGTCAACCGCGGCCTTCCAGCGCGGCGATGCGTTCTTCCATGCTCGGATGGGTGGCGAACAGGCCCAGCAGGCCGCGGCCGCCGGCGATGCCTGAGGCGGCCATGCTCTTGGGCAGGCCGTCGGCTTCGATTCCGCCCAGGCGGCGCAGCGCGTTGGCCATCGGCCGCGGCGAACCCAGCAGCTCGGCGGCGCCGGCGTCGGCGCGGAATTCGCGCTGGCGCGAGAAATACATCACCACCATGGAAGCCAGGATGCCGAACACGATCTCGCACACGATCACTGTGACGAAGTAGCCGATGCCGGTGCCGGCGGAGCTGTTCTCCTCGTCACGCTTCAGCCAGCTATCCACCAGATAGCCGACCACCCGCGCCAGGAAGAAGACAAAGGTGTTTACCACGCCCTGGATCAGCGTCAGCGTCACCATGTCGCCGTTGCGGATGTGGGCGATCTCGTGCGCCAGCACCGCCTCCACCCCTTCTTCATTCATATTGGCCAGCAGGCCGGTGGACACCGCCACCAGCGAATTGGAACGGCTGGGGCCGGTGGCGAAAGCATTGGGCTCGCCCTCGTACACCGCCACCTCAGGCATGGGCAAGCCGGCGCGATCGGCCAGCTTGCGCACGGTGTTCAACAGCCAGGCCTCGGTCTGGCCTGTCGGCTGCGTGATCACCCGCGCGCCAGTGCTCCACTTGGCCATGGTCTTGGACAGCGCCAGCGAAATGAAAGCGCCGCCGAAACCCAGCACTGCCGAGAACATCAGCAGCATGCCCAGATTCAACCCACCGGATGTGACGAAGCGGTCCAGCCCCAGAAGGCGCACGCTCACGCTCAACACCAGCATCACGGCGATGTTGGTCACAATCAGCAAAATCACCCGTTTCATTGTTTAGTCTCCCGAAAAGCATTCAATCGTCGGCCAGAGCGAAGCTCTGGCCACACTGCAGTGTATGCGAGAAAATACATCGAAAAAATAAAGTAAAATCTGAATATAAGTATGGTTTTTTCGAATAGAAAATGGACAAGCTCAACTACAAGCATCTGCATTACTTCTGGGCCGTCGCCCGCACCGGCAGCGTCACCCGCGCCGCCGAGCAGCTGGGCATCAGCATGCAAACCGTCAGCGGCCAGATTTCGCGGCTGGAGCAGCAGCTGGGACGATCCTTGTTCCGCCAGCAAGGGCGCGGGCTGGAGTTGACCGAAGCCGGACGCGTGGCCCAAGGCTACGCCGACCGCATCTTCCTGCTGGGAGAGGAAATGGAAGAGGCGCTGGCCGACCCGCTGCTAGACCAGACGCTCAGGCTGGCGGCCGGCATTTCCGATGTCGTGCCCAAAGGCATCGCCAGCCGCCTGCTGCGCCCGGCATTGCAAACCGGCGACCGACTCCGGCTCAGCTGCGGCGAAGGGGACTTCGACGAATTGATAGGCGAACTAGGCCGGCATCGGCTGGATCTGGTGCTGGCAGACCGGCCGGTGGCCAGCAGCGAGCAGCAACAGTTTCAATCCTGGCCGCTGCTGCGCTGCCCGGTGCAGCTGCTGGCCGCGCCGGCGCTGCACGCCAGCCGCCAGGAGAACTTTCCCGCCAGCCTGGAGCAGGCGCCGCTGTTACTGCCCAGCCGGGACAATGTGCTGCGCCGGCAACTGGAACACTGGTTCGAAGCGAATGGCTTGCGCCCGAATGTCGTCGGCGAATTCGACGATCATGCGTTGATGGAGACATTCGCCCGCCAGGGACTGGGGCTGCTGCCCGCGCCAGTCTCTCCTGATGGAACAGCCGACCACCCCGGCCTGCTGCCCTTGGGCGCGCTGGACGGCGTATGGGAGCACTACTACGTCACCGCCAGCCGCCGCAAGCTGCAACACCCCGCCCTGCAAGCCATTCTGCAAGCCTGGAGCTGAGTATCTGTGCCATGCAGGCGACAGGCGGGCGCGACAGGCAGACCGACGGCATCGATGGTGATTCCACCTACGATAGTCTTAGTCGATAATGATTCGACGCATTCGTCGGCTCAACCGCCGGCCAACAGATCGAGCATCATGGACAAGCAACAAGCTTTCACCCTGCCTGAGTTATTGATCGTCATGGCTTTGCTGGCCATCGTTCTCGCATTCGCGGTGCCGGCCTATCAAAGCACCGTGTCAGCCAATGCCGTCATGTCCGAGAGCAACAATCTGTACGGCGACATCCTGTCCGCCCGCAACGAGGCGCTCAAACGCGGCCAGACCGTGCTGGTCTGCCCTTCCGCCGACGGCGCCAACTGCAACGCCAGCGCGCCCGGCAACACCAGTTGGGCCGGCGGGTGGATCGTGCTGCAGGCGGTCAACGGGAACTGCACCGACACCAGCGGCACCGTGCTGCGCAGGCAGCAGGCCTTCTCCAGCGGCGACAGCGCCAGCTCCAACAACAGCGCCTATCCTTATCTATGCTTCAACCGCATGGGTTATGCGCCGTCCAGCAACGATGGCATGATCACGTTCAATACCTCCGGCAACCAGGCCAGCAGCCGGCGCTGCGTGGCGCTGGCCGCGGTGGGCCATCCTCAGGTGCTGACCAGCGGCCAGACCGACAGCACGGGACAATACACATGTCCATGAAACCACCCGGCCAAAACGGTTTCAGCATGCTGGAAGTGCTGGTGGCGCTGATCGTGATCTCGCTTGGCCTGCTCGGCATCGCCGGCATGCAGGCCGCCGCGATCAACAGCACCAGCATCGCCCGCAGCCGCAGCCTGGGCGCCATCGCCGCCGAAAGCATGGCCGCCGCGATGCACGCCAACTCCGCCTACTGGGGCACGCTGAACGCCAGCGGCAGCTGGAGCGTCAGCGCCTCCGGCACCATCAGCGGCACGCCCGCCCTGAGTCAAGCCGTCAACTGTTCCGCCTCAGGCACCACCTGCAGCTCCACCAACGTGGCCGGCTATGACGCCGCCCAATGGGGAAGCGGCACAATCAGCGCCCTACCGGGCGGCAGCGGTCAGATCGCCTGCAACCCGGCCACCAGCGCCACGCCGGTCGCCTGCACCATCACCGTGTACTGGCTGGAAAAGAACCGCTCGGTCAACGCCGTTTCCATGGCCGCCGGCACCGCCAGCCAGAGCTACCAGATGGTGGTGGTGCCATGAGCGCGCGCCGGCAGAACGGCGGCGGCCTGATCGAGGTGATGGTGGCCATCGCCATCGGCCTGTTTCTGCTCAGCGTGCTGACGCTGATCTTCACCTCCGCCCGGCTGACCAAGGCCAGCCAATCCGGCCTGGCTCAGCTGCAAGACAATCAGCGCACGGCGATGACCCTGATCAGCAGCATCGTGCAGTCCGCCGGCTACTATCCAAACCCGCAGATTCAGACCGCGGCGCAAGCGCTGCCAGCCGCCAGCGGCTTCGCCGCCGGACAATCGATCACCGGCACGTCGGGGACATCAGGCGCGTCGGACACGCTGAGCGTGCGCTTCGCCACCCTGTCCGGCGACACCGTGCTCAACTGCAACGGCTCCAGCAACACCAGCGGAAGCGGCCAGATCTACATCAACCAGTTTTCCGTCAACGGCTCGAACCAGCTCGCCTGCGCCGTCAACGGCGGGACCGCCCAGGTGCTGGTGGACGGCGTCAGCAACATGACAGTGCTATACGGCGTAGACCCCGCCAACAGCGGCTCTACCGCCCATTACTATCCGGCTTCCGCCATTCCCTCCGGCGCCACTGTGCGCTCGGTATGGGTGACGCTGACCATGGTCAATCCCCTGGCCAATCAGCCTGGCCAGCCGGCCACGGTGAAGATGTCCTGGCTCACCGGCCTGATGAACCAGCTATGACGCGCCCATCCTCCTTCTCCCGCGCTTCCGGTCCACGCGGCTTCACGATGGTGGCGGCGCTGATGATGCTGATCGTGATCACCATCATCGGCATCGCGCTGATGCGCAGCAGCGGTCTGCTGGGCAAACTGGCCGGCAACACCCGCGAAAAGGGCCGGGCCTTCGAAGCGGCGGAGGCGACGCTGCAATACGCGGAATGGTGGCTGAACCAGGGCGACAACGCCGGCGCCGCCGCCAACTGCAGCGGCGTACAGAACACGCTGAAAGTCTGCAGCAATGCGCTCGTCGTCCCCCCCGCCAGCGTGACCGCCACGACTTCCTGGAACAACGCCGGCTACACCTATACTCCGCCCTTCATGACCGCCTCCGCCAATGGCGGCGGCCAAACCTATTACCAAGCGCCTCAGCTCTACATCCAGTTTCTGGGACTGAACGCCGCCGGCACTGGCGCCGTCTACCAGCTCACGGCGATAGGCTATGGCGGCAACGCCGCGTCGGTGGCCGTGCTGCAAAGCACCTACACGCTGTACTCCGGCACCACCAATCTGGGGAAATGACCATGCGACCCGATGCCCCGCGTCTTGCTCTCAGCCTGGCCGCCCTGCTGGCCTCAAGCCTGTGGCCGCACGCCGCCGGCGCGGTCACCGTCAGCGACAATTTCACCGGCGGCGGCGCCCAGCTCAACTGGCTGGTGTTCGGCGGCGCCTGCATGACCGCCGGCACCGGCTCCGGCACCATCCCGGCCTGCGGCAGCAAGGACCCCGGCGGCAACACCCAGATCGGCGGCTACAGCGGCACGCTGCCGGATACCAGCGGCAACGGCGCGCTGCGGCTGACCAACAGCTCCGGCAGCCAGTCGGGCGCCATCGTCTACAACAGCCTGTTTCCATCCGGCAGCGGCCTGCAAGCCACCTTCACCAGCTACACCTACGACGGCGATTCCGGCGGCAGCGCGCGCGACGGCGCCGACGGCATGAGCTTCTTCCTGCTCACCGGCATCCCCAGCGCAGTCGGCTCCTTCGGCGGCAGCCTGGGCTACAGCTGCTCCAACGTGAACTCGCCTTACAACGGCATCATCGGCGGCTATCTGGGCCTGGGCATGGACGAGTACGGCAACTTCCCCAACGGCGGCTCCAGCAACGACAACACCTCCAGCGGCCCAGGCGCCAAACCGCAGAACATCTCGCTGCGCGGCGCGGGATCGGTCGCGGCCAGCGCGCTGGCCAGCCAGTTCGGCGGCAGCTTCAGCGCCTCCATGGTGCAAAACATCTGCAAGACCGGCAAATACGGCACGCAAAGCGTGATGAACTATCCGTTCATCAGCATTCCCGGCACCAGCGGCGGCGTCTACCAGTTGCCGTCCAGCCAGCCGATGGCCAATGAATCCGCCACCAAGCGCGGCCAGGCGGTGCCGATCAGCTACAAGCTGAAGATCACGCCGGCCAACCTGCTCAGCCTCTGGTACAGCTACAACAACGGCGCCTACGTGCCGGTGATCACCAATTACGACATCAACAACACCTCGGTCAGCGGCCCGCTGCCCAGCCAGATCACCTTCGGCTTCGCCGCGTCCACCGGCGCCAGCCGCAACGTGCACGAGATCAGCTGCTTCCAGGCCCAGCCCTTCACCCAGTCCGCCAGTTCCAGCGGCCTGAACAGCCAGCAGACCACGCTGATCCGCACCGGCACCCAGCAATACGTGGCCAGCTACCACGCGGACAACTGGTGGGGATCGCTGGCCTCCTACGCCTTGCAGGGCAATACCAGCACCGGCCAGGTCTCCGTGGCCAGCACCGCCACCTGGGATGGCTCCTGCGTGCTGACCGGCGGCAGCTGCGCCACCACCGGCGCCAGCAATATGAGCGCGCAAACCAGCCGCGCCATTCTCAGCTGGAACGGCAGCCAGGGCATCCCCTTCCAGTGGGCGAGCCTGACATCCGCGCAACAAACCACGCTGAGCCCGGACGGCAACGGCTCCGCCCGGGTCTCCTACCTGCGCGGCGCGCGCGGCAACGAAGTCACCACGCTGGGCAGCGGCCTGTTCCGCGACCGCGACAGTGTGCTGGGCGATCTGATCAACAGCAGCCCGATCTGGGTGGGCTCGCCGCAGAACAGTTATGCGGGCGTCTGGAGCGACAAGCTCTACCCATCCGCCTCGCCGGCGGAAAACGCGACCGGCGCGCAAAGCTATCCCAGCTACAAATCCGCCAACCTCACCCGGACCAACATCGTCTACAACGGCGGCAACGACGGCATGCTGCACGGCTTCCGCAGCGGCGCCAACGACAGCAGCGGCAATTACGTGGCCACCAACAACGACGGCCAGGAGGTGCTGGCCTACGTGCCGGCCGCCGCCCAGGCCAACACCATCCAGTACAGCAACCCCACCTACGCCCACCAGTACTTCGTCGACGCCACCCCGGCCGCAGACGACCTGTTCTACGGCAGCGGCTGGCACACCTGGCTGATAGGCGGCCTGGGCGCCGGCGGCCAGGCGATGTACATGCTGGACGTCAGCAATCCGGCCAATTTCGCCGAAAGCAACGCCGCCAGCCTGGTGGTGTCGGAAATCAACAGCGGCACGCTCAGCTGCGTCAACAAATCCACCTGCGGCAACGATCTGGGCTACACCTTCGGCACGCCGGTGATCACCCGCTTCCACAATGGCCAATGGGGCGCGGTGTTCGGCAACGGCTACAACAGCGCCAACGGCCACGCCGTCATCTTCATCATGCTGGTGGGCAGCAGCGGCGCGCCCAGCTTCTACGAGCTGGACACCGGCAGCGGCAGCGCGAACGACCCTTCGGGCGCCGGCGGCAAGAACGGCATCTACTACACCACAGTCGCCGATCTGGACGGCGACAACATCGCCGATTACATCTACGCCGGCGACCTGTTCGGCAATGTATGGCGCTTCGACGTCACCGGCAGCACGCCGTCCAGCTGGGCGGTCTCGCAATTCGGCAAAGGCGCCGCCTCGCCGCTATTCACCGCCCAGTACACTTACTGCACCAGCGCGCAGATCAGCGCCGGCAGCTGCACCCCCAGCCTGCAGCCGATCACCAGCAAGCTGTTGGTCACGTCCATTCCCACCGGCGGCGCCAACCCGCGGGTGCTGGTGTCGTTCGGCACCGGCCAGAAAATTCCGTTCACCACCAGTTCCGCCGACATCTACGCCGGCGGCACCCAGAGCCTGTACGGCGTCTGGGACTGGGACATGTCGGGATGGAATACGCTGGTAGGCCAATCCGCCTACTACAGCCAGGCCGCGCCCACCGGCGGCCTGACCGTGCGCCCGAGCAACCTCACCGCCCAGACCGTCGCCGCATCCTACAGCTCGACGCTGGGCTCGGTGCAAGGCTACCGCGCGCTGTCCAACAACACCGTCTGCTGGCAAGGCGGCGGCGCTTGCAGTCCAAGCACCAGCAACACCAGCTACGGCTGGCTGCTCAACCTGCCCGGCAGCGGCGAGCAGGTGATCTACAACCCGGTCAGCCAGCTGGGCACCTTCACCGTCAACACCACCATCCCGCCCAACAACAACGCGTCGTCGTGCACGGTATCGTCCGCCACCGGCTTCACCATGTCGCTAAACCCGAAAACCGGCGGCGCCACCGCGCGCTCCTATTACGCCAACGATTCCGGCAATTTCAACGGCATCAGCGGCAGCGTGATAGACGGCATCGCGGTCAATATGGCCGGCTCGCCCAGCGTGGTCAGCTTCCAGAGCAACTATTTCGCGATCGGCAGCAGCATCAGCGGCGGCCCGGTCGCCACCCCGCCGCAACTCAATCCGGCCGCCTTCGACCTGCACGCGAGGCTGAATTGGATAGAACTGCGCTGAGACTCCAAGAGACGGAACCATGAAAAAAAAGCCTGAAGGATTTTCCCTGCTGGAACTGGTGATTGCGTTGGCGGTGCTGGCCCTGCTGGTTTCCATCGCCCTGCCCTCGTACCGCAACTTCATGATGCAATCCAACCGCACCGCGGCCAAAACCGCGCTGCAGGATCTGGCCAGCCGCCAGGAAAGCTATTTTTCCACCAACAACAACTACGCCAGCCAACTGGCGACCCTGGGCTACGCCAGCGGCACGGTCTATGTGCCCGGCAACGGCAACAATCTGTATGCGCTCTCCATCTCAAACACAACGGCCAGCTCCTTCGCCCTGAACGCCGCGCCGCAAGGCAGCCAGGCCCAGGACAGCTGCCAGACCTACCAGCTGGACAATCTGGGCAACCAGAGCAATATCGCCAACAATGCCAGTGGAACCACGCTGAACGTCAGCGGCTGCTGGTGACCGGCAAAACAAAACGGCGCCCGATGGGCGCCGTTCGGCTTGGTGAAGAACAGGCTCCGGCTTAGTCGGCCAGCAGCTTGTTCACCACGTCTACGTATTCCTGCATGGCCGCGGCGCCATCCTTGCCCTTCAGCTTTTCCCAGGCGTCGAACTTGGCGCGGTTGATGAAGTCCATCATGCCCGGACGCTCGCCGGCGGCGTCGCCTTCGGTCGCCTGCTTGAACAGCGCGTACAGTTGCAGCAGGGTCTGGTTATCCGGACGCTCGGACAAGGTCTTGACGTCGGCCTGGGCCTGAGTGAAGAGAGTCTGCAGATCAGACATGGCGTTTCCTTTGTCGATTGCCGGGACGGTTGGCTCCGTCCCTGGCGGTGTTAGCCCTCCGGCATGCGCCGGAACGGGGGACAATGTAGCATGAAGCGGACTCAATGCGACAGGGGCGGCGGCGCATCCGCCTGCGGCTCTATCCGTATCCGCTTGTAGCTTTTCACCGCCCGCCCGTCCTTGCGCGCGGGTTGGTAATCCGCGCCGCGGAAAACCGGGGCGATGGCATCGGCCAGCTTGGCGTCCACCTCGCCCTCGAAGCGCACCGCGTCCACCCTGCCTCCGGCGCCGATGAACACCAGCACCTCGACCTGCTGAGACGGGCCCTTCAAAACCACGTCCGGCAGCGCGATGCGACCGCGCTCCTGCGCCAGCTGGTCCAGCTCCCGCGCCGGATAATAGATGTCGGCGCCCAGACGCAGCCTGTCGTCGCCGATGTCCTCCGGCGCCATGTCGTCCGCGTCCGGCTTGGGCGCTTCGGCCAACGGCGGCGCGATCGGCGGCGGCTCGGCGGCGGCGGGCGCGGGCTCTCCCCGCAGCCTCACCCGCATCGCCTCATGCCAGGAAGCCCATTGCCCGGGCCTTAACGGCAGCCACAGCACGGCCGCGTGGACGAGCAGCGATAGCCACAGCGCCAGCAGCAGCCGTTCCGTCGTGTTCCAACGCCGCATCTTCATGCCCGTTTCGCGCCGTTCCGCCATGAAAAACGGGACCGAAACCGGTCCCGTCTTGCTGGCTTACTTGGCGTTCAGCAGCTGTTCGATGTCGTCGCCGCCGATGGCGCCCGGCACCATGCGGCCATTGGCGAACACCAGCGCCGGCGTGCCGGTGATACCCATCTTCTCGCCCAGCGCCTGGATCTTCTCCAGCGGCGTGTCGCAGTTGTCCGGGCCGGTCAGCGGCTTGCCGTCGCGCATGAAGGCGGTCCAGGCGGCGGCCTTGTCGGCCGAGCACCAGATCTGCTTGGACTTGCGCATCGCGTCCGGGTGCAACTGGGTCAACGGGTACAGGAAGGTGTAGATGGTGACGTTGTCGATGTCCTTCAGGCTCTCGCGCTCCAGCTTCTTGCAGAACGGGCAGTCAGGATCGGTGAACACCGCCATCTTGCGCTCGCCCTTGCCGCGCACATCCTTGAACGCGTACTGGAACGGCAGCGCGTTGAAGTCCACCTTGGACAGCTCGGCCATCTTCTTCTCGGTCAGGCTTTCCTTGCTCTTGGTGTCGATCAGGTCGCCGACGAACAGATAGCTGGCGTCGCTGTTGACGTACACCACCTGGCGGCCGTCCACCACCAGCTCGTAGATGCCCTTGACCGGGGTGGCGCTGACGCTCTTCACCTGCTTGCCGGGGAAGTGGCCGAGGAAGGCCTTCTTCACGTCTTCGACATTGCCGCCGGCGGCCTGGGAGCAGGCGGCCAGCGACATCAGCATCGCACTGGACAGGGCCAGCGTTTTCATTCTCTTGTTCATCGATCAGGGGTCCTTTGGGATCAGTATCCAATCGCCTGTCTGGCGAACTGCCGTTTCAGCGGAGTCAGGCAGTTGGTCAAAGACAGGCCGGTATTGCGCAACCATGGCAGACCAGGCAGTTTCGCATGGAATAGCCGGTACAAGCCATCGCAGCCGAATTGCATGGCGGCCACCGCCTCGCGGCGCTGGCGCTGATAGCGGCGCAGCAGCATCCAGTCGCCGCAATCGGGCGCGGCGTCCAGCAGTCCCGCCAGTTTCGCGGCGTCCTGGAAGCCCAGGTTGACGCCCTGCCCGGCCAGCGGATGGACGGTGTGGGCGGCATCGCCTATCAGCGCCACCCGCTCGGCCGCCACCGCCTCCGGCTGGATCAGCCGCAAAGGGAAGGCCGCCGCCGCGGTCAGGGTGGCAAACGCGCCCAGCTGCCGTCCGCCGGCCTCGGCCACACGGACGGCCAAATCCTCCGGCGACAGTTCCAGCAGCGACTGCGGATCAGGAGTGGACCAGACCATCGATATTCGGTTCCCGGCCATCGGCAGCCAGGCGAGAATGCTGTCGCCGAAGAACCATTGCCGCGCGATGCCCTGATGGGGAAGCTCGCAGGCGAAATTGGCCACCACGCCGCTTTGGCCGTAGGGTTTGACGCTGGCCTGCAAGCCCAGTTGCCCCCGTACCCAGGAGTTGGCGCCGTCGGCCCCCACCAGCAGCTCGGCCGCCAGCTCGCGGCCATCCTCCAGTGTCAGCCGGGCTTCGCCCGGCGTCGTGGCCAGCGCCGCGGCGCGCGCGCCGGTGATCAACTCCGCGCCGCTATCGCGCAGCTGGGTCCACAGCGAGGCCAGCAGCCAGCGGTTTTCCACGATCCAGGCCAGCGCGTCGGCATCGGCATCGCGGGCGGAGAACGAAATCCGCCCGCCGGCGTCGCCCCGCACGTCCATCGACGCGATGGTGCCGATCCGCGCCATGTCCGGCCAAGCGCCCATGCCCTCCAGGAAACGCCGGTTGGCCGGACTGACCGCGTAAATGCGCGCGTCCCAGCCTTGCTCCAGCCCATCGGCAGCCGGCTCGCCGGCCTCCAGCAACGCCACCCGTTTGCCGGCGCGCGCCAGCGCAAGCGCCAGGCTGGCACCGACCAGGCCGCCGCCGACGATGACCGCTCGATATTTGTCGTAACGCATCGCTTATCCCCGCACGCCGAATACAAGATGACCGGCGAATTTGCGCCGCAAGGCCGGCAGCGTGTCCAGCGCCGTCATGCCGACGCCGCGCAGGCGGTTCATCAGCGGATGGTGGCCGTCGAACAGCTTGATCAGGCCATGGGTGAAGCCGACCACCGCGCGGCTATCCAGCTTGCGCGAGGCGGCATAGCGTTTCAGCGCGCGCGCGTCGCCGGCATCGGCCGCGCCCTCCAGCGCGTCGGCCAGGCCGACCGCGTCGCGCAGGCCCAGATTCAGGCCCTGGGCCGCCACCGGGTGCATGGTCTGGGCGGCGTTGCCGATCAGCGCCACCCGGCCGCTCGCCACCTGGCTGGCCTGGCGCAGCGCCAGCGGGAAGGTGGAGCGCGGGCCGACCGACAGTATCCGGCCCTGGCGCTCGCCGAAGGCCTGCTGCAGCTCGCCGCGCAGCACCGCCTCGTCGGCGGCGGCCAGCCGCTCGGCGTCGGCCTGGCTGCGGGTCCATACCAGCATGTAGCGCTCGCCGTGCGGCAGCAGCGCGAACGGGCCGTCATGGGCGAAGCGCTCGTAAGCCACGCCCTGCGGCGGCAGCTCGGTCTCCACCTCGGCCAGCACCGCGCACTGATGGTAATCGTGGGTCAGCCGGCGGATACCCGGCAGCGTTTCCGCCAGCGCGCCGCCCTCGGCCAGCACCAGCAGGCTGCCGGTCAGCAGCAGGCGGCCGTCCGGCGTCTCCACCTCGGCGCACGCGTACTGGCTCAGACTCTTAACCGCCGTCACCCGGCATTGCCACCTCACCTGCACGCCGGCCTGCTCCAGCGCGCCGCCGAGCCCGGCGACCAGGGCCGGGTAGTCGACCACCGCGCCCAGATGCGGCAGGTCCAGGTCTTCCCGGTCCAGCCGGGTGCGGCCGCAACTGCCCTGTTGCGACACGTGGACGGTGTCTATCGCCGTCGCCGGCAGATCGGCCGGCCAGGCGCCGGCCTCCTCCAGCAGGCGGCGGCTGTGCCAGGACAGCGCCAGCGCGCGGGCGTCGCGCACCTCGGCGTCTTTCGCCCTCGCCTCCAGCAGCATCACGCTGCGCCCCTGCCGCGCCAGCCTCAGGGCGGCCAGCGCGCCCACCGGGCCGCCGCCGACGATCAGGACGTCGGCGTGTTCGCTCATTCTTTCATTCATCGGTCTCACTCCCCGCGCATCAGCGCCTCGATCCCGGCCACCGTCTTGGGCGCCGCCGCGGTGTATACCTCGTTGCCGTCCGCCGTCACCAGCACATTGTCCTCGATGCGCACGCCTATGCCGTGGAACGCCTCCGGCACGCCGGGCGCCGGCCGGATGTACAGGCCCGGCTCTATCGTCGTGCACATACCCGGCTGATAGCCGCGCCATTGCCCGTCTTGCTTGCGCTGGCCGACGTCGTGCACGTCCAGGCCGATCAGGTGGCCGATGCCGTGCATGTAGAACTGGCGGTAGGCGCCGGACTCGATCACGCTGTCCGCGGTGCCGGCCAGCAGGCCCAGATCCACCATTCCCTGCGCCAGGACCCCCAGCGCGGCGTCCGACGGCGCGTGCCACACCGCGCCCGGCTTCACCGCGGCGATGCCGGCCAGCTGCGCCGCCAACACGACTTCGTAGACATCGCGCTGCGGGCCGCTGAAGCGGCCGTTGGCCGGAAAGGTGCGAGTGATGTCGCCGGCGTAGCCGCGGTATTCGCAACCGGCGTCGATCAGCAGCAGCTCGCCGTCGTTGATCCTCGCGTTGTTGGCCACGTAGTGCAGCGTGCAGGCGTTGGCGCCGGCGGCGACTATGCTTTCGTACGCCGTCTGGCGGGCGCCGTGGCCGACGAAGACGTGCAACAGCTCCGCCTCCAGCTGGTATTCATGCATGCCGGGGCGCGCGGCGCGCATCGCCCGCATGTGGCCGGCGGCGGAAATCTCGCCGGCGCAGCGCAGCAGCGCGATCTCCACCTCGTCCTTGACCATGCGCATCTCGTCCAGCAGCGCGCGCAGGTCGCCGTAATGCGCGGGCGGACGGGCGCCGGCCCGCGCGCGGCCGCGCACCGCGTCCAGCCATATGTTGACGCGGCGGTCGAACGCCTCGTCGTGGCCCAGCGGCCACCACAACTGGCCGCAGTCCGCCAGCAGATCGGGAATCCGCTCGGCCATCTCCGCCAGCGGATAAGCTTCGTCGAAGCCGAAGACTTCCCGCGCGCCGTCAGGCCCATGGCGGAAGCCGTCCCAGATTTCCATTTCGGGATTGCGGTCGCGGCAGAACAGCACGGACTTGCCGCTGCGGCCATCCAGCAGCAACACGGCCTCCGGCTCTTCGAAACCGGTCAGGTGCAGAAAATAGCTGTCGGCGCGGTAGGGATAATGGTTGTCGGCATTGCGCACCGCTATCGTCGCGGTGGGCAACAAGGCGACGCCGTCGCCTATCTGGGCCAACAAGCGCTTGCGGCGCTCGGCGTGCGGCTGGTGCATGGGCAATGAAATCCTTGCGGAAACGGGACCTGCGGAACAAGCCGCCAGTTTACACCGCCCGCGCCCGCGGCCCAAGCCGAGCGGACATGAAAAAACCCGGCCAGGCCGGGTTTTCGCAGCGGACGGGAACGGCTTATTCGCCGATCACCACCGAGGTGTAGACATCCTGCACGTCGTCCAGGTCTTCCAGCGCGTCCAGCAGCTTCTGCATGCGTGCGGCTTCGTCGCCGGTCAGCTCGGTTTCGTTCTCGGCGCGCATGGTCACTTCGCCCATCTCGGACTTGAAGCCCTTGGCTTCCAGCGCGTCCTTGACGTCGGAGAATTCGTACGGGCCGGTGATGACTTCGATCGAACCGTCGTCATTGCTGACCACATCCTCGGCGCCGGCTTCCAGCGCCGCCTCCATCAAGGCGTCCTCATCCACGCCCGGCGCGAACACCAGGTAGCCGCAATGCTTGAACTGGAAGGACACGCAGCCGTCGGTGCCCATATTGCCGCCGTACTTGGAGAAGGCGTGGCGCACATCGGCCACGGTGCGGGTCTTGTTGTCGGTCAGGCAGTCCACCATCACCGCCGCGCCGCCGATGCCGTAGCCTTCGTAGCGGCACTCGACGTAATCGACGCCGTCCAGCTGGCCGGTGCCGCGCTTGATCGCGTTCTCGATGTTGTCCTTGGGCATGGACTCGGCCTTGGCCTTGTCCACCGCCAGGCGCAGGCGCGGGTTCATGTTGACGTCGCCGCCGCCCATCTTGGCCGCGACGGTGATTTCCTTGATCAGGCGGGTGAAGATCTTGCCACGTTTGGCATCCTGGCGACCCTTGCGGTGCTGGATGTTAGCCCATTTGCTGTGACCTGCCATATTTGCCTCTGTGCGTTGTCTGGCCCCGGCTACCCGCCGGAGCGTCAATCAAAATTCGCGGTATTCTAGCAGAAAGCCGTCCGGCTTTACGAGACGCGCCCGGCTACTTGGCCTGCAGCATCCGCAACATCATGTCAAAGCCGATCTGGTACATGCGCTCTATCACCGGAATCATCATCGGCAGCGTCATGTACAGCGTGCCGAAGCCTATCATGATGGTCAGCGGGAAGCCGAAAGAGAAGATGTTGAACTGCGGCGCCGCCCGCGTCATCACGCCGATGGCCAGGTTGGTGATCAGCAGCGCGCCGATGATGGGCATCGCCAGCCACACCCCCCACTCGACCAGATGCCCCCCCCACAAAACCAGCGCCTTGATGCCCTGCGCCGGCATGGCCATGCCAATCGGCAGCACCTGGAAACTGTGCACCAGCGCGCTCAGCACCACGTGGTGGCCGTCGAAGGCGAGGAAAAGGAAGAAGGTGAGCAAGGACAGCATCTGCGACAGCACCGGCACCTGGGCGGCATGGACCGGGTCATAGAACATCGCGAAGCCCAGGCCGGTCTGCGCGCCGATGATGAAGCCGGTCAACTCCACCGCGCTGATCACGATGCGCATCACGAAGCCCATGGACAGGCCGATCAGCAGTTGTTGCACCAGAATGGCGATGCCTTCGGCCGATACCAGCGGCACAGCGGGCAGCGGCGGCAACAGCGGCGCCAGGATCACGGTCAGGATCAGCGCGAAGCCGACCTTGAAGCTGCGCGGCAGGCCGCGATAGGCGAAGATGGGCTCCGTCAGGAACAAGCCGACGATGCGCGCGAACGGCCAGGCGAAGACGCCGACCCAGGCATTGATCTGGATATCGCTGATCGCCAGCATCAGCCGATCACGCTAGGTATGCTCTGGAACAGCCTGGTGGTGTACTCGATCAGGGTGTTCAGCATCCACGGACCCGCTAGCACCAGCACCAGGAACATCGCCAGCAGCTTGGGGATGAAGGTCAGCGTCATTTCGTTGATCTGCGTGGCGGCCTGCAGAATGCTGATCAGCAGACCCACCAGCAGCGATGTCAGCAGCACCGGCGCCGACACGATGATCAGGATGTACAGCGCGTTCTGCACGATGCTGATGATCAGTTCCGGACTCATGCCCCCTCCTCCCGCCAGCCGCCCTTGGCCAGCAGCCAGTTATCGATTTCCACGCCGTCGCGGACGATGCGATTGGCGCGAAGCAGCCTGTAGCCGGCCCGTTCGAACACCGAGCGCGACGCATGGCTGGCCCAGGCATGGAGCGCGGTCACGCCGGCCTCTGCGGCGCGGCGCTCCAGTTCGGCGGCCATGCGCCCGCCCAACCCCTGCCTGCCGGCCCAGGGCGCGACATACAGCATGTCGAATTCGCCGTCGCGCTTCAGCCAAGCAAAGCCGGCCAGCCGGCCGTCATCGGCCACCGCCTTGCAAGACCAGGCGCCTTCCAGCCTGGCGCGCCAAACCGTCTCGACCTCATCGTTCCACATCCGTTCCGGCGCCCACGCCAGGCATTGCTCTCTGGTATAGACGCCGCCGGCCAGCGCATGCACGCTGGCCCGGAACAGGGCATGGCAGGCGGGCAGATCCGCCGGCGACAAACACTCCAGCCGCATCGCCGTCATCCCGTGTAGAAACTCTGCACCAGCGAGCCCATCAGCAGCGTCCAGCCGTCCACCAGCACGAACAGCATCATCTTGAACGGCAAGGAGATGGTGACCGGCGACACCATCATCATGCCCATCGCCATCAGGATGCTGGCGACGACGAGGTCGATGATCATGAAGGGAATGAAGATCATGAAGCCGATCTGGAACGCGGTTTTCAGTTCGCTGATGGCAAAGGCCGGAATCAGCGTCTTCATCGACACGTCTTCCTTGCTCTGCGGCTTGGGCGACTGGGAAATCTCGATGAAGAAAGCCAGATCCTTTTCCCGCGTCTGGCGCAGCATGAAGGCCTTCATCGGCTTGCTTCCCTCGTCCAGCGCCTGGCTGAAGCTGATCTTGTCGTCGGAGAACGGCACCCAGGCCTTGGCGTAAACCTGATCGAGGGTCGGCCCCATCACGAACAGCGTCAAAAACAGCGCCAGGCCGACGATCACCTGATTGGGCGGCGACTGGGTGGTGCCCAGCGCCTGCCGCAGCAGGGACAGCACGATCACGATGCGGGTGAAGGCCGTCATCATCAGCAGCATCGCCGGGATGAAGGTCAGCGCCGTCATGAACAGCAGCATCTGCAGGCTGAGCGAGTAGTTCTGTCCGCCGCCCACCGCCGGCGTGCTGGTCATCAGCGGCAGCCCGGCCGCCGCGTCCGCCAGCAACGGCGACAGCAACGCCCCGCCGGACAGCAGGGCGATCACGATCTTTTTCTTCATCATTTGTCCTGCCGCCGCCGCTGCGCCTCGCGGCTCTTGTCCAAAGCGGCCTTCAGCCAGCGCGCGAACGGCTCGGCCGGCTCAGTCCGCTCCGGCTCCGCGCCCTCAGGCCGCGGCATCTTGTTGAGCAGATTGACCTGCTGCTGCGTCACACCCAGCACCAGCCACTCGCCCTCCAGTTCGACGATCACCACCCGCTCCTTCTGGCCGACCATGGCGCCGCCGACGACGCGGACGCGGCCCGCCCCGCCCATCGCGCCGCCTGACAGGCGCTTGAACAGCCAAGCCACGCCGACGATGGCGCCCAGCACCACCGCCAGACCCAGGATCACCTGCACCAGGCTGGCGAACGGCGACGGCGCGGCTGCCGGCGCGGGAACGGCGGCCGTCGCCGCCCACAACGGCGAAGACGCCGCAAAGCAAAGTGCGCCTCGCAGCGCCAGGCGCACTTTCACGAGTTTGCCCATATCCATTATTTCTGCAGTCGCCGTATGCGTTCCGCCGGAGTGATGATATCGGTCAGGCGAATGCCGAACTTGTCGTTGACCACCACCACTTCGCCCTGGGCGATCAGGCAGCCGTTGACCAGCACGTCCATCGGTTCGCCGGCCATGCCGTCCAGCTCCACCACCGAGCCCTGCGCCAGTTGCAGCAGGTTGCGGATCGCGATCTTGGTTCGCCCCAACTCAACCGTCAGCTGGACTGGGATGTCCAGAATCATGTCCAGATTGGGCGGACCGCCAGCCACGGCTCCAGCGCCGATTTCCTGGAACAGGCCCTGGGCCGGCACCGCCTCGGCCTCCGCCGGCGGCGCGCTCTCGACAGTCTCCTGCTCCGCCATCGCGGCGGCCCAGTCGTCCATCGACACTTCCTCTTCGGCGCCGGCCGCGCCGCCCTGCAATTCTTCTTCGCTCATTGCTCATGCTCTCCGGGGGACTCCAGGAACTCGTTGGTCCCCGCCAGTATCTTTTCCACCTTCAGCGCGTATCGGCCCTGCACGGTGCCGTAGCTTGCCTCGAACACCGGGATGCCGGACACGTCGGCCTCCACCCGCTCCGGTATTTCTATCATCACCACATCGCCGTTCTTCAGATTCAGTATCTGCCCCAGCGTCACCTTGGCATGCGCCAGGCTGGCCACCAGCTCCACCTCGGCCGCCTGCACCTGGTGGGTCATCAGATTGACCCAGCGGTTGTCCACCTCGGTGCGGTCGGCCTGCATCGTGCTGGACAGCAAGTCGCGGATCGGCTCCACCATAGAGTACGGCAGGCAGATGTGGAAGTCGCCGCCGCCCGCGCCCAATTCGATATGGAATGTCATCGCCACCACCACTTCGGTGGGCGTGGCGATGTTGGCGAACTGGGTGTTCATTTCAGAGCGCAGGTAGACGAATTCGATCGGATAAACCGGCTCCCAGGCTTTCTGGCATTCGGCGAACACCACCTCCAGCAGGCGATGGATGATGCGCTGCTCGGTCGGGGTGAAATCCCGGCCCTCCACCCGCACGTGATAGCGGCCATCGCTGCCGAACAGATTGTCGACGATCAGGAACACCAGGTCGGGATCGAAGATCAACAAGCCGGTTCCACGCATCGGCTTGACGTGGACGAGGTTCAGGTTGGTCGGCACCACCAGATTGCGGATGAATTCGCTGTACTTCTGCACCCGCACCGGACCAACCGAGATTTCCGCGTTGCGCCTCAGAAAGTTGAACAGGCCGATGCGCAAATTGCGCGCGAAGCGTTCGTTGATGATTTCCAGCGTCGGCATCCGGCCGCGTACGATGCGCTCCTGCCGGCCGATGTCATAGCCTCGGACACCCTGGCCATCCTGCCCGCCTTCCTCGTCTTCGTCCTCGCCGGAGACGCCCCGCAGTAGGGCGTCTACCTCTTCCTGGGACAGAATATCGTCGCCCATGGCGCGCCTACTGCTTCTGGATGATGAAGGAAGTGAAGAGGACGCTGTCGACCACGGGCTCCTCGCCCGCGTCCATCGCCTCGTTGATGATCTGTTTGACCTGCGCCTTCAGCTTGACCTTGCCTTCGGCGGTGCTGACCTCGGCCGCGGTCTTGGACGACAGCAGCAGGATCACGGCGCTGCGGACCTTGGGCGCGTAATCGGTGAACTTCTTCTTGGCCTCCTCGTCGCCAAGCTCGGCCTGCATGTCGATCTGCAGCAAACTGCCGTCATTGCCGGCCAAGTTGACCACGAAGGTATCCATTTTTTCGAAGATCGGCGGCCCGTCGTGTTTTTTCTTCGGCTTTTCATGAACCTGCTCGGCCTGAGCCCCCGCCGGCTTGTTCATATTGGTGAACATATAGGCAGCCAAGCCCCCCACGGCGCCCAGCACCAGAATCAGCAGAATGATGACGATCAGCATCAGCTTGTTGCCGCCACCTCCCGCCTTTTTTTCCGCCTTGTCCGCCTTTTTATCATCCGACATAAGTTATGACCTGTTCTTTATGGAGTTCCTAGTGAAATCTTAAACGATTTCCCGGCCATATTTTCCTGTTTTCTCGGCCTGCTGAACAGTGTCAATCTCAAATCGGGTCAAGCAAAGATGCTGAGTATGCCGCGCGCGGTCTTGATCACGCTCAACGCATCCCCGCCTTCGGTCTCTCCGACGATGGGCTGGGAATGCCCTTTCTTCTGTTGGTAAGCTTGTTGCTGCTGGCCTGAATTGCCGCTGGAAACCTGGGAATCGGTCAGCTGGATGCCGTTGGAAGAGAGCATGGAGCTCAGGCGGTGCATATTGCTTTCCAGCGCTTCGCGGGTCGCCGGCACCGCCGCCGTGAACAATACCTGGGCCTGGTCGGTGCCATTCATTTTCAACGTCACCTCGATCGGCCCCAACTGCGGCGGATTCAACTGGATCTGGGCTTTGTCCATTTTCAGACTGACCATGCTCATCACTTGCTCGCCCAGCGCCTTGCCCCAGTTCGGGTCGGTCAGCGTTTGCGGCAAGGTCAGCTGCGGCATGTTGGCGTTGGCCGCTTGGACATGGGTGGATTGCTGAGGCTGCGCTTGCTGCTGCAATTGCTGCAGCGGCAAGAATTGCGCGGCCGAGGCATCCGGGTCCGGCAATTTTTGCAGACCCTCTTTCCAGTTGAAGTCTTGCTTGGCCGTCGACAACAACAGCGCGGGATCGACCTTGGCCGTCGGTTGCTGGGCAAGCAGGTCCTGGCTCGGAGCCTTGACTTCGGCCTGCTGCGGCTGAACCTGCAGCGCCGTCAGCATCGGCATCGCCAATGCGGCCTGCAGGCTGGCGTCGCCATCATCGCTCTTGGCCGCGGGCTTGTCGTCGGCGGGCTTATCCTCAAGGGAAGCGCCGCCATCCGTGGCACCCGGCAACGTCGCGCCCATCATGCCCATCTGGATGCCCAGCAAACTGGCGAACAAATCCCCTGCCGCGCCGCCGCCACCGGCATTGGCAGCCGAGCCTGCTGCGCCCGCGGCGCCGGTGGCGGCAGCCGGGCCGGCCTTGGTCGCCGGTGTATTCACAATGATGGTCATGACGATGTCTCGACTGAGTAGAACGAGACAAATTAAAGCAAGGAGCGTGCCAAGTCAGGAGTCCTGGCCGTGGGAGCGATCCCAGAATTGGCGGGTGGCGAATTCATCCGTCTGCTTCTGCTGAAGCCTGGCCTCTTTCTGCGCCTCCCGCTCCCGCTCCCGCTGCAACAGCTTCTCGTAGGCCTTGAACTTCTTGTATTCCATCTGCCAGGCCTGGCGCTCCATCACGAAGCGCTGCGCGCAGCGGTCGACATCCTGCTGCTGCTGGATCATCGCCTCGTCCAGCCGGGACAGAAAGCGGCGGAAGTCCTGGTATTGGATGATGGAGATGCCCTGCCCGCCGCCGTTCACCAGCCGCTGCCTGTATTCCTCGCGAAAAGCGTGCAGCTGATCCAGACGCGAGCGGGATTCCGCCAAGCGGTTCTGCGCCATGCCCACCCTCTCCGCCGCCGCCTGCTGGCGCTCGTCGGCGAGATGAATCAGCAGCTCGTACTTGCTGGCCGCCATGGGTCAGGCTCAGGCCATCACGCCGGCCAGCTGCTGGCAGCAGGAGGCGTAATCGTGCGACTCGTGCATAGGCTGCATCAGGAAGCTGACCATGGGCAGCTGGCGGCGCATGGCGTCGTCCAGCACCGGGTCGGAGCCTGAAACGTAGGCGCCGACGCTGATCAGGTCGCGATTGCGCTGATAACGGGAATACAGCTGCTTGAAATGGCGGGCCAGCTCCATCTGCTGCTGCGGCACCACATCCACCATCACCCGGCTGATCGACTGCTCGATGTCTATCGCCGGGTAGTGGCCCGCCTCGGCCAGATCGCGGGACAGCACGAAGTGGCCATCCAGGATGGCGCGGGCCGAGTCGGCGATCGGATCCTGCTGATCATCGCCTTCGGACAAAACGGTGTAGAAGCCGGTGATGGAGCCGCCCCCCTCCTCGCCATTGCCGGCGCGCTCGATCAACTGCGGCAGCCGCGCGAACACCGACGGCGGGTAGCCCTTAGTCACCGGCGGCTCGCCGATCGCCAGCGCGATCTCGCGCTGCGCCATCGCGTAACGAGTGACCGAATCCATCAGCAGCAGCACATCCAACCCCTGGGAGCGGAAATATTCGGCCAGCGCGGTGGCGTAAGCGGCGCCGTGCAACCGCATCAGCGGCGGCATGTCGGCGGGCGCGGCCACCACCACGGAACGGGCCCGCCCTTCCTCGCCAAGGATGTTTTCGATGAAGTCCTTCACTTCCCGGCCCCGCTCGCCGATCAGCCCCACCACCACCACGTCGGCCTTGGTGAAACGCGCCATCATGCCCAGCAACACCGACTTGCCGACGCCGGAACCGGCGAACAGGCCCAGGCGCTGACCGCGCCCAACCGTCAGCAAACCGTTGATCGCGCGCACGCCGACATCCAGCACATCGTGCACCGGCGTGCGGTGCAAGGGGTTCATCGGCTGGCTGTACAAGGGAAACCAGGCCTCGGGATGGATGGGGCCCAGTCCGTCCAGCGGCCGCCCCAGCGAATCCAGCACTCTGCCGAGCAGGCTGGCGCCCACCGGCACCTGGCGGCCCACCGCGCCATTGGCGGCCGGCGCCGCGCCGCCATCATGGCCATAGCGGGGAAGATTGAAAGACGGCAAGGGAAATACCGGCGTGCCGGGCAGCAAGCCATGAACATTGGAGAGCGGCATCAGGAACACTTTGTCGCCGGAGAAACCCACCACCTCGGCCTCCACTGAATGGTCGTCCGCCAATACCACGCGGCAGGCGCCGCCCACCGGCAGCTTGATGCCCACCGCCTCCATCACCATCCCGGTGACGCGGACCAGCCGGCCGCAAGGCTGCCACAGTTTGGCCGTCTCAGCTGCCGCGCCGCAAGACGCCAGCCAGTCGCGCTGGCGCTCAATCAGACTGCCGCTCATCTCCATCCTCCAGCCCCAGCGCCCGGCTCAGCGCCGCCAGCCGGGTCTCCAGCGCCATATCCAGCCGCACCGAACTGGCGTCGATCACGCAGCCGCCTCGGCGCACCTGCGGATCCTCAACCCACTGCCACGCCGTCTCAGGCGTTTCCTGCCGCAAAAAATCGCGCGCGGCGGCCAAATCTGCCGGATTGACGCGCAGGCGGGCGCTGGCCAACGTCGACGGCAGCTCCCCCAGCGCCGCCTGCAACAGCGGCAGCAAAACCTGCTCATCCTGATCTATTTTCTGCTGCACCAGCTTCTGGGCCAAGCCCCAGGCAAGCCGCAACACCTCCCGGGAAAGCGCCTGCTCCATCTCGGCCAGCTCGCTGGAAAAACTCGCCCCCATATCGCTCAACGCCTGCCAGGCCTGCTCCAGCCTGGGCAGATGCTCGGCGCGCGCATCTGCCTCGCCCTGCTCCCGCCCGGCCTGCAAGCCCTGCTCGAATCCTTCCGTCCGTCCCGCCTCCAGGCCGGCGTCATGGCCCGTCTGCCAGGCCTCCTGATGAATGGCCTCCAGTTCGGCGGCGGTGGGGTAGCCCAATGCCGGCGCTTCCGGCTCGGCTTCCTCGGTTTCAGCCTCGGCCTGCTCTGCCAGCGCTTCGGCTTCCGCCAGCGGAATCGGCTCAGACGGTTCGGATTCGGAGGCGGCGATGCGCTCGGCCAGGCTGGCGCCCGGGCGGCGCATCTGCGCCATCGCCACTAATTGGGCCGGGGACAGCGCCTGGGTGAAGCCATCCAGCGATGCCGGGCTCCAACTGCTCCAGCTCTCCAAATCCTCGCCGGAAATGATGGGTCCGTTACTCGATGAGGCCTTCATCGCCACCCTTGCTGCCTAGCACGATCTGGCCGTCGTCGGCGAGCTTGCGCACCACCTTGAGGATTTCCTTCTGCTCGGCCTCCACTTCGGACAGCTTGACCGGTCCCTTGGACTCCAGATCGTCGCGCAGCATCTCCGCCGCGCGCTGGGACATGTTGCGGAAGATCTTTTCCTTGAGATCGGTGCTGGTGCCTTTCAGCGCGATCACCAGAGAGTCGGACTGAACTTCGCGCAGAATCGTCTGGATCGAGCGGTCGTCGATGTCCAGCAGGTTCTCGAACACGAACATCTTGTCCTGGATGCGCTGTGCCAGCTCGGGGTCGTACTCGCGGATGAAGCTGAGCGCCGACGCCTCGACGTTGCCGCCCATGAAGTTGAGGATTTCCGCGGTGAGGCCGACGCCGCCGGACGCGCTTTTCTTGATGCGGTCGGAACCCGACAGCAGTTGGGTCAGCACGTCGTTGAGTTCGCGCAGCGCCTGCGGCTGCACGCCCTCCAGCGTCGCGGTCCGGATCAGCACCTCGTTGCGCATCCGCTCCGGGAAGAAGGCCAAGATGGAGCTGGACAGATCCGGCTCCAGATGCACCAGGATGGTGGCGATGATCTGCGGGTGCTCGTGGCGGATCAGATCGGCGGCGGACGACGGGTCCATCCACTTCAGGCTCTCGATGCCGCTGTGATCGTTGCCCTGCATGATCTTGTCCAGCAGGTTGGCGGCCTTGTCCGGCCCCAGCGCCTCGATCAGCACGTTGCGCAGATATTCGTCGGACGCACCGATGCTGGCGCGCGCGTCGCACTCCTTGCGGAATTCGGCCACCACCTCGTCGATCTGCTCGTAGCTGAGGTTGTTGATCGCCGCCATCGCCAGGGAAATCTTCTGCACTTCCTTGGGGCCGAGATACTTGAACACCTCGACCGCCTCGTTCTGGCCGAGACTGAACAGCAGCACGGCGCTTTTGCGTATTCCGTTATCACTCATCGGCGCTTATCCATTCCTTGATGACCTGGGCGGCCATGCGCGGATCAGACTTCACCAGCTCGCGCACGGCTTCCAGATTGCTGCTGTATTGGCGCTTCTGCGCTTCGCGCGGGTCTTCGCCGGCGCCGGCCATCGCGGCGCCCGCGACGCCGGGCTCGCCTTCTTCTCCGGCCACGCTCAGCAAACGCCCCCCGGGGCCTGCCGCGCCGGCGGCGCCCGCCTCGCCCTCCGCGCCGCCCGCAGGCGCCGGCGGCCTGACCAGATCGCGCATGACGGGACGCACCACGCCGAACAGCAAGTACAGAACCGCAATCGCCAGCAGGCCGTACTTGATCAGGCTGGTGCCGTTGCCGCTGACGTAATCGATCACCCGCTCCTGCATGGTGACGGGCTGGGCATTGTCGGCGAAGGCGGCGTTGACCACGTTCAGCGTGTCGCCGCGCCCGGTGTTGTAGCCCATCGCCTCCTTGACCAGATTATTGATCTGCTGCACTTCCTGCGGCGTCAGCGGCGTCGGCTTCATCTCGCCGCTCTTGTCTGGCATCCGGCGATAATTGACCACCACGGCCGCCGACAGGCGCTTGACCACGCCGGTGGGCACCTTGGTGTGCTGTATGGTCTTGTCGACCTCGTAATTGGTGGTGATGTCGCGCTGCAGCGTGCCGCTGGCGCTGACGCCCAGGCCGGACAGATTGGCGGTGCCCGGCGCGGCGCCCGGCGGTAGCGTGATCGGCGCCGACGCCGCGGACGGCGGCTGGTTGGACAATGCGCCCGGCACGCCGGTGGGGTTCGCCGAACCGTTGACCAGCTTCTCGCTGATCTGCTGGCTGCGGGTGGCCGAAGGGTTGGGATTGGAATTGGGCCGGTAAGTCTCCGAGGTCTGCTCGGTTTCGGAGAAGTCGACGTTGGCCGTCACTTGGGCGCGGGCGTTGCCGTGGCCGAAGATGGGCTCCAGGATGTCTTCGATCCGCTTGACGTAGCCTTCCTCGATCTGGCGCACGAAACCCAGCTGGCGCTGATCCAGGCCGGAATTGTCGTCGGGCCCGGTTTGCTTCGACAGCAGATTGCCGTCCTGATCGACGATAGTGACGTTCTTCAGCGGCAGGTTCGGCACCGAACTGGACACCAGGTGCAGAATGCCCGCCACCTGGCCGCCGTCAAGCATCCGCCCCGGATACAGCTGCAGCATCACCGAGGCGGTGGGCGATTGCTGCTCGCGGACGAACACGCTCTGCTTGGGGGTAGCGATGTGGACGCGGGCGCTCTGCACCGAGGAAACGGCCTCGATGGTGCGGGCGAGCTCGCCCTCAATGGAACGCTGGTAATTGACCTGCTCGGCAAACTGGCTGATGCCGAACTTCTGATTGTCCATCAGCTCGAAGCCGACGCCGCTGGCCTTGGGCAAGCCCTGGGCCGCCAGCTTCAACCGGACATCGTAAACCTTGTCCGCCGGCACGGAAACCACGCCCCCCTCGCCCAGTTGGTAGGGGATGTTCATCTGCTGCAGCGCGGCCGTGACCTGGCCGCCGTCGCGATCGGCCAGATTGGAGAACAGTATCTTGTAGGAAGGCGTGCGGTTGAGGACCACCGCGCCGACGACGACGGCGAAAATCGCGGCCAGCGCCGTAAGGAACAGGATTTTTCGGTTATTCGGCAGCGCCTTGAAACGGTCACCCGCTTCATTCAGTCGCGCGCGCCAAACTGGAGTAGCGTTTTCTTCTGCCAGATCAGCCATACGGTGGTTTATGGTTTAGGTCCACCGCCGCCGGGCCGTGGCAAGGCAGCGCTAGACTTGAGTATTCATGATTTCCTGATAGGCGCTGACCAGCTTGTTTCGCGCCTGAACCATCGTCTGGAACGACAGGCTGGCTTTCTGCAGCGACACCATCACGTCCTGCAGATTGACCTCCTTGTTGTCGCCCAGCTGAAACTGCTTTTGCATCTCCTCCGATGTCTGCTGCGCCGAATTGACCTGCTCTATCGTTGATTTGAGCACGTCGGAAAAGTCGACCTGCGGCGTCTGCTGAGTCGCCTGCGGCTGTTTGCCTGAAGCCAGCGCCGCCGCGCTTTTCAGCTCGCCCAGCAACTGGTCGATATTATTGACTGACATGGCTACTCCGTGCCATTTCCCTCCGGAACATCTCCACCGGCATCCGCAGCGTCTTCATCACGGTAACGCTGCAATTTATAGCGCAAAGTGCGCTCGCTGATGCCCAGCTTCTCCGCAGCCAGCTTCTTCACGCCGCCGACTGCCGTCAATGTTTCCAGAATATGGCGTTTTTCAAGGGTTTTCATGTCGGTTTCACCCGACACCGAACTGTCCGATTCGGACTCTGCCCGGGTAAACTGCCCCACGCCTGCAATATCGCCCAGCATCAGATCGGCGGCAAGAATTTCCGCCCCGGCGGCAAGAATGACCGCCCGCTGCACGACATTATCCAGTTCGCGGATGTTACCCTCCCAACTATAGGCCGTCAAATGACGTTCCGCATCCCTGGAAAATACCAAAGACGCCCGCCCGGCGGCCTCCGCATGTTTTTTAAGCAGGAATCGTGCCAATGGCAGGATATCATCCTGGCGCTCAGCCAGCGCGGGTATCCGCAAAGGAAAAACATTCAGACGGAAATACAGGTCTTCCCTGAAATTTCCCGCCTCCACCGCCGCCTGCAAATCGCGGTTGGATGTGGCCAGCACGCGGATGTCCAGCTTGATGGCCCGGGTGCTGCCTATCCGCTCCACTTCGCGCTCCTGCAGCACCCGCAGCAGCTTGGCCTGCAGCGGCAGCGGCATCTCGGTGACTTCATCCAGCAGAATGGTGCCCGTCTGAGCCTGCTCGAACTTGCCGGGCAGCGCCTGCGCCGCGCCGGTGAAGGCGCCGCGCTCATGGCCGAATAGCGTGGACTCCAGCAGGTTGTCCGGGATCGCCGCGCAGTTGACGGCGACGAAAGGCCCGGCGCCGCGCCGGGAATGGCGATGGATGTAGCGCGCCAGTACTTCCTTGCCGCTGCCGCTGGGACCGGAAATCATCACACTTGCGTCGCTCTGCGCCACCCTGCCCGCCAGCGCGAACAACTGACGCATCGCGGCGGATTCCGCCACCACTTCGCCGCCGTCGTCGCCCGGCATCGCCAACAGATGCTTCGCCACCTCGGCGAGCAGGCTCTGCGGCTCGAAGGGCTTAAGCAGATAATGGGCGGCGCCGGCGCGCAACAGCTCGATCGCGCGCTCGATCACGCCATAAGCCGTCATCAGGATGAAAGGCACGCCGGGATAGCGCTTCTTCGCCTCCTCGAACAAATCATAGCCGTCCATCGGCGCCATCTGCGCGTCGGAAATGATCAGCCCCACCGGCTCCTTGGCCAGTTTCAGCAAGGCGGCGCCGCCGTCGGCGGCCTCCAGCGTCGGATAGCCGGCCAGCGACAGCGTGTCGACGATGGCTTCGCGCAAGTCGGCGTCGTCCTCGACCACCAGAATCGGAAGATACTTCATGGAGTCCAATGCTTCTTATTATGATTACACCGATGGCTGGCGCTGGTGCGCCAGCGTGACCAGCCGCTGGGCGATGCTGCCGAGCGCCAGCACCTCGTGGGTGGCGCCGATGGCGATCGCCTCCTTGGGCATGCCGAACACCACGCAGCTCGTCTCGTCCTGAGCGATGTTCCAGGCGCCGGCCTGCCGCATTTCCAGCATGCCATTGGCGCCGTCGCGACCCATGCCGGTCAGGATGACCCCTATGCTGTTCTTGCCGACCAGATTGGCGGCGGAGCGGAACAGCACATCCACCGACGGTCGATGGCGGTTCACCGCCGGACCATTGTTCAGCGAGGTGCTGTAGCCTATCGTCGGCGCGCTCTTGATCAACAAATGGGAATGGCCGGGCGCGATGTAGACGGTGCCGGGCTGCAGCCTTTCATTATCCTCCGCCTCCTTCACCCGCAAGCGGCACAGCGAATCCAGCCGCTGCGCGAACGAATGGGTGAACATTTCCGGCATGTGCTGGGCGATCAGAATCGGCGGCATATTGGCGGGCAGCGTGGTCAGCAGCGCGCGCAAGGCCTCAGTGCCGCCGGTGGAGGAGCCGATGACGATGACGGTTTGGCTGGCCAGCGGCGTCTTGGTCGGCTGGCGCGGCAGGATCACGTCCGCGCTGTGGCTGGGGACGATTTCCAAAGGAGTCTTGTTCGCTCGCTCTCGCGAAGTCAAGGCCATGTTTTTACCTTGCAGACAGAGTTCGCCCGCGCGGCCGTCGGCTTCGGCCCGCCCAAGCGTGACTGGGTTGTTTCAAATAGCTTAGCAGGAGCGCCGCCTCCGGTCAGGCGTTCAACGCAACTCGGCTTCTATCCTGGCCAGCCAAGCGTCGCAGGCGGCCTCCAGCAGGTCCAGCACCTGCTCGAAGCCCCGATCGCCGCCGTAATATGGATCCGGCACCTCCCGATCTTTCCCCAACGGCTCCAGCATCAGATGCAGGCGATCGCTCAGCTCCTCGGGACAACGCCGGCGCAGGTCGTCCAGATTATGGCGGTCCGCGGCCAGGATCAGGTCGAAAGCGGAGAAGTCTTCATCAGCCACCTGGCGGGCGCGCTGCGTGGAAAGATCATATCCCCGCCCGGCGGCGGCGCGCATGCTGCGCGCGTCCGGGGGCTCGCCAACGTGATAGCCATGGGTGCCGGCGGAGTCCAGCCGGATCCGGCCCGACCATCCTGTCGCGGCCAGCCGTTTCCGCATCACGCCCTCCGCGGTCGGAGATCGGCAGATATTGCCGTGGCAGACAAAAAGGATGGAGAAAAAATCCTTTCCGCTCATAGAGTTCCCCTTGATGAAATCCAAACTCGCCGCTCAGCGCACGAATTTCCCGCGGATCATGTTTTTAAGCCTGCGCGCGATGCGTGCCATATTGACACGAAAATCAGATGACAGCCAGCCGATCTGCCATTCTTGGCTACTGCATTCTTCCCTCCCAAACTCAGGAAAATACATCCGCCGGACAGAATGAAAACCCAACCCGCTCGCAAAACAATCTTGCTCTGAATTATTCAGGAATCAAGCTGAAATTATTACGTGAAAATTCTGCGCCTAATTATCAAAATGGCAATGCCGACATTTAGAAACCGTCATTCCAAATCATGTCGATGTGCCAAAAAAGCAATGCATCACAAAACAAATCTGTACTTTAAGGCATTAAATCCATGTTTCCCGCCAAAATATCTATTTCCCAGAGAGTTTTGTATTGCGCCATCGCCAAATTGAAAATACCATGCGTTCGGCATGCGAGTGGCGCCAGGCATTGCTAAAACCGGACTGCCGCCATTCACATCGCGCTCTGCCGCAGCTTTCCCTGACAACCTCATTTCAAGGAGTAGCAACATGGCAAATACCCTTCTCCCCAACCAAGTTCTGGGCATCAACGAATCTCTACTGTCCACCAACGGCGCCTTCCAGCTAATCCTGCAAAGCGACGGCAACCTGGTGCTGTACCGGATGGCCAACCACCATCCGCTGTGGGCCTCCAACACCAATGGCAAGGACGCCATGCGCGCCATCATGCAGACCGATGGCAACTTCGTGCTGTACGACTTCCACGGCAAAGCGCTGTGGGCGTCCGGCACCAACGGCAAGCCCGGATGTTTCGTCACCATGCAGGACGACGGCAACCTGGTGATCTACGAGCCCAAGATTCCGGTCTGGGCTTCCAACACCGCCCAGTAAGCCGCAACCGCCCGGACGCGCCGACATGGCCGTGTCCGGGCGGCTCATCCCTTCCTTTTGTCCCCGCCTCGTCCGTCTCCAGCACTCTCGCAATCAAACGCCTTGCGCCAGCGCCTGCAACTGTCCGCGCATCTCCAGCACCAGCCGCCATACCCGCTCCGCCGCCGGAGATAAGGTACGGTTGCGCCTGCGGATCAGCACGATGCGGCGGCTGGCCCTCGGCACCATCGGACGCGCCGTCAAGTTGCAACCGTCCGGCAGCGGCATGGCCAACCCAGGCGACACGCTGACGCCGATGCCGGCGGCCACCATGCGGAATACCGAATTGGAATGGCCCAATTGCTGCGCCACCGGACAATCCAGGCCGTGTCCACGCAGCAGTTGATCGATCAGCGGCCGGCTGCCGGAGCTGCCGTCAAGCAGCACCAGCGCCTCGCCATCCAACTGCCTCCACTCCACCGACTCGCTCGCGGCCAGTCGGTGATCGGCGCGGCACACCAGCCAGAAGTCATCGATCAGAACCGTTTCCTGCTCCAGATCGTCGCAGGGCTCCGGCTCCACCACCAGGCCGAAATCGGCCTCGCCGCCGCGCACCGCCGCGACATTCAGGCGCTGGACCTGATCATGCAGGTGCAGGCCTAGTTGCGGATAGCGTTCGCGACAGGCGGAAACGATGGCCGGCATCAGACTGGCCGACAGCGTCGGGCTGCTGGCGACGTGGACGCTGCCCAGCGCCTGCTCGCTCTCCTTGCGCGCAGCGTCCAGCACCTCGTCCAACTCCTCCAGCGCCCGCCTCAGCTTGGGCAGCAGCCGCGCGCCGGCCGCGGTCAACGCCACTTCGCGGGTGGTGCGATCCAGCAGGCGCAATTCCAGCGCCTGCTCCAGCTCCCGCACCGTGCGGCTGACTGCCGGCTGGGTCAGGCCCAGCTCATCGCCGGCCCGGCTGAAACTGGCGTGCTCGGCCACCCGGCAGAAGGCTCTTAGCTGTCTCAGCGTAAAATTCATAAAAATATATTTTTAATTGATCAAATAAATGCATTTGTATTCTTAATTAATCCGCGCTTCAATAGCAAGATCAAACAACGAATGCCTGATGCCATGCCCAAGCTGTTGGATTCTTTCACCCTGGCCTTGCTGGCCACCGTCGCGCTGGCCAGCCTGCTGCCCTGCTCTGGCCAGACCGCGCAGATATTCAATCTGGCCACCAATCTGGCGATCGGCCTGCTGTTCTTCCTGCACGGCGCCAAGCTGTCGCGCGAGGCGGTGGTAGCCGGCGCCGGCCACTGGCGGCTGCACCTGACCGTGCTCGCCTGCACTTTCGCGCTGTTCCCGCTGCTGGGCCTGCTGCTGAAACCGGTACTGACGCCGCTGGTGACGCCGGAGCTGTACCTCGGCGTGCTTTATCTGTGCATGCTGCCGTCCACCGTGCAGTCATCGATCGCCTTCACCTCGATGGCCCAGGGCAATGTGCCGGCCGCCATCTGCAGCGCCACCGCGTCCAATCTGCTGGGCATCTTCATCACGCCGCTGCTGGTGGGCTGGCTGGTGGCCTGCCACGGCGGCGCGGCGCAGAACATGGGGTCTGCGCTGGACATCGTCTACCAGTTGCTGCTGCCCTTCATCGCCGGCCAGATCGCACGCCGATGGATAGGCGGCTGGGTGGACAAGCACAAGGCCTTGCTGAAATACGTGGACCAGGGGTCGATCCTGATGGTGGTGTACACCGCGTTCAGCGCGGCGGTGATCAGCGGACTATGGCAACAAACGCCGGCGGCGGCGCTGGCTGGCCTGCTGGCGGTCAACGCCATCCTGCTGGGCCTGCTGCTGGCGACCACCTCGCTGGCCGGCCGCAAGCTGGGCTTCAGCCGCGAGGACCAGATCACCATCTTGTTCTGCGGCTCGAAGAAGAGCCTGGCAAGCGGCGTGCCGATGGCCAAGGTGCTGTTCGCCGGCCACGCGATCGGCGCCATCGTGCTGCCACTGATGCTGTTCCACCAGATCCAGCTGATGGTGTGCGCGATGCTGGCCCAGCGCTTTCGCAAGCGGCACCTGGCCGAAGCCCGCGCCTGAAAGAAAAATCCCCGCTGCGGCGGGGATTTTTCATTGGCAAACCGTCAAGCCTGCCGCGACAGCGAGGTGATCACCGGCAACGACTCCTTGCCGTAGCACAGCCGGCTGGGGCGCACCTTCATCCTCACCAGCGACAGCAGCAGGCTGAAGCCGGCCTGGTTGGGATCGATCACCGGCACATAGCAGCCCAGCGTCGCCTCCAGCAGCTGCTCCACCCGGCGCGCCACGCCGACGAAGCCGGTGCAGCCAAGCAGAATGGACTGCGCGCCGTCGCGGCGGACAGCCTCCAGCGCGCACTCGTACACCTTGGGCACCACCACATCCATATTAGACAGTTGGTCCACCGGGCAGTCTATCGCCCGGATCGAGCTGAACGAATCCTGCAAGCCGTAAGCCTGGACATGGCCATGCTGCATCGCCAGCGTCGACTGCAACACTGTGACGATGGAGAAGCGCTGGCTGAGCAGCAGCGCGCTGAACGCCGCCGTCGGAAAGCCGCCGACGATGGGGATGTTCACCGCCTCGCGCGCGGCCTCGACGCCGCACATGTCGAAATCGCTGAGCCAGATGCCGTCGAAACCCTCGCGTTCCAGCTGCAGCGCCGTCTCCACCACTGCCAGGCCGTTGGCCAGCCAATCGATGCGGTCCTGGATATGGCTGGTGCCGCGCGGCAGGTTGCGAACCTCCACCTCGACGTCGGCCGGGATCACCGGGCGGATGGATTCCAGTATCGGCTGGTTGAAGGTGTCCACGCCCACCGGCACCAGCACGCAGATGCGCAAGCTCATCACGCGCCCTCCCGGCCGGCGTCCACCGGCGCGTACGGCCCCAGATAGCCAAGCTGCGCCAGTTCATCGGCGAAACTCTGCAGGATCAGGCCCTTGCGCAGCGGCGCTGCGGCCGGCAGCGCGATCACCGCCGCCTTGCGGCCGCGCACCGTCGGATCCAGACCGTGGTCATCGCCCGACAGGTCGCCGTTGCTGAACACATGCTGGCCATCGCCTTCGACAAAGTAGCTGATGGCGTCCGGCGCGGTCGCCAGCGGATGGGAGACCGCGCTGTCCCAAGCCAGCAACGATTCGTTCTGGTACAGCACCGTGCAACGGCGCTCACCGTCCTCCAGACTTACCTTGCCCAGATCGAAGCCGCCGGCGGTGGTCACCTCGGACGACACCAGCGTCGCTGGGCCGAACAGCAGCTTGCCCTTGATGTCGAGCTCGCGGCGCAGGAAATCCAGCATCGCTTCCGCGGTCCTCACCTCGCCGCCCTGCAGCGCGCCGCCCAGTTGCTCCGGCGACATGATCCACATCGCCAGGCCGCCGAATTGTCCGAACTGCGGATTGGTCAGGATGGGGCGCAGCATCTGCTCCACCACGGTGGAAACGTCTTCCTGCGGCTTGCCGTCCGGCGGCGGCATGCGCACGCCCAGCTCCACGCACAAACCGCTCTCGCCGGCCAGGAAAGCGGGCGTCGGCGGAATGCCGGCGGCGGCGTAGGTTAGCATAGGCAAGGACGGCACCGCGCGCCCGGCGCCGTCGGCGTCCACCACCGCCAAGCCCAGCTTGGCCGCCACCAGGCCGGCCACCACGAAACCCAGCGCGCCGCTTTCCGGCGCCGCCACGTAGGCCAGCTTGCGCCCCTGCGATTCCAGCCGTTGCCGCGCCGCGAGGGCGGCCTCCACCGGCCCGTTCGGCCACTGCACCTGGTTGATCGCGTCCGGCGCGCCCATGTAGGCCACCATCACGCAGTCGCCATCGGTCGCCTCGTCCACGCTCACTACCCGCACCTTGTCGGTCGGGTAGTAATCGCCGCTGCGGAAATTCGCCGCCAGATGGCGGGCGGAGATCATCGTCCCGCCGCCGCCGCTGCCGAAAAAGCACGCGCCCTGCAGCAAGGGTTCCAGATCACGTGATGAAAGTTCAAAAGCCATGGCTTGCACCTGTTGTTGCGTTGTGGTCGGCGCGGCTGCCCGGCAAGCCGCCGAGCAGGCGACGCGCCCTTTGCAGCACGGGGTGGGCCGGCTCCCCGCGGCCGTCGCAGGCTCGCAAGGTGGTTTCCAGCGTCTCCCGCGCCTGTTCTTCCCTGCCCGACGCGGCCAAAAGGTCCGCCAGCCGGGCCGCGGCCTCCACTCTGGGCGGCACCGCGCCCAAGGCTTCCGCGGTAGTCAATGCGCTGCGCAAGCCTTGCTCGGCGCCGGCGGCATCGCCCTGCTCCCTCAGCGCGCTGGCGCGCGCGATCAGCAACTCGCCCAGATAGGCCCGCTCCTTGTGCGCCATCGCCAGTTCCAGCGCCTGCTCGGCCAGCGCCCTGCTCTCGGAAGCCCGTCCCGACGCCAACAACAGCTCGCAACGCCGCCAGGCGTAGAAGGAGTGGAACAGCTTGCCTCCATGCCGCAGCATCTGCCCCTGATAGCCCTCTTGCATCGCGGCCTCCGCCTCCTCGTCACGGCCGCTGCGGGCCATATGGCAACCAAGGAAAAACTGAGCGACGCCCTGGTAGAAAGCAAAGCCGTGCTGCCGGGACAGCTGCTCCATCTGCGCCGCCAGATCGCCCAGCGACTCGTCTTCGAACAAGCAGGCCAGCCATACCGCGCCCTGCAGCGCGATAGCGTGACTGAAGGGCTGGTCCTCGCCGGCCCGCCTCGCCAGCAGAGCCTCCAGCGCGCACCGCGCCCGGGCGAACTGCCCCAGCTGGAAGGCCGCCAGCCCCTCGAAGGTCAACACCAGCCCGCTCAGATCGAAACCCTGGGTGCCCATGCGCCGCCCCGGGCCGCCGCCCAGCAAGCCGCCCCGCTCCAGGCAGGCCAGCACCTCGGCGTGGTCGCCCAGCCAGAACAGGGTGTTGGCCATCACGAAATGGGCGTCGGCCAGCGCGCTGGCGTCGCCGGCGGCCTGGCCGCGCTGCAGCATCTGCTGCGCGGTGCCGCGTGCCCGGTCCAGCTCCAGCGACATCAGCTGGCTGGTCCAGATGCCGAACAGGATGGACATGATCTCCGGCTCGCAATCCAGCTCCCTGCCCACCGCCAGCGCCGCCTCGTAGCAGGACAGCGCCTCGCCGTTGGACCAGCCGTGCCGCGCGCTGTGGCAAATGCCCAATTGGCGCAGCAGATGGAAATGCTCCTCCCTCGCTTCCTGCTGCAGCGCGGCCTCTTCAAGCAAGGTTAATCCGCGCGACAGAACGCGGGACGCCTGCTCGAGATCGCCCGCCTCCAGCAGCCTCCCGCCCTCTTCCAGCAGCCGGCGCAGCGTCTGGCGCTTGTCCTCGCGCGCGCCCAGCCGGCGCTCCACCACCTTGCGCCCCACGCCCAGCATGCGGGCGGCCGCGGCCTTGTTGCCCCGGCACAGCTGCAGCGCGCGGTTGAGCAGCAAAGTTTCCGCCGCCGCCAGCTTGTCCTCGCCCGGCAGGGCCAGCATCGCGTCCGCCAACTCATCCGCGTCGGCCTGCCACGGATGAGCGTGCGGCTCGAGGAATTCATCCAGCGCCGCCGCCGTGATCAGCGGACCGTCGGACAGCACGCCCAACCTGTCGACCAGGCTGCGCAGCTGGCGCACGTTGCCGGGCCAGCGGCTGTTCTGCAGCCTCGACACGGCGTCGGGCGCGAAGCGCAGCGGGCGCGGCTGCGTCGCGGAGAAATGTTCGACCAGAGAAGGGATGTCGTCGCGGCGCTGCTCCAGCCCCGGCAGGCTGAGCACGAATACCGACAAGCGGTAATACAGATCCTCGCGAAAACGGCCGTCGCGCACCGCTGCCTGCAGATCCCGATGGGTGGCGGCCACCACGCGGCCGGCGAAATGCTGCGGCTCGGCCGAACCCAGCGGGCGGAAGCTGCGCGTTTCCAGCACCCGCAGCAGCTTGGGCTGCAAGGCCAGCGGCAGCTCGCCGATCTCGTCCAGAAACAGCGTGCCCCGGCCCACCTGGGCCAGCAGGCCGACGCGGCTGCCTTGCGCGCCGGTGAAGGCGCCGCGGGCGTGGCCGAACAGCTCGGCCTCCATCAGGTGCTCGGGGATCGCCGCGCAGTTCAGATCGATGAAAGGCTGGCCCGCCACCTGGCTGTGGCGGTGCAGCTCATGGGCGATGACTTCCTTGCCGGCGCCCGTGGGTCCCCAGATCAACACCGTCTTGTCGGTCGGCGCCACCCGCCGCACCAGCTGCAGCAATCGCTGGAAAACCGCCGACTGGCCTATCGCCCGCTCGGCCGGACCAAGCGGGATGGAAAGCGGAGAAACATCGTGCGCGGGAATGTCCATGGCGACCTTGAGCAAAGGACGCGCCAGGCTGGCGCGCCGAATATGGCAAGGCATTATGCCAACGACTTTCAAAATGACAAGAAAGACGAGCGGGGATGGCGCGCCGATTCATCCATCCAAAAATCGGAATATGGACGAATTCGTCCATCAGCCGGGACGACGAATCGGGACAAGCGCAATGAATACAATACTTTACAAACTGGCACGCTTGCTGCTGTAGACAGCCGATGCCTCTGCAGCGGTCACAGCCGCCCGGCAGCGAAAAAAACACACCCGGACATTGGGCATGAACGCTCGCTATACCATCAATATTCTCAACAACAGCCGACACGCTCAGGACTTCTTCCTGTTTCAGGAACCCGCCCGCTACGCCGGCGCGGACAGCGCCGTCTACAGCAACAGCCTTTACCACCGGACGTTGCCGCCGATCTCCGAAACCGGCTCCATCCTGATTCTGGAGCTGCTGTCTTCCAGCTTCGCCGCCGCTCAGGCCCGCCTTGATCCGGCGCCGCGCGCCGGCCTTCCCTCCGGCCAGGCCATGTCCTGCCAGCCGGTGCGCGCCTCGCGCTCAGGCTTGCCCTCCCCCAACGCGGTCACCATGAGTCTGGGCCCCGAACCGGAACTCAGCGCCCCCCGCCACCACCCCGACGTGGACGAGGAAGCGTTCCGCATCAGCATTCCCCACTACGACGCAGGACGGCGGCCCTGCAATGTCGGCCAGGCGGTACGCACCGGCGACGGCCGCATGGTGCTGTCCAGCTTCATCGACGCCCAGCCGGACAGCCACATCGACTGCGCGCCGCTGCCGCGCTTCTACGCAGGCGTCGGCCGCCGCCACGCCGGCACCGTCATCGACTTCGACAACAGCAGGCAAGGCGCGGCGCTGTGTGACGCCAGCGAAGGCCACACCACCTTCAACCTGATCTACGACCATCGCGGCGACTGGATCGTCGAGGCCGTCAAGGGCCGGCCCGCCTGGCAAGGCTGAACTCAGCGCGCCTGCGCCGCCGCGTCCGACGCCTGCCGCTTCAACAGCTGGCGGTAGTGATCGATCAACTCCGGGCCATGCAGGGCGTCCAGATGGCCGGCGATGATGGTATCGATGTCCAGTCCGCTGAGCGTGAGCTTCTCCAGCGTCTTCGGGTATTCGTTCAGATCGGCGTAATGGAGATTGCCCAGCTCCTGCTTGAGGATGCAGTTGCCGTACAGCACCTTCTCCTCCGGGAAATAGACGAAAATGCCGTCGCGGGTATGCGCCGCGCCCAGATGAAAGGCCTTGACCTTGCCGCCCTGCAGTTCGAAATCGCCGGGAAACACCTGATCAGGCATGGAGGCGGGCAGCGCCGGATAATCCGGAAAACCCTGGCGGGTAAAAGCGACGATGTCGTCCCAGCCGCGGCTCATCTCGTCGGCCGTCTGCCGAGTGGCGACGATGCGGGCGCCGATAGACTTCCAGTACGCGTTGCCGCCGGCCCGGTCGGTGTGATAGTTGGGATTGATCACCTCGGCGATGGGTTTGTCGGTGACCGCGCGTATTTGCCGCGCCAGCTCGCGGGCGGTGTCCGGCGTCCAGGTGGCGCCCACCACCGTCACATGCTCCGCGCCGACGTATACCGCCGAGTTCTCCTTGGCGTAATAGTCGTCTTCCACCACGTACACGCCGCCCTTCAGGTGCTTGAGGCTCAGGCTGCCCTGCGCCGCGCAGGCTCCGGCCGCCAGCGCCAGGCCCAGCAGCGCGCCGGCAAATTTAAATATTCTGTGCATTTTATTTTCCATTTATATTTCAAATAAAGGCGATAATTTCCCGAATTTCCATTCTTGGGAGAACTCGCCGCTCGCCTGCCGCTCCAAAATCACGGTTCCTGCCAAACCTTGATCTTGGCAAGATTCTAGCCAGCCCGGCCCAGCGGGGTAAACCGCGCGGTCCGTAACTGCCGTAACCTGAAATAATGACCGCCGACGCCATCCATTTCGAACTCACCCCGCCCTACCGCCATGCCGGCAAACCCGTCCGCTTCCAATCGCTGTGGCTGCTGGTCCGGCTTTACTACGCCGCGGCCCACGAAGACGGCATGGTGGCGGTCGCCGCGCTGCGGCAGCGCTTTCCAGCCAGCCGGACGCCGCGCATGCTGGTTTCCCGCGCCTTCGCCGACTTCGCCGCCTGGGGCGTGGAGGCCGGCTGGGGCGCGCCTCGGCGCGAACCCGCCTCCTTGCTCAATCCGGATGGACGCAGCCGCGGCCCTTTCTGGCTGGCCTCTGACGGCATGGCCCGGCTGGAATTCCTGGCGGACGGGCTACCGGCGGACCGCCGGCAACTGGAACGATTCCTCGGCCTTGAGCCGGCCGCGGCGGAGGCTCCCGATTCCATTTCGCAACTGGAGGCGCTGACCCGCGGCCTGGATTACTGGAGCCAGCTCACCCAGGCAATCCGCGACGAGCGCGACGGCATGGGCAGGGTGGCGGGCCCGCAGGTGGCGGCCTCCTTCCATGCCGCCAGCCTGGCCGCGCACAACGATTTCCAGCAGGCGCTGGCCCTGACCAAGGAAAGCCTGGCGTGGCGCCGCGGCGCCCAATTCGACGACAGCCGGCTGGCGCTGAAGAAGCTGGGCCAGGTGCTGGACGGCCGCCGCTTCGAAACCGCCCAGCCCACCTTCTCCGCCATGGCCTGCATCGCCCGAGCCTGGGACCACTACGCGCGCGGCGAGCCCGACGGCGCCGAGGCCTGCCTCGCGCAACTGCGCAATCCGGGAGAGCTGCAGCCGGTCTATCGCTACAACCCCCGCGTGCGCTTCGAATACCTGAACCTGGGCGCGCTGCTGCACAAGCAGGCCGCCATCTCGGGACAAGCGCCGGAACGCGCCGAAGCGGCGCTGCGGGACCTGGCCGGCGCGCTGGAAGCAGCCTACGAGGCGGACTCCATCGACGCCGCCCAGCACGTGGCGGCCAATCTTGGCTGGTGCCTGTGGCTGTTCTGGAAGCAGGCGCTGGTCGATCCGCAACGCGCGCTGCCGGTCGCGGACATGCAACGGCTGGCGATACGCTGGCTGGGGTTGTCGGAATGGATTTGCGATCGCTTCGGCGTCGGCAACGGCTCGGCGTGGAACGTCGTCTTCCTGCTGCGCATCGCCCGCGGCGATTGCCCGCGGACCAAGCGCCCGGCGCTGGCAGGCTTCCAGGCCGCGCGGCCGTTCCCGCTGCAGGAGATGCGCCGCGCGCTGGCCCTGTCGCCCTGCCCGTTTTCCGCCGCCAAGGGCTACCGCAGCTGGACCGCCGTCGCCGAGCTGACGCTGGACGAGCACGATCAGGGCCGGCTGCCGCTGACGCCGCTGCAACTGGCCAATCTGCTGCTGGAAACGCTGTGGTTCCAGGCCTGGGAAGGCGGCGTCAGCCGGCAGGCCTGCGCCAGCGCGCTGCGCCTGAAACAGCTGCTGCCGCAACTGCGGCGCGGCGAGCGCAGCTTCTTCCGCGACGAGCTGGCTTTCCTGCCGCAGGAGTTGCTGGAGCCGGCCTGAACGGCCCGCTCGGCCAAAAAGACGCAAAAAACCCCGCGTCGCCGACGCGGGGTTGAATGGATGAAGCCGCCAACTCACAGCTCGCTGAGCCAGGCCTTTTCCTTCAATTGCTTCAATTCGTCGCGGATGCGCGCCGCCCGTTCGAACTCCAGATTGCGCGCGGCCTCCAGCATTTCCTTCTCCAGCCGCTTGATCTCCTTGGACAGCGTCTTCTCGTCCATCATCGCCACCTTGGCCTCGTCCACCAGCTTCTTGCGCTCGGCTTCGACGCTGTAGACGCCGTCGATGATGTCCTTGACCTTCTTCTCCACGCCGCGGGGGATGATGCCGTGCTCGGCGTTGAACGCCATCTGCTTGGCGCGGCGGCGCTCGGTCTCGTCCATCGCCTTGCGCATGGAATCTGTGATGCGGTCGGCGTAGAGCAGCGCACGGCCGTTCAGGTTCCGCGCGGCGCGGCCTATGGTCTGGATCAGGCTGCGCTCGCTTCGCAGAAAGCCTTCCTTGTCCGCGTCCAGGATCGCCACCAGGCTCACCTCGGGAATGTCCAGGCCTTCGCGCAGCAGGTTGATGCCGATCAGCACGTCGAACACGCCCAGGCGCAGGTCGCGGAGAATCTCCACCCGCTCCACCGTATCGATGTCGCTGTGCAGATAACGCACCTTGACCCCGTGCTCGGTGTAGTAGTCGGCCAGCTGCTCTGCCATGCGCTTGGTCAGCGTGGTGACCAGCACCCGCTCGCCGCGCTCCATGCGGTCGCGGATCTCGGACAGCAGGTCGTCCACCTGGGTGGCCACCGGACGGATCTCGAGCTGCGGGTCCACCAGGCCGGTCGGACGCACCACCTGCTCCACCACCTGGCCGGCGTGGTCCTTCTCGTACACCGCCGGCGTGGCCGAAACGAAGATGGTCTGCGGCATCAGTTGCTCGAACTCGTGGAACTTCAGCGGCCGGTTGTCGGCGGCGGACGGCAAACGGAAGCCGTATTCCACCAGATTGGCCTTGCGCGCGGCGTCGCCCTTGTACATCGCGCCCACCTGCGGCACGGTGACGTGGCTCTCGTCGATGAACATCAGCGCGCTCTTGGGCAGGTAGTCGATCAGAGTCGGCGGCGGATCGCCGGGGCCTCGACCGGAGAAATGGCGCGAGTAGTTCTCGATGCCCTTGCAGAAGCCCATCTCGTACAGCATTTCCAGATCGAAGCGGGTGCGCTGCTCGATGCGCTGCGCCTCCACCAGCTTGCCTTCCTTCTGATACCACTCGATGCGGTAGCGCAGCTCGTCCTTGATCTGCTCGCAGGCGCGCAGCACGGTGTCGCGCGGCGTCACATAGTGGCTGGACGGGAACACGGTGAAGCGGCCGACGCGTTGCTTGGTGGTGCCGGTCAACGGATCGAACAGCGTCAGCGTTTCAACCTCGTCGTCGAACAGGCTGACGCGCAGCGCGGTGTCGCTGCTTTCCGCCGGATAGATGTCGATCACGTCGCCGCGCACGCGGAAGGTGCCGCGGCCGAAGTCCAGGTCGTTGCGGCTGTACTGCATCGTGGTCAGCCGGCTGATGATGTCGCGCTGCGGCGTGGTCTCGCCTTCCTTCAGGTGCAGGATCATCTGGTGGTAGTCGGACGGGTCGCCGATACCGTAAATCGCAGACACCGTCGCCACGATGATGCAGTCGGGACGTTCCAATATCGACTTGGTCGCCGACAAGCGCATCTGCTCGATGTGCTCGTTGATGCTGGAATCTTTCTCGATGAACAGATCGCGGCTAGGAACGTAGGCTTCCGGCTGGTAGTAGTCGTAGTAGGAAACGAAGTATTCCACCGCGTTGTGCGGGAAGAATTCGCGCATCTCGCTATATAGCTGCGCCGCCAGCGTCTTGTTGTGCGCCATGATGATGGCCGGCCGTCCCGTCTGGGCGATGACGTTGGCCATGGTGTAGGTCTTGCCGGAGCCGGTCACGCCCAGCAGAGTCTGGTAGGACAGGCCGTCGGACAGGCCCTCCACCAGTTTCTCGATGGCGGACGGCTGGTCGCCGGCCGGCGGGAAAGGCTGGTTCAGTTGAAACGGACTGTCGGGAAAGGTGAGCAGCATGGCGGCCCCGGAGCAATGGCGAAAAGGTTGATTTTACGCCCATATCCGCCCGATCTCACCTCCCGTTTCCCTATCCCCGGCAAAGGACCGCCAGGCAAGGGAAAACCGCCGCCGCGGCCACTCGAGAAAAACCGCATTTTTGCCCTACACAGAGCCGAGACATTGTTTAAAATGCAAACAGGACGCAGCGGGTGTCTACAACAAATGATGCCAACATCTTGACTGATTTTGTCTGCAGATGCCGTGAAGATGCCGTCCGGTTTCCTCCAAAATAAGCGCACAGTGGAGTGACGCATGATCAAGAAAATCGCAAGCCTGCTGGTATCGGCGGCCCTGGCCATGCCGGTGCTGGCGGCTTCGCCCCAAGGCGTGCTGGTAGCCAGCGAAATGTCCGGCTACACCGCCCCCAGGCTCAATTCCCATTCGGTGCTGATCCTCAACGGTCTGACCGGAGAGGCTCTGTATGAAAAGAACGCCCACCAACGCATGCCCATCGCGTCGATCAGCAAGCTGATGACGGCGATGGTGCTACTGGATTCGGGCGTGTCGCTGGAGCAGCAGGTCACGGTGTCCGACGCCGAGATCGACCGTCTGAAGCACACCACCTCGCGGCTGGCGGTCGGCACCACGCTCAGCCGGCAGGAGATGCTGCTGCTGGCGCTGATGTCGTCGGAAAACCGCGCCGCCGCCACCCTGGCGCGCACCACCTTCACCGGCGGCACTTCCATTTTCGTCGAGCGGATGAACCACAAGGCGCAGAGCCTGGGCATGACCGAAACCATCTTCCACGATCCCACCGGCCTGGATGTGCGCAACACCTCCACCGCCGCCGATCTGGCCAAGATGGTGCAGGCGGCGCAGAAATATCCGCTGATCCGCGAATTCACCACCACCGAGCGGCACCAGATTCTGTCGGTACGCAACCGCGTGCTGCAGTACAAGAACAGCAACGCGCTGGTGCGCGAAGGCGACTGGGACATCGCGGTGCAGAAAACCGGCTACATCCAGGAAGCGGGCCGCTGCATGGTGCTGCAGGCCGTGGTCGGCTCGCAGCCGCTGATCTTCGTGCTGCTGGATGCCGGCGCCAGTTCCGCGCGCGTCAACGACGCCAAGAACATCAAGATCTGGCTGGAGTCCCATCCCGGCAGCTGGCTGGCAGGCTGATCCGCAAGCGACACCCGACCGGGCCGGCCATGCCGGCCCTTTTTCATGGCTCCCGCGCGTCCGGCCCGCATGCCGCCAGTTGCCGCCACACCCAGTCGTGCGCGGTGGAACCCGCGTGCCGGCGATGGCGGTACAGCTTCAAGCGGTACGGCGGAATGGCGAAGGGCGCGGCATGCAGCCTCACCCCGGCGGCTTCGGCCAAACGCAGCGCCGCGCGCCTGGGCAGGGTCATGATCAGCTCGCCGCCTCCGATGATGAAGGGCGCCGCCAACACCGATGGCAACTGCAGCGCCACCTCCCGCGCCAGGCCCAGCCTCTCCAGCACCAGGTCCACCACGCCGCGCGGCTCGTTCCACGGCGTGACCACCGCATGCCGCTCCGCCAGATAGGACTCCAGACTCAGATCATTCCGGATGCGCGGATGGCTGCGGCTGGCGATGGCCACATACTCCTCCTCCGGCCAGTCGAATTCCTCGATATCCGCCGGCGGCGGCCCGCCCTCTTCCGAATAGCCGAGCGCGAAATCCAGGCTGCCGGCCAGCAGCGCGTCCAGCGGCACCTTGCGCTCCGCCTGCACCACGCGAAAGCTCAGCCGCGGCGCCAGCGACTGCATCCGGCTCAGAAAACCGGGCAGCACCGCGAAAGCGGTGTAATCGGTGGCGGCCAGCACGAAACGGCGCTCGCTGCGGGACGGGTCGAAATCCGCGCCCCGGCTCAAGCCGTCTGACAGCAGCGCCAATGCCGCCTCCACCACCGGCGCCAGTTGCTCCGCCCTGGAGGTGGGCCGCATTCCGCCGCCCACCCGTACGAACAGCTGGTCGCCCAGAGCCAGGCGCAGCCGCGACAGCGCGTGGCTGCAGGCGGAAGCGCTGATCGCCAGGCTGTCCGCCGCGGCCTGCACCGAGCCGGTGCGGAACAAGGCGTCCAACAGCAACAGCAGATTGAGATCCAGCCCGCGCAGACTCGGATGAATATTTTTCATTTTCACCTGAAAACAATGCACTGTTTTCATTCTAACGCTTGCCATAAGATGTTCAAAACCGACATTTCCACCATTTCCAGAGAGCCGCGCATGCCGATCGCCATCACCCCCGCCCAACCCAAGGATGCATCCGAAATCCATCGTTTCATCACCGAGCTCGCCGTCTACGAGCGCGCCGAACACGAAGTGAAGGCCGGCGTCGCCGACATCGAAGCCACGCTGTTCGGCCCCGAAGCCAAAGCCCAGGCGCTGATGTGCCGCGTGGACGGCAAGCTGGCCGGCTTCGCCGTGTATTTCTTCAGCTACTCCACCTGGCTGGGCAAGAACGGGCTGTATCTGGAGGACTTGTACGTGACGCCGGAACTGCGCGGCGGCGGCGCCGGCAAGGCGCTGCTGCGGCATCTGGCCAGGCTTGCCTGCGACAACGATTGCGGGCGTTTCGAGTGGAGCGTGCTGGACTGGAACCAGCCGGCGATAGATTTCTATGAATCGATTGGCGCCGCGCCGCAGGCTGAGTGGATACGCTATCGGCTGGCGGGAGAAGGACTGCGCCGCTTCGCCTACGGCGAGGACGCGGTTACGGCCTGATCAGCCCGCCCGGTCCGTCTCCCGGCGGCTCCGTCGCCAATCCAGCCAGGAATGCGCCAGGCATTCGCCGGACCGGCACGCGGCGTCGCCCAGGCAGCCGTCGCAACTGTCCAGGCTCAAGCACTCCGGCCCGCACGGCGGCTCGCAATAGCCGGCCTGCCGCCGCCGCGCCGCCGGCGTTCTGGCCGCAGTTGAGCAACGCAGCAGGCGTTCGCGCGCGATCCAGCCTCCGCGCCGCAAGCCGTGGCGGCGGATCGCCCGATAAGCCAGGCCGGAACATCCGCTCCGGCCGGTCGCGGCCCGATAAGCGCAGCCGTATCCCTTGCGCGGCGACAATTGCCGCTGGTACATCCGGATCAGCCACAGCGCCAATCGTTTCGACATGTTTATCTCCTTCCTCGCGCCGCGCATCATACCCATTGCCCGCCTGCGCTGCTAAAGTCGTCGGCGAGCGCGCCCGCGCCGCAGGCGAGCGTTTCGGCACAGCCGGGCCGCGCGCCGACGCTTAGTATGCCCGCACCATCTAACCACAGGAGAACCGATATGCGCACCACCCTGCTGATCGCCAGCCTGCTTGCTCTTCCGCTGGCCGCCCAGGCCGACGCCTTCAAACTGTCCAGCGACAGCATCGCCGACGGCATGCCGCTGAACCTGAAACAGGTCTACCGCGGCTTCGGCTGCGAGGGCGGCAACGTCTCGCCGCAACTGTCCTGGAGCGGCGCGCCGGACGGGACCAAGAGCTTCGCGATCACCGCCTACGACCCGGACGCCCCCACCGGCAGCGGCTGGTGGCACTGGACCGTGGCGAACCTGCCGGCCAATGTGCATTCGCTGGCCGAAGGCGCCGGCGGCGAAGGCGGCAAACTGCCGCCGGGCGCGGTGCAGGGCCGCACCGACTACGGCGAAGCCCGCTTCGGCGGGGCCTGCCCGCCCGAAGGCGACAAGCCGCACCGCTACCAATTCACCGTCTGGGCGCTGAAGGCCGACAAGCTGCCGATCGACGCCAACGCCAGCGGCGCGCTGGTAGGCTTCATGCTCAACGCCAACGCGCTGGGCAAGGCGCAGATCACCGCCACCTACGGCCGCTGAGCCCGATGCACGACATCGCCCACCGGCTGAGCCGCATCGAGGCCGGCGAGATCCGCGCCCGCCTGCCGCAGCACGTGCGGCGGGTGCCGGTGTTCGCGCCGGCGCTGTGCCGCGTCCGCCTCGGCGGCAAGCGCATCCGGCTCGGCGGGCGGGAGATGTCGGCCGGACAGTCCCAACTGGTGCTGATGCCCGCCGGCTGCGAACTGGACATCGCCAATCTGCCGGGGCCCGACGGCTACCTGGCCGACGTGGTCAACCTGCCGCCGGGTCTGCTGGACCGCTTCCGCGACCGCCACGGCCCGCTGCTGCTGCGACAGCGGCCGGGCATGGAGCTCTGCCCGACGATGGACGGCGCGCTGCAGTCGGCGTGGAGCCTGCTGATCGACAGCCTGCATGGCGGCGCGGCGCCGGAAATCCGCCAGCATCATGCCGAAGGCGTGTTGCTGGCCCTGGCGCTGGCCGGCCAGGCCGGGCCATTGCTGCGAGAGCAATCCGGCAATTTGGCCCAGGCGCTGAAACAGCTGCTGATGCTGGACCCGGCCGCGCCGTGGAGCGTGGATGCGGCGGCGCGCCGGCTCAATCTGGGCGCGTCCACGCTGCGCCGCCGGCTGGCGGAAGAAGGCGCCGGATTCCAGGCCATCCTGGAAGAGGTGCGGATGGGCCTGGCCCTGCAGCAGGTGCAAAGCGGCCAGCGGCCCATCGCGCAGATCGCCGAGGCCAGCGGCTACGTGTCGGCTTCCCGCTTCGCCGCGCGCTTTCGCCAGCGTTACGGGCTCACGCCCAGCGCGCTGCGGCGGACGCTTTGAGCGCCCTGTCGCCGCTCAGGCCACTCCCTGCCTCAGTTCCAGCAGATTGCCCGCTGGATCCCGGACGAACAGCTGCTCCAGCTTGTCCGCCGCCACGCTGCGCTGGCTGAAGAAAGCGATGCCCCTCTCCTTCAACTCCGCCGCGGCCCGCTCCAGGCTGGCCACCGTCAGCGCGACATGGTTGCTCACCGGGTCTTGCCCTTCGCCCTGCGCGTACGGCGATACGCCATCCTTGCCCATGATGTGCAGCTGGGTGGCATTGGGCAGATCGAGAAAGCTGCCGGGCACGCCGGGTATATGCCAGCGCGACGGATCCGCCGCCAAGCCGAACACCTGGCCGTAGAAAGCCTGCAGCGCCTCCACCTGATGCTTGGGCACGCTGAAGCCGACATGATGCAAAGCTTGCACTTCGATAGTCATCTCCGTTCCTTTTCCATATGAGGCCGGCTCATGCCGACTCCCGCATAATACGACAAACATATAGTTAGTTAAACTAATAAAATATGCGAGAACGGAGTTCGACGCGCCGCGCCTTTTCAGCTAGCATCATCGCGGCCCACCACATAGCCACAACCCAGCCAGGCGAATCCTCATGGACGCACGACACCCGCAAGACGCCAGCGCCGCGATGGCGCCCCATCTGCAACTGATGGCGGACACCGCCGACGCCGACACGCCGCAAGACGCCGCCGCCGCCGGCCTGTTGCTGCTGTGGCTGGGCGACGACGTGCTGCTGCGCCTGAACCAACGCCTGTCGCCGCTCGGCATTTCGGAAAACAAGCTGCACGTATTGCTGCTGTTCCGCCTGTTCGAAGACGGCCGGCTGGGCGCGGAGCCGCCGACGCCATCCAGCATCGCCGACTACTTCGGCATCACCCGCGCCTCGGCCACCGGCTTGCTGGACTGGCTGGAGAAGCGCCGGCTGATCGCCCGCCACCCCCACCCCGCCGACCGCCGCAGCCTGCAGCTTAGCCTGACCCTGGAAGCCCGCGCGCTGCTGGAGCAAGCGCTGCCGGACTTCTGGCGCGCCTGCGCCGGCCTGACTTCACATCTGGACGCCCAGGAGCGCCAGCAATTGCTGCGCCTGCTGGCCAAGGTCTGGGGACAAGTCAAGAGCTGAGCGGGAAGCGCAGCAAGCGCGATTCGTCGATGCCGACGCCCAGCGTTCCGCCGACGAACAGCGCGTCGCCCAGCCACTCCGCCTCGCGCGCCGACAGCATCAAGGCCAGCGGGCCGGCCTGGGCCTCCACCCTCAGCCGCAGGCCGTCCGCCAGCGGCGTCAGCTCGACGATGCGCGCCGGCGGCTGATCGTCGCCCAGCAGCAGCGCGCCCGGCGGCACCGCCGCATGCTCCAGCACATTGTCGAAACCGATGAAGCGCGCCAGCCAGGCATTGGCCGGCGCGGCCAGCAATTGCCGCGGCGCGGCGCATTGCAGCAGCCTGCCGTCCTTGAACACCGCGATCCGGTCCGCCAGCGCGAACGCCTCGTCGCGGTCGTGGGTGACGATGATGGCCGGAATGCCGGCCTCCCGCAGCAGCGTGCGGAACTCCCGCTGCAGCAGCCGGCGCAGATCGGCGTCCAGGCTGGAGAACGGCTCGTCCAGCAACAGCAGCCTGGGACGCGTGACCAGCGCCCGCGCCAACGCCACCCGCTGCTGCTCGCCGCCGGACAGCGTCCACACCTTGCGCGCGCCGTGCTCGGCCAGACCCACGCGGGCCAGCATCGCCTGCGCACGTTTAACCGCGTCGCGCTTGGAGACGCCCTGCTCGATCAAGCCGAACATCACATTGCCCAGCGCGTCCAGGTGCGGAAACAGCGCGAAGTCCTGGAACATCAGCGCGAAGCCGCGCCGCTCCGGCGGCACCCGGGCCAGATCTTCGCCGTCGAAAGCCAGCGCGCCTGCGTCCGGCCGCTCCAGGCCGGCTATCATTTTCAGCAGCGTGCTCTTGCCGCAGCCGGACGGCCCCAACAGAGCCAGCGTCTCGCCGGCGGACAGATCCAGCGACACCTCGTCGGCCACCACGCGCGCGCCGAAGCGCTTATTCAGGTTTCGCAGCGTCAGCACGGCTGTCCTCCTCCGGGCCGGCGCCGCCGGCGGTTTCGATGATCCAGAAAACGATGAGCGCCAGCAGCATCAGCACGCAGGAGAGCCGCATCGCCGCGTCGGCATTGGCTTCGCCGGGACGCCCCAGCCGCTGGTAGATCAGCGTGGTCAGCGTCAGCCATTCCGGCCGCGACAAAAACAGTGTGACTGCGAACTCGCCGACCGCGGTGGCGGCGGCGAAGGCCAGCCCGCGCCGCATCGCCGGCTGCAACAGCGGCCAGGTGACGCGGCGGAAAGCCCGCCAAGGGCCGGCGCCCAAGCTGCGGGCGGCGGCCAGCCAATGCGGCGGCTGGCTGTCCAGCGACGCCAGCGACGCCTTGGCCACCAGCGGATAAGCCAGCAACGCGTAGGCGGCCATCAGCAGGCCCAGCGCCCCGCTCCATTGCGGATACAGCAGCAGCAGGCCGAAGGCCACGCACACTGGCGAGGCGACGAAAGGCAGAAAGATGGAGGCCCGCAGCGCCAGGCTGCGGCCGCAGGCCAGCGCATGGGCCAGTCCCAGCCCGCCGGCGGCCAATACGGTCATGCCGGTGAAGCGGGCGCTGTTCCACAGCGCCAGCCGCGTATCCTCGTCCCACAGCGCCGCCCATTCCGACCCCGCGGCGAGGCCGCGCCACAGCACCGCCAACAGCGGCAGCCCGGTGCACAACAGCAGCGCCGACAACGCGGCGGCCAACGCCAGCCGCTCGGCCGGCCGCTCCACCGGCTTCAAGGGCAAGGGCTCCACCTTGGCCGCGGCGGCCAGCCGGCGCGCCATGGCGGCGTAGACGGCGGCGATGCCGCCGCACGCCAGCAGCACCAGCAAGGCCAGCGCGCCGGCGTCGGCCAGGTTCAGCTCGTAAGCGACCAGGGTGTAGATCTCCACCTCCAGCGTCGCATAGCGCTGGCCGCCCAGCACCAGCGCCAGGCCCAGGCCGGAGAAGCAGTACAGGAACACCAGGCATAGGCTGGACAGCAGCCACGGCAGCGCCGCCGGCCACTCCACTCGCCAGAACGCCCGCCAGCGGGTGGCGCCCAGCGTGCGCGCGGCGGCCAACCGGCTGGCCGGCACCTGGGAGAAGCCATCGCAGCCGGCGCGCACCACCAGCGGCAGGTTGAAGAACAGATTGCCGTACAACAACAGCCACGGCGTGTCCTGCAGATTGACGCCGAACACGCCGCGCGGCCCGAATAGCGCCAGCACGCCCATCGCCGCCACCAGCGTCGGCATCACGAAGGGCAGCATCAGCAAGCGCAACAGCAGAGCGCGCCCGGGGAAGCGGTAACGGGCCAGCATCCAGGCCAGCGGCACGCCCAGAACCAGGCACAGCAGGCAGCTTGCCGACGCCTGGATCAGCGACCACAACAGCCGCCAGCGCAGATAATCATCGGCCAGCAAGGCGGGATTGAACTGCAGGCCGCCCTCCGCCAACAACCGGGCCAGCGGCGCGACTGCCAGCAGAAAGAGAAAGGACAGCGGGAGTCCGGCCAGGATCAGCCGGGGCACGGCGGACTGCTTCAAACAAAGGCTCCAGACAACGGCCATTCAGCCGTCAGCACATCTTCGCAACCGTCGTCGTCGCGCACCTGGCCCACCTTGGCGAAGCCAAGCTGGGCGGCCAGCGCCTGCGACGGCATATTGCCGGGTTCGATCGACAACACCAGCCGCGCCACGCCGCCGCTTTGCGCCGCCCAGCCGGCCATCGCCAGCAAGGCCTCGCGGGCGTAGCCCTGGCGGCGGAATTGGGGATAGACCGCATAGCCGAGCTCGACGTCGCCGTAGCCGTTCAAATAAGGATGGCCGGGCAACGTGTGGAAGTTGATGTGGCCGACCATGGCCAGATCGCCACGACGCAGCAGCGCCCGCACCGACCACGGCGCGTAGGCCGAATCTTCCACCATATCGGCCAGCCGCATCGCCATCAGCGCCGTCTCCTCCATCCAGCCTTCGGCCGGACGGCTGCCCAGCCGCGCCGCGGCGGCGTCGATGTCGCCGCATAGGCAGGATTCGAGAAAATCCGCATCCAGATGGCGCAGGATCAGGCGGGGGCTGGCGATGTCGTCGATCATGAGTGAGTTTCCAAGTGAACTTGCCCGGATCATAACAGAGGCGAAACCGGGCAAGTCATCGCCGGATCACTGCCCGGACTTCAGCACCACCCGCGTCCAGCGGCCGACCCAGGCGCGCTGCTTGGCGGCCAGCGTCGCGCTGTCGGGAGTGTCGTGCGCGGCCGGTTGCTCGGCGTGCTTGTAAACCGGGTCCAGCGGGATATTGTCCATCGCCGGGTACATCCACATCCGCGTCGGAATGTCCTTCTGCACCGCGTCCGAGCGCAGGAAGGCGATGAACTGCTGGGCGAGCTTGGGCTCCTTGCCGCCCTTGACCAGCGCCGCGCCCTCCACCTGGCGGAACACCGTGCCCGGCAGCAGCAGATTGCCGGTCGGCGCGTCTGCCGGCTTGTCCTTGCTGTAGAACACTTCGGCCGCCGGGCTGGTGGCGTAGCTCACCACGATCGGGCGGCCGCCCCCATTTTTGGAGAAGTCGGTGTAATAGGCTTCGGTCCAGCCCTTGCTCACCTTCAGGCCGTTGTCGCGCAGCTTGCCCCACAAGGCGAAGGCCTTGTCCTCGCCCAAGGCATGGATGGTGGCGGACAGGAAAGCCAGGCCCGGGCTGGAGGTGGCCGGGTTTTCCACCACCAGCAGGTTCTTGTAGGCGGGCTGCGTCAGGTCGTTCAGGGTCTTGGGCAGCGGCAGCTTGTTCTTGGCGAACCAGGCCTTGTCGTAATTCAGCGTCACGTAGCCGTAGTCGACGGCGGCCGCGCCCGGCAGGCTGACCTTACCGCCGCGGGCCAGCTCCCCCGGCAGCGGCGAGAGCGCGCCGGCCTGCTCGGCCTTGCCGATCAGGCTGTTGTCGAGGCCGAACACCACGTCGGCGATCGGGCTGCCCTTGGTCAGGATCAGCTTGTTGACCATCTCGCCGGCGTCTCCGGCCTTGATGATGGACACCTTGGCGCCGGTCTGCTTCTCGAACGCGGCGAGCAACGGCTTGTCGACGCTGAACGAGCTGTGCGCGAGCACGCGCAATTCGGCCGCCTGGGCCGACAGGCCGGCCAGGCTCAAAGCGACGACGACGAGTTTGGGGAACAGCTTCATGGACAATCTCCGCGCGGTACGGCCACGGAGCGAGCAGGCAAGGCGGACGAGGTTCCGCTTCATCACGCTCCCTCCGCTGGCATGATCCAGATCAGGTTCTCAGGGTGTCTCTCAGCCCGTTTGCAGGGCACCCCCGGTGACAGGGCGACAGTATAGCCCAGATGCGCAAACAACTTAACACTCTGGCCGGTCCGCTTAATACCGGAGCGAAGACTGCCCTCTATGCTCACAATCAATCGCTTATGCAAACGGCTTGCCGCGGTGAACCCATGATCAAAAGAATATTGCTCGCTTCCGCCCTGCTCGGCCTGCCGCTATGCGCGCTGGCCGGCATCGGCGCGGACGGCGCCCGCCACCTGCTGGCGCGCACCGGCTTCGGCGCCAATCCAGCGCAGATCGAGGCACTCACGCCACTCAGCCGCGAGGCGGCGGTGGACAAGATACTGGCCGGCGCGCGCACCCAGGCGACCACGCCGCCACCGGGATGGGCCAACGAGCCGTTCGAGCGTCCCGGCCAGCCCGGCCTCACCGAGGAACAGAAAAAGGCGCTGCAACAGGAGCGCAACCAGCATGCGGTGGAGCTGCGCAGCTGGTGGCTGGCCGAAATGCGCAACACCTCGTCGCCGCTGACCGAGAAGATGACCCTGTTCTGGCACAACCATTTCGTGTCGGCGCTGGACAAGGTGCGCTCGCCGCAAATGATGTATCAGCAGAACCTGCTGCTGCGCCACTACGCGCTGGGCGACTTCGGCCAAATGCTGCACGCGGTGGCGCGCGATCCGGCGATGATGCGCTACCTCGACACCGCCAATAACCGCAAGGACCAGCCCAATGAGAACTTCGCCCGCGAAGTGATGGAGCTATTCACGCTGGGCGAGGGCCATTACAACGAGCAGGACATCCGCGAGGCGGCGCGCGCCTTCACCGGCTGGGGCCTGGACCGCGACGACCAATTCATCGTCCGACCGCGGCTGCGCGACACCGGCGAGAAGGTCATCTTCGGCCAGCGCGGCAATTTCGACGGCGACGACGTGATCGACCTGTTGCTGCAACAGCCCAGCACCGCGGTGTTCGTCACCAACAAGCTGTGGCGCGACTTCGTGTCGCCGACGCCCGACGCGGCGACGGTGAACAAGCTGGCCGCCGACTTCCGCCGCAGCCATTACCAGTTGAAGCCCTTGATGCGCGCGCTGCTGTTGACGCCGCAGTTCTGGCGCAGCCAGGGCCAGCTGGTGAAATCGCCGGTGGAGCTGACCATAGGCACGCTGGTGACTTTCGATCTCAATCCGCAGGACTGGCGGGTGATCGCCGGCCTGAACCGCCAGCTGGGCCAGGACGTGTTCGCGCCGCCCAACGTCAAGGGCTGGCCCGGCGGCGAGGCCTGGATCAACAGCGCCACCCTGCTCACCCGCAAGCAGTTTCTGGACCGCATCGCCCGCGACGCCGCGCCGGCGCGCGACGCTTTCGTCCAATCCGACGGCAGCCTTAGCGAGATGGCCGGCCGCGAGGCGCGCATCCGCCGCTTCGTCAACAACGGCCTGAATTCGATGAAGCTGCAACCCGATGAATGGGCCGCCGTCTACGGCGTCCGCACCGCCGCCGACGCCGCGCGGCTGCTGCTGGCCGTGCCGCCGGCAAACCCCTTGCCGCAGGGTGCCAGCGGCGCCAAGGCCATCGCCCAATTGCTGCTTGACCCCACCTACCAGGTGGAATGAGGAGCCCGCCATGTTCAAACGACGCGAATTCCTGAAAGCGGCCAGCGCCGGCCTGATGCTGACCGTGCTGCCCAACCTGTCATGGGCGCTGGCGCCCGCCGGCTACAAGCGCCTGCTGGTGCTGGTGGAGCTGAAAGGCGGCAACGACGGCCTCAACACCGTGGTTCCCTACGGCAGCGCCGACTACTACCGGCTGCGTCCAGGCATCGCCGTCGCCCGCGAGCAGGTGCTGCAGATCAACGGCGACATCGGCCTGCACCCGTCGCTGGCGCCGCTGATGCCGCTGTGGCGGGACAAGCAGCTGGCGCTGCTGCAGGGCGTCGGCTACCCCGACCCCAATCTGTCCCACTTCCGCTCGATCGAGATCTGGGATACCGCCTCGGCCAGCCAGCAATACCTGAGCGAAGGCTGGCTGACCCGGCTGTTCCATGAGCAGCCGACGCCGAAGAACTTCGCTGCCGACGGCGTGGTGCTGTCCAGCCAGGTGCTGGGGCCGCTGGATGGCGGCGCGCGCGCGGTGGTGCTGTCCAATCCGCAAGACTTCGCCCGCCAGGCCAAGCTCGTGGCCGATCAGCAGCCCGGCCACGCCGGCTCGGCGCTGGAGCATATTTTGAAAGTGGAAGGCGACATCCGCCAGGCCGCCGCCAGCCTGGCTCCGCTGCCGCGAACCGCGCCGAGCGAAGCGCCCACCGCCGGCCCCAAGCCCAATGGCGGCTTCGGCGTCGCGGTGCGCGCGCTGACCGACACCCTGGCCCGCGGCGTGGACATCGCCGTCGCCCGCATCACGCTGACCGGTTTCGACACCCACGGCAACCAGCAGCCGGTGCAGGCGCGGCTGCTGGCCGAGCTGGCCGACGGACTGGCGCAGCTGAAAAACGAAATGGCGCGGCTGGGCCGCTGGGACGACACGCTGGTGCTGACATACGCCGAATTCGGCCGCCGCCCGCGCGAGAACGGCAACCGCGGCACCGACCATGGCACCGCCAACGTCCATTTCGCGCTGGGCGGCCGTGTCAACGGCGGCCTGTATGGCCAGACGCCGCAACTGGCAGGCGTCAGCGAGGGCAATCTGGCTCATACGATCGATTTCCGCCAGGTTTACGCCACGGCGATAGACGGCTGGTGGGGCAAGGACAGCCATAACGTGCTGGGCGGACGGTTCGCGCCGCTGCCCTTGCTGCGCGGCTAGGGATCGGGATACGCGATGTTAAAGCGGCTGCGGTAGAGCCGGTCGACCATGCCATCGCGTTTCATGTCGCGCAAGGCGCCGGCAAAAGCCTGGCACAGCTCGGGGGACACGCTGCGCTTGCTGAAGACGTAAAATGCCCCCCCTATCGGCCATACCGGCGACAGGGCCACGATCGCCGGCTGTTGCGGCAGGCGAGCCAGCTCATTCGGCGCCGTGTCCATGGTCGCCAACAGCAGGTCTATCCGCCCCAGTTGCAGCTTGCGCAAATTGCCGGCCAGCGTTTCTCCGGCATCGATCCTCACCATGCCGGGAGGCGCTTTCAGCCAGTGGTCCCATACATCGCCGTAGCTGTCGCCATGCGTCACGCCCAGCCTGACCATGCCCAGCTTGCCCAGGTCCTGCGGCTGGGAGACCGGCCAATGCGCGGCATAATCGCCGCGCGCCCACAGCCGCACCAGCGAGGAGCTGTAGCCCGGCACAAAACAGGCATACGCCTCCCGCTCCGGCGTTTTCAGCGCCTGCATCGCGACATCAACCGTGCCCAGTTTCAGCTCCTGCAAGGTGCGCGACCAGGGAATCTGGCGATACGCCAGGCGGCAGCCTATGCGCGCGGCCGCCTGGTTCAGCAGTTCCACCGAGTAGCCCGCGGGCCGGCCATCCCGTCCCTGGTAGTGATACGGCGGCCGCTCCTCCCAGCCCACCTGGATCGGCTTGCCGCATAGCCCGCCCGCCATCGCCGGCAAAACCCAGCAAGCCAGGAAAGTGAAATCTCCGATGAACCGCACCGCCACCTCCCGCGACCGGCAAGCGCAAGCGCGCTCCCCTACAATGTAGGATAGAATCCCCATGCCGATGGCGTCCGGCGGATACAAAACGACCACCCAGCGACAGAACCACTGCCACATGACTTCGAACAATACCCAGAACAACGAGCCCCACCAGACAACGGAAGAGATTCCGCTGCCTCCGCCGGAAAGCGAAGTCACGCTGGCCAACCTGGCCATCCCGCTGGGCGAGACCATACTGACGCTCAGCGCCGACGGCCGCCCCATTTACGGCATTCTGCAGCGCAGCCGGGCGATGACGGCCCAGTCCGATTACTTCCGCCTGCAGTTCCGCGGCTACGCCCGCTCCGACGGCGCGCACTGGCAACCGCTGGAAGGCGACGACAGCCGCTTCCACGCAGTCTACAACCTGGCCTGGGTCCGGGTGGACCGCCCCAGCAAGAGCGTGACCTTCGGCCCCAAGAGCGGCGTGCAAGCCAGCCCGGGCCTGGACGGCAGCGGACTCGACGCTTATCTGTTCGCCAGCGTCATCGCCTGGGCCAAGGGCGTCTGCCCCGAATTCGCCATCAATCCTGGGATGGTCACCATGGGCCAGACCCATTCCGAGGAAGAGCGGCTGCGCTGCCATGCCTTCTACGCCGGCCAGGGCTTCCAGTTCGAATGGCAGGACCCGGCCCAGCGCACCGCGCTGTACTTCAAGGACAAGGTGAGCAAGCTCTTGGGCGTATGGAACAAGGAGGCTGTCAAGGAGTTCGGCGGCGAGGAGATGCTGAAGACGCTGGCCGGCCAAGACGAGGCGCGCGCCGAACTGCAGCAGCAGCTGGACAAGCTGGAAAGCGCGCACGACAGCATGAAGCGCGCGCTGCAGAAGGAAAAAAGCACCTCGCAGATCCTGACCGGGGTGCTGATACTGGCCGCCATTTTCGCGATCTGGGCCGTCATCTAGATTCGCAAACCGCGCACAACGGTCAAAATGACGCGCCGGCCCTGGCCGCCTGATCGTAAATGCCGGCCAGGGTGCGCATCAACTGGGCGATGTCGCCGATCAGCGGATTGGCGATGCCGCCGTCGCCCAGCGTCGCCATCAGGCACTGCTCGCGCACCTGGCGGTAGCGCTCGCACAGCTCGCGGCCGCTCTCCGTCGTGGAAAACAGCACCTCCTTGCCGCTTTTCTCGCTCGTCACATAGCCCATTTTCACCAGCTTCTTCAGGGCATAGGACACCACGTGGGTATCCTCCATGTTCAGCACGAAACAGATGTCGGCCAGCTTTTTCTGCCGCCCGCGATGGTTGACGTGATGAACCAGCAGCACCTCGGTCGGCGTCATGTCCTTCTCGCCCGCCGCCGCCATGCAGCGCACCATCCAGCGGTGGAAAGCGTTGTTGACCACAGTCAGGCTGAACTCGAACTCGGACAGCTCCGGGCTGCGCTCGGAAACCAGATGCTGCGAGGACACGATCTTAGGCAAATCTTGCGTCGTTGACACCCATTCTCTCCATATTGCGCCACAGCAGGTGGCAGGCCGCGAGGCAGCGATAAATTGACGAGAAATTCTCGACATAGCATCATCGCACCCAATCAAGCCATTATCATATCCATATTCCCGATTCACGCCATCCCGCACGCGATGCAATCTGATTCCTCTTCCCCGCCGGCCATTCATTGGCTGGGCGCCCAGGCGCTGGTGCTGGAACTGCCGCCGCCGGCCACGCTGGATCGCCAGCGCCGAATCTGGCGGCTGGCCGAGCAGCTGCGAGCCGACTCCGACTTCCGCGAAGTCATCCCCGGCATGAACAACCTGACGCTGGAACTGCGCCCCGGCGCGAACGCCTCCACGCTGCCGGCCCGGCTGCGCCGTCTGTGGCAACGCGCGGATGGCGCGAAGGAAGCCGCCCGGGTAGTGGAAATCCCGGTGCGCTACGGCGGCCGCCACGGTCCGGATCTGGAAATAGTGGCGCGCCACTGCGGCCTGGAGCCGGACGAGGTCGTCGCCCGCCACTCCGCCGTCCGCTATACGGTTTTCTTCCTGGGCTTTCAACCCGGCTTCGCCTATCTGGGCGGCCTGGACCCCGCGCTGGCCGCGCCGCGCCGCGCCACGCCCAGGCAAAAAGTGCCGGCCGGCTCGGTGGCCATAGGCGGCAGCCAGACCGGCATCTACCCCACCGCTTCCCCCGGCGGCTGGCAAATCATAGGACGCAGCGACGCCGTGCTGTTCGACCCCGCGCGCCAGCCGCCCTGTCCGCTGCGGCCGGGCGACGCCGTGCGCTTCATTCCTCTGGAGGACGCCTGATGCTGGAAGTGATCAAGGCCGGACCGCAAACCACAGTGCAGGACCTGGGCCGCTTCGGCGCGCGCCATCTGGGGGTGTGCCGCGCCGGCGCCATGGACGCGCTGGCGCTGAGCGTCGCCAATCGCCTGGTGGGCAATCCCGCCGGCGCGGCCGCGCTGGAAATCACGCTGCCGCCGGCAAGCTTTCGCCTGCTGCGCGACGGCATGCTGGCGCTGGCCGGCGCCGACTGCCGGGCCACGCTGGACGGCGAGCCGGTATGGCCGGGCTGGCGCACTGCCTTCCGCGCCGGCCAGTCGCTGAGGCTGGAAGCGCCAAACAGCGGCATGCGCGCCTACCTGGCGATCGACGGCGGCTTGAATGTGCCGCTGCTGATGGAATCGGCCAGCACCGACCTGATGGCCGGCTTCGGCGGACTCTACGGCCGCGCGCTGCGCGACGGCGACCGACTGCCGCTGGGCAGGCCGCGGCCGCCGCGCGGCAAGCTTGGCGTCTGGCTGCCGAGGCCGGGCAACCGCATCCGCGTCTGTCCGGGGCCGGAATACGCCTTGCTGCCCAAACCCGCCCGCCAGCGGCTGTGGAGCCACCCCTGGCAGCTGACGCCGCGCAGCAACCGCATGGGCTACCGGCTAGTGGGGCCGGCGCTGAGCTTGAGCGAGCCGGTGGAGATGCCGTCCCACGGCGCGCTGCCGGGCTTGATCCAGTTGCCGCCGGACGGCCAGCCCATCGTGCTGATGGCCGACGCCCAGGCCACCGGCGGCTATCCCCGGCTGGGCATGGTAGTAGCCGCCGACCTGTGGCAGCTGGGCCAGGCGCGGCTGGGCAGCCAGCTGCACTTCATCGAAGCCGGCCGCGATGACGCCGAACAGGCCGACCGGGAGCTGCAACGTTATCTGCGGAGAATCGAAAGGGTATGCGATGAACATTGATCTCAACGCCGACGTCGGCGAAGGCTGCGGCGGCGACGCCGAACTGCTGGACCTGGTCAGCTCCGCCAACATCGCCTGCGGCTGGCACGCCGGCGACGCCGACACCATGCGCAAGACCGTCCTGCTCGCCCTGGAAAGGGGCGTCGCCATCGGCGCCCATCCCAGCTTTCCCGACCGGGAACACTTCGGCCGGCGCGAAATGCGGCTGCCAATGGAAACTGTGCGGGCCGGCCTGCTGTACCAACTGGGCGCGCTGGACGCCATCGTCCGCGCCGAAGGCGGCGAATTGCGGCACGTCAAACCCCACGGCGCGTTGTACAACCAGGCCGCGCGCGAGCCCGAACTGGCCAAGACGCTGGCCCGCGCGATCCGCGACTACAACCCGGCGCTGCGGGCCATCGGCCTGGCTGGCGGCTGCTTCATCGATGCCTGCCGCGCCGAAGGGCTGGAGGCATGGCAGGAAACCTTCGCCGACCGCGGCTACCGCGCCGACGGCAGCCTGGTGCCGCGCGGCTCGCCCGGCGACCTGCTGACGGAAGACGCAGCCATGCTGGCCCAGGCGGAAGACATGGTGTTGCGGCAAAGCGTCGCCGCGGCGGACGGCCAACGCATTGCCGTCCGCGCCGATACACTGTGCTTGCACGGCGACGGCGCGCACGCGCTGCGCTTCGCCCGCCTGCTTCGCCGGCGGCTGAAAACGTTGGGCGTGGACGTGCGAGCCGGCTGAGCCGGCATCATCCAGGCGATAAGGACAAAACATGGACCAAACCATCAATCTGTGGCCGCTGCTCGGCATCGCCGCCGTCATCATCGGCTTCCTGCTGCGCGGCAATCCGCTGCTGGTGGTCTGCTGCGCCGGCGTCGTCACCGGCGCGGCGGCGGGGCTGGACCCGCTGGCCATTCTGGCCAAGGTGGGAAACGGCTTCATGAAAACCCGGAGCTTGTCCGCCGCCCTGTTGCTGGCGTTGCTTGCGGTCGGCCTGGCGGAGCGGCATGGCTTGCGCGAACGGGCTTACCGCTGGATACAGGATATCGGCGACGCCACCGCTGGCGGCCTGCTGATCGTCTACCTGCTGGCGCGCCAACTGACAGCAGCCCTCGGCCTGTCCGCCCAGGGCGGGCATCCCCAGGTAGTGCGGCCCATCCTGGTGCCGATGGCGGAAGGCGCGTGGGAAAAGCTGCACGGCAAGCTGAGCGACGTTCAGCGCACGCGTCTGCGCGCGATGTGCGCGGCCACCGACAATATCGGCCTGTTCTTCGGCGAAAACCTGTTCGTCGCCTTCAGCGCGGTGATCCTGATGCACGCCTTCATGCGGGAAAACGGCCATGCGCTCGACCCGCTCTACCTGGCCTTGTGGGGCATTCCCACCGCCATGTTCGCCTTTCTGATCCACGCCGGCCGGCTCGCCTGGCATGAATACAGGCTCAGCCGCGCCCTCCAGGCCGAGGAGAAGGAATAATGCTGCAAGCGCAATACCTGTACTGGCTGGTGGGCGGCATCCTGCTGCTGGCGGCGGGCATGACGCTGCGCGATCCGCATCACCCGCGACGCCTGGGCAGCGCGGCCTTCTGGGGCTTGTTCGGCCTGCTGTTCATCGCCGGCGACTGGCTGCCTCCGGCGCTGGCCGGCGCGACAGTGCTGGCCATGGTGCTGCTCGCCGGACTGGGGCGGCTGGCCCCGGGCCGGCATGAGGCGCTGTCGCCGGAGCGCCTGCAGGACAGCCTGCGGCGGCTGGGCAACCGCATCTTCCTGCCCTCTCTGCTGCTGCCTCTGCTGACGATTTTGCTAAGCCTGCTCGCCCGCAGCCTTCCCGCATCCGACACGCCCCTGCTTGATCCCAAGAACGTCACCATCGTGGCGCTGGGCATCGCCTGCCTGGCTTCCACCGCGCTGGCCTGCCGGCTCACCCGGGAAGCGCCGCTGCAGGCGGTGCGGGAAACCCGCCGCCTGCTGGACAATGTGGGCTGGGCCTTCCTGCTGCCTCAGGTGCTGGCCCTGCTGGGCCTGATGTTCGCCGACGCCGGCGTCGGCAAAGCCATCGCCCACCTCTCGGCGCATTACCTGCCGCTGGATATCCGCTGGCTGGCAGTGCTGACCTATGTTCTGGGAATGGCCTTGTTCACGGTGATCATGGGCAACGCTTTCGCCGCCTTCCCGGTGATGACCGCCGGCATCGGCCTGCCCTTCCTGGTGGGCACCCATCACGGCGACCCGGCTGTGATGGCGGCCATCGGCATGTTCTCCGGCTATTGCGGCACGCTGATGACGCCGATGGCCGCCAATTTCAACATCGTGCCGGCGGCATTGCTGGAGCTGCCGGACCGCAACGCGGTGATCAAGGCCCAATTTCCCACCGCGCTGGCCTTGCTGGCAGTGAATGCCGTATTGTTGGACTGGCTGATGTTCCGCTGAGGAAATGACCGTATGAAAACCGTCTTGCTGACCGGCTTCGAGCCTTTCGGCGGCGAAACCATCAATCCGTCCTGGGAGGCCGCGCGTCGCCTGGATGGCGAGACCATCGCCGGCGCGCGCGTGCACGCGCGGCTGCTGCCCTGCGCGTTCGGCTCGGCCCTGGACTCGCTCTACCGCGAGCTTGACGCGCTGCAACCCGACATCGCCATCGCCGTGGGCCAGGCGGGCGGACGACCCGACATCGCGGTGGAGCGAGTGGCGATCAATATCGACGACGCCCGCTTTCCCGACAACGCCGGCCGGCAGCCGATAGACCAGCCGATTGTCGAGGACGGCCCCGCCGCCTACTTTTCCACACTGCCGATCAAGGCCATCGTCGCCGCACTACGGGAGCGGGGCCTGCCCGCCACCGTGTCGCAAAGCGCGGGCACCTTCGTCTGCAACCACGTGATGTACGGCCTGCTGCACCGCGGCGGCTTGCGCGGCGGCTTCATCCATCTGCCCTTCCTGCCGGAACAGGCGATCCGGCACCCCGGCGCGTTCAGCCTGACGCTGGACGACTGCGTGGCGGCGCTGCGGCTGGCGGTGGCGCTGTCCGTGACGCGCGAACGCGACCTCGCGCTCAGCGGCGGCAGCCTCCACTAGATGTGAAAAGACCCGGCATCGCCGGGTCTCGCAGTGCTCGCCTGCCAATACTTCAGACGTCGTCGGTCTCCGCCCAGCCCTGGCGGTCGCCGCGGGTGACCACCGCGTCGTCCGGCGCGATGTCGCCTGCTCCCCACGGCTGCGCGTCGGCCAGTTGCCGGTATAGCGGCGTGAAATCCGGCGCGGTGGCGTCGAACAGCTGCTTGAAGCTGTCGATGACGAAGTAGGTTTTCTGGAAGGTGTCGATCCGGTAGCGCGTATTCATGATGCGCATCAGGTCGAAACCGACGCGATTGGGACTCGCGCTCTCCAGGCAGTAGATCGATTCCGACTTGCTGGACAGGATGCCCGCGCCGTAGATGCGCATGCCGGCCGGAGTCTGGATCAGGCCGAACTCCACCGTGTACCAGTACAGCCGCGCCAGCATCGGCAGCGCGCCCAGCGCCTTGGCCTTCACCCCGCCCTTGCCGTAGGCCTCCAGGTAGTCGGCGAACACCGGATTGATCAGCAAGGGCACGTGGCCGAACAGGTCGTGGAACACGTCCGGCTCCTGCAGGTAGTCGAGCTGGTGCGGCTCGCGCAGCCACCAGGTGACCGGGAAGCGGCGGTTGGCCAGGTGCTCGAAGAACACGTCGTCCGGAATCAGGCCCGGCACCGCGACGATCTTCCAGCCGGTGGCGGCCATCAGCTTCTCATTGAGCTTGTTGAAGTCCGGCACCCGGTCCGCGTCCACTTCCAGGCGCTCCAGGCCTTCCAGAAACTCGTCGCAGGCGCGGCCGGGCAACAGTTTGCATTGGCGCTGGTACAACGTGGCCCAGGTGGCGTGATCTTCCGCACTGTAGCGATCCAGCGGCTGCGGCAGGGTGAAGTCGTTGGCGTCGTGGCTCAATCCGACATTTTTTCGGGTGGTGATGTCGGGCACCACAAAGTCGGCGCGGTCGTTCATTGCTGGGCTCCGTAGAATTTGGCGATTTACTCTAGTTTAGCCCGGCCGCCATGCGGGAAGACCGCATTGTTTGCTGTTTTGCCGTAAATTTTGCATACTTGCCGCATCAAACGTCATAAGTTGCATGAAATGCGCAAAATTGAATTAGACCGCTTCGACCTGCAGATCCTGCACCTGTTGCAGCAGGATGCCCGCGCCACCCATCAGAAGCTGGCTCAGGACATTCCGCTGTCCGCCTCCCAGATCGGCCGCCGCATCCAGCGCATGGAACAGAACGGGGTGATCCAAGGCTATCAGGTCGCGCTCAATCCCGAGCATGTCGGCTTGTCGGTGATGGCCTTCGCCAACGTCAGCCTAGAGCGGCACAACGAGGCCGCGCTGCTGGATTTCGCCCAGTCCATCGACAATCTGCCTGAGGTGCTGGAATGCTACGCGGCGGCCGGCGAGGCCGACTATCTGCTGCGCATCGTGGTGCCGGACCTGCCGTCGCTGTCGGCCTTCGTGATGAACAAGCTGATGCAGCTGTCGCTGGTGCGCAGCGTGAAATCCACCATCGTGCTCAACGCGATCAAGCAGACCATGAAGCTGCCCTTGTCCTCCCTGCCCTGAAACTCTCTGACATTTCTGTCCGTCTATTCTCCATGCCGCCGCAGCTATACCGGTATATGGCGGCAATCTGTTTTCCAGATGGTTTATGCTGAAAACAATATAAGAAAACGGCTCGATATTACCGACAATAACCGCCGCGCCACGCTCAGAGATCAAGGAGAAATCGATGGAAGCGTTCCCCGACTGTCCGCCGTTCGATGCCTGCAGCCCCAACCTGGCCGCGTCGCTGCGGCAGCTGTCGCTCTATTCCGGCAGCCTGAACCAGGAACAGATTCTTCAATTCCACCGCGCGCTGCGCCCCACCCCGGATGATCTCGCGCCGTTCCGCCGCTTCGACGACGCGCGCTACTGCCGCAACCGCATCTACCGCGACGAGCATTGCGAGCTGCTGCTGCTGTGCTGGCGCGACGGCCAGCGCAGCCAGATCCACAACCACAAGGGCAGCTTGTGCGGCGTGCGGGTGATAGAAGGCGTCGCCACCGAAACCGTGTTCGAAACCACGCTCTCCGGCCAGTTGGCCGCGCGCGAGACCCGGGAACTGGCGGCCGGCAGCCTGGTGATCAACGGCCATCTGGACATCCACCAGGTGGCCAATCTGCAAGCCGATGGCGGAGATCTGGTCACCCTGCATCTCTATTCGCCGCCGCTGTCCCGGATGGAGCTGTTCGGCATGGAGCCACAGCAGCGCCGAGTGCAAGTGCTGGACGACTGCCTGGAATTCCAGATCTGATCCAGCCACAAAAAAAGGCGCGGCCTAAGCCGCGCCTTTTCCCATATCCAGACGGATATCAGAAGCGGTACTGCATCTGCACGCCGAGCAGGTGGCCGGTGATGGACGAATACTCGCCCTGCAGACGGCTCGACGTTCCAAACGGGCTATGGGTCGTGTTGTCGATTTTCTTGTCGCCCAGCGCGCGCAGATAGGCGTAGCCGACATCGACGCGGGCCTGCTTGTTGATCTTGTAGCTGGCACCCAGGCTCAGCCACAGGCGGTTGGCGTCCGGGATCAGCGCGTTGCGGTCCTGCGCGCTCGGCACCGGCGTGGTTTCATAGCCCAGGCCGCTGCGCAGCGTCAGCGCGTCGCTATAGAAGTAATCGCCGCCGACCGAGAACATCCAGCTGTTCTTCCAGTTATTGGGAATGCGGGTGGTGGTATCGATGGGACCAACCGCCGGGCTACCCTTTACCACCAGCTGGTCGAAACGGCTCCAGCGGGTCCAGCGCGCGGTGGCGCCGACGGCGAACTTGCTGTTCAGCTTGCTGTAGCCGCTCAGCAGCAGCGATTCGGGAGCGGTCACTTCGGCGGAACCGGCGAAGGTGCCGTTCAGCTTCAGGCCCAGCGGTGCCAGCGGGCCGGCTGTCGGAAAACCGGAGTTGGTGTAATCGCCTTCCGCCTTGTGGTGGATCTTGGAGCGGTAGGACAGGCCGACGCGGCTATCCTGGTTGAACGAGTACATCACGCCCAGGTTGTAGCCGAAGCCCCAGCTGTCGGCCTTCAGCTCGCCGGTGGCGCCCGGCAGGTAGGCGCCCTTCTTCAGATCGGCCTGCGCGTATTGCGCCGACACGCCGGCGCCGAAGCTCCAGCGATCGTCCAACTTGTAGGCCAGCGACGGGTTGATGTCCACGGTCTTGATGGAGCTGGAGATGCCGTTGTCGCGGCCGCCCCAGTTGTCGCTGTAGCGCGCGCCCAGGCCGAACGGCGTGGTGATGCCGATGCCGGCGTACAACTTGTCGCTGATCTGATGGGTCAGGTAGGCGTTGGGAATCAGTTCGCCCGGCGCTCGGCCGTTGTCGTTGGCGGAATAAGTGCCATTCAGACGCGGATCGGGCGAGTCCTTGATTGTATTGCTGCCATTGAACGGCGCGTCGATCTCGGCGTAGGTGAAACCGCCTTGCACGCGGGTGCCCGACAGCAGGGTCATGCCGGCCGGGTTGTAGAACACGGCTGACAGGTCGTCGCCGGCCAGGCCGGCGCCGGCGTAGGCGCGGCCCATGCCGAGCGCGCTTTGCTCGGTCAATTGGAAACCGGCGGCCTGCGCGGCGGGCGCGGCGGCGAACAAGGCGGCGATGGAAACGGACAACAGACTCAGGGAGCGGGGTGCGGCTTGCATTGTATTTTGAATTCCTGAAATGAATCGCGCCGGACGGGCCGGCGCATCATGCAAACAGAATAAAAAGATAGTGCTTGCATCTTTTAGGGGGTGGAGTCTAAGCTCGAAATCCACTCGCCGCAAGAGAAAAACATATCTTTGTTAAGCATTGCGAACCCGCCGCCGCGCTACGGCGTCTGCCTCCGCCGCGGGCGGCTATGCTAGAATCAGCGCCCTGTCCCACAAGCCCGCAAAGCCATTCAACGATGAAGAAACTGATCAGCTGCCTGGCCCTCGCTGCCCTGCCCGCACTCGCCTTCGCCGCCCCGGTGGCGGAGATGGTCACCAACAAGGGCAATATCGAAATCGCGCTGGATTCGGCCAAGGCCCCCAAGTCCGTCGCCAATTTCGTCGCCTACGCCAAGGCCGGCCACTACAACGGCACCGTGTTCCACCGCGTGATCGACGGCTTCATGATCCAGGGCGGCGGTTTCGACGCCAAGCTCAACCAGAAGCCGACCCGCGCGCCGATCGCTAACGAGGCCAATAACGGCCTGAAGAACGACGTCGGCACCATCGCGATGGCCCGCACCTCGGATCCAAACTCCGCCACCGCGCAGTTCTTCATCAACGTCGCCGGCAACGACTTCCTCAATTACAGTTCGCCGACGCCGCAGGGCGCGGGCTACGCCGTGTTCGGCAAAGTCACCAAGGGCATGGATGTGGTCAACCGCATCGCCAAGCTTCGCACCGGCAGCATGAACGGCATGCAGGACGTGCCGTTCGAGCCGGTCATCATCCAAAAAGTCACCATCAAACCGTAAGGCCGTCCGCGGCTGCAGCGCAAAGGAAAACGCAATGATCAAACTGACGACCAACTTCGGTGAAATCACCCTGGAACTGGACCACGAGAAGGCGCCGAAAACCGCCGCCAACTTCGAAGAGTACGTGAAGAGCGGCCACTACGACGGCACCATCTTCCACCGCGTGATCAACGGCTTCATGATCCAGGGCGGCGGTTTCGACGCCGACATGAACCAGAAGCCCACCCGGGACCCGATCCAGAACGAGGCCAACAACGGCCTGTCCAACAAGACCTACACCGTCGCCATGGCCCGCACCATGGACCCGCACTCGGCGTCGGCCCAGTTCTTCATCAACGTCTCCGACAACGATTTCCTGGACTTCAAGTCCGAAAGCTCCCAGGGCTGGGGCTACGCGGTATTCGGCCAGGTAGTAGCCGGCCAGGACGTGGTGGATCGCATCAAGACCGTCCGCACCGGCCGCAGCGGCATGCATCAGGATGTGCCGGTTGAGCCCATCGTGCTCCAAAAGGCGGAAGTCATCTAAGCGTCCGCTCGCAAAATCCAGCCGGGGCCCAGCCCCGGCTTTGTCTTTCCCCGGATACCCCAGCTGCCATGGCCATTCATTTCATTTCCGACCTGCACCTCGCCGACGACACCCCGGCGCTCAACCAGCTGTTCCTGGACACGCTCGCCGCCTGGCGCGGCCGGATCGCGGCGCTGTACATCCTGGGAGACCTGTTCGAATACTGGGTGGGAGACGACGACGACTCCCCCTACCTGGAAGCGCCGCTGGCCGCGATGCGCGCCTTCGCCGCCGACACGCCGCTGTACGTGATGCGCGGCAACCGCGACTTCCTGCTGGGCGCCGGCTTCGAAGCCCGCAGCGGCGCCAGGCTGCTGGACGACCCGACGCTGATCGAGGCGTACGGCCGGCGCATCCTGCTCAGCCACGGCGACGCGCTGTGCACCGACGACGCAGCCTACCAGCAGTTCCGCGCGATGAGCCGCAACCCGCAGTGGCAGCAGGCGATGCTGGCCAAGCCGCTGGCCGAGCGCCACGCCATCGCCCGCCATGCCCGCGCGCAAAGCGAGATGAACAAGCAGCAAACCGGCCTGACCGCCATCTCCGATGTCACCGAGACCGCGGTGCGCGAACTGCTGGCCGCCCATGACTGGCCGACGCTGATCCATGGCCACACCCATCGGCCCGCCCATCACCTTCACGACGCGTCCAGCCGCTGGGTGATCCAGGACTGGCATGGCGACCGCGGCGGCTACCTGCTGCTGGATGAGCAGGACATCGCTCAACTGCCGCTCTCTTAAGAACCGCAGATAAAACCCCTCAGCCTGCGTTGCGCCTCTCTGCCGCACGCGGGCACTGCCTGCGGCGGCGCGCTCTGGCTCTGCGTCTCGGCGAGGGCTTGCCAACAGCGTCAAGTTCTCGTCCCGCAGCAGCTCGCGCCGCGTCTCAGCGCTTCGGTGAAATACGGCGCGTCGAGCGGGCATGATAAAAAAATAATGCCATATAAATTCCCCCTCCATCTCCCCGCCGGCTTTGCGACTCATTAAAACTCGCCCGACTTCCTGCCTTTCCTACCCCGATTCAGCCTGATTTCCTCGCCTTAAGCTTCACTCAAAGACATATTTCTTTATTCTTTTTGCAATATTTGTTTATTGAAATCGAAATGACAATAGACTAAATTTGCCGCTTAAAAATAATTCCAAGCCGAACTAATCCAGACTGGTCATTTTCCAGACATGAGCGCGCCTAGACGCCACGCGTTTGCAGCCGTGCTCATGGATGCGAAATTCTCCAGCCAGGACAAGGCCCCGCCCTCCGCCTCGCCCAAGTCATCCACTTGGTTTGCCATGCAATTGACCATGCCTGACGGCAGGCCCGCTGCTGCGCATGAAAAATGCATCAGAACTAAAAATTGGTTTTTCTACATCTCAGGAAATGAAATGGATAAGAAGGCATACTTGCGCCCCTTGACCCTGGCCGTGCTCGCGGCCCTGGCCAGCCAGGCGGCGCTCGCGGAGGAAACCCAGCTGCAAACTGTCACCATCACCGGCGCCGGCGACAAGCTGGGCGTGGGCTTGCTGCAGCAACAGGAAGGCGCGCGCGCGCGCAGCGACGTCAGCAAGGCCGCGCTGGAAAAACAAAGCCCGACCTCCAACATCTACCAGGGCATCAACATGCTGCCCGGCGTCAACGCGTCCAGCCAGGACAACACCGGCATGTTCGGCGGCGCGCTGACCATCCGCGGCTTCAACTCCGACCAGATCGGCGTCACCATCAACGGCGTGCCGGTCAATGACTCCGGCAGCTACAACGTCTATCCGCAGGAATTCGTCGACCTGGAAAACCTGTGCCAGGGCTCGGTCACCCAGGGCTCCAGCGACACCGACGCGCCGCACATGGGCGCCAGCGGCGGCAATATGAGCTTCGTCACCTGCGATCCGGAAAAAGAGCGCCGCGTGCGCTTCGCCCAGAGCCTGGGCAGCAACAGCCTGCAGCGCACTTACATCCGCGGCGACACCGGCCTGTTCGCCGACGGCAAGGCCCGCGCCTTCGCCAGTTATTCGCACAGCGAAACCGACAAGTGGAAAGGCGCCGGCGGCATGAAGCGCGATCACGTCGACACCGGCATCCGCTACGACTTCAGCGGCGGCTACATCAACGCGTCCCTGCTGTACAACCGCCAGATCGGCAACGCTTTCGGCACCCCGACGCTGCAGCAGCTGCAACAGACCGGCTATGGCTACGACTACTCCACCAGCTTCGCCCCGGGGCATCTGACGCCGAAGAACGGCACCGCGCAGAAGGAGACCGGGCCGACCCCCGCCTATTATCAGCTGCAGCAAAACCCGTTCGAGAACGTGATCGCCAAGGTGGACGCCGTGCTGAAGCTGGGCCCCGACACCCGCGTCAAGATCCAGCCTTACTTCTGGTACGGCTACGGCGGCGCCACCAGCCAGCAAACCCAGTCCGAAAGCGCCTTCCTGAACAAGTCCACCCATACCGACACCGCGGCCAAGGACTTGAACGGCGACGGCGACACCCTGGACACCATCGTGGTCAACGGCAGCAGCATCACCCGCACCCGCCGCCCCGGCATCACCGTCACCATGGAGCAGAGCCTGGGCAACCACCTGCTGCAGGCCGGCGTATGGTACGAGCGCGCCCAGCACGTCCAGACCGGGCCGGAAAGCCTGACCAACGCCGACGGCAGCCCGCAGGACCCGTGGATGCAGTCCAACCTGGTCACCCGCCCCGATGGCAGCCAATACCAGTACCGCGACTGGGAAACCGTCAGCACCGCCACCCAGCTGTTCGCCATCGGCACCTTCAACTTCCTGGACGACCGCCTCGGCATCAACGCCGGCCTGCGCACGCCGCAGATCAAGCGCGAGTTCACCAACCACGCCAACGACGGCTGCGGTGCCTCCAGCAAGACCTGCGCGGCGGCCTACGACTACACCATCAACAAAACCTACCGCGAGACCCTGCCCAGCTTCGGCATGCGCTACTACCTGACGCCCAAGCAGCAGGTGTTCTTCAACATCACCAAGAACTACCGCGCGGTGCCCAACTACGCCTACAGCAGCAGCAACGGCAATGTGCAGGTGATCAACGGCCAGGTGGCGATGACCAACGACGTGGTGCCGGAAACCTCGGTCAACACCGACCTGGGCTACCGCTGGCAGGGCGACATCCTGACGCTGAGCGGCTCGCTGTTCAACGTGGACTTCAGCAACCGCCAGGCCAATTCATATGACCCGGTGACGCTGAAATCGGTGAACATCAACGCCGGCGGCGTGCATACCTGGGGCGGCGAAATCGAGCTGGGCACCGTGCCGGTCAAGGGCTGGAGCGCTTACGCCTCCTTCACCAGCAACCACAGCGAAATCCAGAACAACCTGAACTGGAAGGACGCGTCCGGCAACAACACCCTGCTGCAAACCCAGGGCAACGACTTCCCGATGACCCCGCGCTGGATGGCCGCGCTGTCGCTGCAGTATTCGCCGGGCGCCTGGTATGTCCGCACCGACGTCAAGCACACCGGCAAGCAGTTCGCCACTCTGGTCAACGACGAGGTGGTGCCGGAATACACGACGGTGGATCTGGACGCCGGCTACCGCTTCGGCAATATGGGCATGCTGAAGAATCCGACGCTGAAGCTGAACCTCAGCAATATGTTCAGCACCAGCTATCGCATCCCGAGCTCGTACAAGGTCAATGCGGCGGACACCGTGCGCTACAACCTGGGCGCGCCGCGCAGCGTGGCGGTGACGATGCAGGTCGATCTGTAATCCTCGACCTCGTCCAAGCAAAACAGGCCGGGACAACCCGGCCTGTTTTGCTTTTTCGATCTAATAGCCGCTAACAAAGCCTCGCAGAGGACCTGAGCCAAGGCACGCCGACGCAGGCAGTACCAGTCGTACGACAAGGAGGCGTAACGCAGGATCAGGGGTTTTGTTAGCGGCTCTAAGCCGCCATCCGCGGCATCGCCTCGCCATTGACGCTCACGCTGACAGCGCTGCCCCCCAGCGAGATTTCCACCTTGGACGGAGCAGGCATTCTAGACGCGTAATGACGGTACACAGCCATGCGCTCGGCGTCGTTGCGCGCCCGGTACCAGTCTCGGATATAGTCGCCAGACTCATCCATTGCCGGCACGCTGGCAGCCACGGCGTGCAAATTGCAAATGGCGCTGTTCAGCTCCTGATTCTGATTGCACAGCTGTTCGATGCGCGCCAGATCCGGCCGCAAGCCGGACAGTTTTACTTTTCCGTTCTCCACGCTGGGATCTGAACCGGGGGATTCATAGGCAAGCCCGCCTGACTCAATGCTCTCGCCAGCAACTGGCGGACATACTCGCCATGCAAGGCGACGCCCTCCCGCGACGGCAGCAACCATTTGACATCCTCGTCGTTCAGCGGGCCATCGTGAACTGGCGGCGGCCGCACGGTCGGCGCGCTGCCGGCCAGTTGCCGGCGGGCCTGCTCCAGCGATTTGGCGAATTCATTGTCATGATTCTTGCCGGCAAGATTTGCCGATTTTGCGCTTGATGGACTCACGCCGCTCTGCGCATAGACCCGATCCAGTTGCATGGCAGTCTCCTAACGATTAAGCGCCGCCGACAACGCGCCTGGGCTCAGAGGATTTGCTGGCAACGCCCCCCGACAAGCAGCAAGAAATATCCCATCGGGATTGCCGTCTCGGCAAAAACACCAAGGCAGAGGCCGCGGCGGACATGAACACGCCGCCGCAGAATCGAGCTTCGGCTCGCCGGCCATCCCGCGAAAGTGGTGGAAACAGGAAGAATGGGAGCAAGCGCCCTTTGCGCGGGCGATCGGTCAGAGACTGGCCGGACGCCATGCCGGCCACCAGCCGGCCTCCATCGCCAAACGGTGGGATACGGCGATGCCCGGCACCGCCAGCAGTTCGCCATCCGCGCCGTACAGCAACGGCCAGCGGCGGCGCAGCAACGGCGGCACCCCGGCCTCGCGAAACAGGTCCTTCACCTCGCGGCGTCCCACCCGGGCGGACAGTTTCTCGCCGCCCCGCCTCGGCGCCAGACTAGCGCCGCTCGCCAGCAACGCCTCCGGCAAACCGCGATCGCGCCACTCCCAAGCCAGCTCGCCGCCCCACTCCGGCAGCGGCTGAGCGTCGCCGCCGCGCCACAACAACGCCGTGAAGGCTGGCGGTTCATCCAGTGCTTTAGGCCAGGCCTGCACAGTATCGGCAAAACGCAACAAACAGCCCTGCGGCAACGTCAGAACCGGGCTGGCGCCCTGGTCCGCATGCTCAGCTTGCCGCAAGAACTCCAGCAAGGCGCCCGGCTCCGGCGCCGGCCAGCCCAGCGCCTCCAGCCAGGCCAGCAACACCTGACGCCGGCGCGGCGCGGACAGCGCCAGCAGCCGCGCGCAATCCAGCCCGCTCTCGGTCCGGCAGGCGCCCAGATCCTGGCGCGCCACCTCGTCCAGGATGGCCGCGGCATCCGCCTGCAGCATTGCCGCGCGCGCCAGATGGCTGCGGTAATGGGGAAGCGCTCGCTCCAGCAGCGGCAGGATGTCGTGCCGCAGCAGATTGCGGCGATAGCGGGTGTCCAGATTGCTTTCGTCGTCGACCCAGGACAGCCCCCGCTCCCGGACATAAGCCTCCAGCCGCGCGCGGGGAATCTCCAGCAGCGGCCGCCACAGCCGCTTGCCCGGAGCCAGTTCGCGCAGCGCCGGCATCGCCGCCAGCGCGCGCGCGCCGCCGCCGCGCAACAGCTGCAGCAATACGGTTTCGGCTTGGTCATCCTGATGATGGGCCAGCGCGATCACGCCGGCCGAGGAGCCGCGGTAGACGGCGTAGCGCGCCTCGCGCGCCGCCGCCTCGACGCTTTCGCCGCCGCCGGCGCGCACCTGCACCCGCTCAATGCGCAAAGGCACGCCCAGGGAGTCGCACAAGGCTCGGCAATGCTCAGCCCACGCGTCCGCGTTGGGGCTCAAGCCATGATGGACATGCACGGCGGACAGCGCGAGCGCCGGCCGCCGCTCGCGCGCCTCGCACAGCAGCGACAACAGCGCCACCGAGTCCAGCCCGCCGGAAAGCCCGACCTCAAAAGCGAAAAGGCCGGACAATTCGTCCGGCCAGTGCTTGATCAGGCTGTCCGCCAGCTCAGGCTGCGTCTTCCTTGAAGCGGCCATAGCTCATCAGGCGATCGAAGCGCTCTTTCAGCAGCGCGTCCATCGGTTTGGATTGCACGTCTTTCATCTCGTCCTGCAATACGCGCTTCAAGGTGGCCATCATCTGCGCATGGTCGCGATGGGCGCCGCCCACCGGCTCGGTGACCACGCGGTCGATCAGCCCCAGCGTTTTCAGACGCGGCGCGGTGATGCCCAGCGCCTCAGCCGCTTCAGACGCGCGCTCGGCGGTCTTCCACAGGATAGAGGCGCAGCCTTCCGGCGAAATCACCGAATAAGTGGCGTACTGCAGCATATTGACGCTGTCGCCGACAGCGATGGCCAATGCGCCGCCGGAGCCGCCCTCGCCGATCACGGTGACGACGATGGGCACGCGCAGGCGAGTCATCTCGTACAGATTGCGGCCGATCGCCTCGGACTGGCCGCGCTCCTCTGCGCCGATGCCCGGCCAGGCGCCGGTGGTATCGACAAAGGTGAACACCGGAATGCCAAACTTCTCAGCCAGCTTCATCAGGCGCAGCGCCTTGCGATAGCCTTCCGGATGCGGCATGCCGAAGTTGCGGCGAATCTTTTCCTTGGTGTCGCGGCCCTTCTGTTGGCCGATCACCATCACCGACTGGCCGTTGAAACGAGCCAGACCGCCCACGATGGCGGCATCGTCGGCAAACGCGCGGTCGCCGTGCAGCTCTTCGAAATCGGTGAAGATGGCCTGGATGTAATCCAAGGTATAAGGGCGCTGCGGATGGCGAGCCACCATCGCGATCTGCGAAGGCGTCAGCTTTGCGTATAGAGTCTTGGTCAGTTCCAGGCTCTTCTTCTGCAGGCGGGCGATCTCTTCGGAGATATCCAGCACGGAGTCGTCCTGCACGAAACGCAGCTCTTCAATTTTGTTCTCGAGCTCGGCAATCGGTTGCTCAAAATCGAGAAAGGTCGGCTTCATTCTTACAATCATCCGTCAAACCTAATCGCGGCATGATACATGAGGCGCGAAGCAGCCGTCACCCGCAGACCCGGCAAAAAGCCGAAAAATTGGAGCAAATATTCAAAATCGGCGCTTTCCGCAAAAAAACTTACCTCCAGCACTTGCGCGAGCTTAAACCCTGTGCTTTAATTCGCCTCCTCGCTGAAACGCAAGCAGCGAAACGAATTCAGGGCGTTTAGCTCAGTTGGTAGAGCGTCTGCCTTACAAGCAGAATGTCGGCGGTTCGACTCCGTCAACGCCCACCAAAGTTTTCGGTTGGAGTGGTAGTTCAGTTGGTTAGAATACCGGCCTGTCACGCCGGGGGTCGCGGGTTCGAGTCCCGTCCACTCCGCCAACAGTTTCAAGCAGTACCCGAATATCGGGCGTTTAGCTCAGTTGGTAGAGCGTCTGCCTTACAAGCAGAATGTCGGCGGTTCGACTCCGTCAACGCCCACCAAAGTTTTCGGCTGGAGTGGTAGTTCAGTTGGTTAGAATACCGGCCTGTCACGCCGGGGGTCGCGGGTTCGAGTCCCGTCCACTCCGCCAACAGTTTCAAGCAGTACCCGGATATCGGGCGTTTAGCTCAGTTGGTAGAGCGTCTGCCTTACAAGCAGAATGTCGGCGGTTCGACTCCGTCAACGCCCACCAAAGCTTTCGGTTGGAGTGGTAGTTCAGTTGGTTAGAATACCGGCCTGTCACGCCGGGGGTCGCGGGTTCGAGTCCCGTCCACTCCGCCAACAGTTTGAAGCAGTACCCGGATATCGGGCGTTTAGCTCAGTTGGTAGAGCGTCTGCCTTACAAGCAGAATGTCGGCGGTTCGACTCCGTCAACGCCCACCA